>JBKJLX010000538.1:0-3590 GCA_046596645.1 Polyangiaceae bacterium
GCGAAGCCGGCGGTGCGCGTGGTCTCGCCCCCGTCGGTCGCTGGCTGAGGGAGCGTCAGCCCTGCCAGGAGGCCGCGAAGCTGGCCCAGCGCTGGCAGGGCTGACGCTCCCTCAGCCAGCGACCGACGGGGGCGAGACCACGCGCACCGCCGGCTTCGCCCCCAGCATGGTGCGCGTCGGCACGATCGGCTCGGCCGTGCCCTCGACGTGCCGCTCGTGCCAGAGCTCGAGCATCGTCGCCATCCACAGGGCGTGGCCGTTGGCGATGCCGCGCTGGTGCTCCTCGAAGAGGCGCCGCATCTTCCACTTGCCGAGGAGGCCGCTCTTGCGCCCACCGGGCCCGAGCAAGAGCTCGCGCGCCATGTCCTTCAGCCCGGTGCGGAACCATTCGTCCACCGGGATGGAGAAGCCCTGCTTCTCGCGGTCGAAGAACGACGGCGGCACCAGGTCCTCCACCGCCTTCTTGAGGGCGAGCTTGGCGCCGCCGGGGTGCAGGTTGGCGAGCGGGGGGATCTTCCCCGCGTACTCGACCACCCGGTGATCGAGCAGCGGACAGCGCACCTCGAGCGCGTGGGCCATCGACGCGCGGTCGACCTTGGCCAGGATGTCCTCGCACATGAAGCCCTTGATGTCGGCGTACTGCATCCGCGCCATCAGATCGTCGGTGCCGGCGCGCGCGTAGTGGTGGGCGACGGTGTCGAACGGGTCGTAGTCGCCGAGCGCGTCGAGCAGCTCGTCGGACACCAGCTCGCGCCAGCGCCACGGCGAGTAGATGTGATTGTGCCAGGCGTTCTTGTCGCGGGTGTCGCTGGCGCGGAAGAAGGTGCGGTTCCACGAGTACGCTGCAGGCAGGTAGCGCGTGACCTGGAGCAGGTGTCGGAGCGGCGCGCGCGCCGCGCGCCACACCATCTCCGGGAGGCGATCGTGGATGCGGTCGGTCCAGCGCGCCGTCTGGTAGTGGGTGTAGCCGCCGAAGAGCTCGTCGCCGCCGTCGCCGGAGAGGGCGACGGTGACGTTCTCCCTCGTGACGTCGCACAGGTAGTAGGTCGGCACCGCGGAGGAGTCGGCGAACGGCTCGTCGAAGAAGTGCGACAGCTGGCGGGCGATCAGACCGGCCTCGGGGGCCAGCACCCGCTCGTGATGGCGCGTGCCGAAGCGGCGCGCCGCGTCGGCCGCGTACTTTCGCTCGTCGAAGCGGGTGACGGTGAAGCCGATGGTCTGGGTGAACGGCGGCTCCGCGCCGACCTTGGACATCACCCCCACCACCGCCGTGCTGTCGACGCCGCCGGAGAGGAACGCCCCCAGCGGCACGTCGGAGCGCAGGCGGAGGCGGACCGCGTCGTCGATCAGCTCGCGGAGGTTCCGCGCGTGCACCTCGATCGAGGTGCCGTGGTCGGGCTGGCGCAGGTCGACGTCCCACCAGCCGGTGCTCCTGAAGCCGCGATCGTCGGCGGTGGCCAGGTGCCCGGCGGGCAGCTTGGCGACGTCGCGCCAGATCGTCTTCGGTGCCGGGACGTAGCCCATGGCGCAGTAGTCGGCGACGCTCGTCGCGTCGATGCGACGGGGCACCATGGGGTCGGCCATGATCGCCTTGAGCTCGCTCGCGAACACGACGCGACCCTCGTCGCGGTAGACGTAGAGCGGCTTCTTGCCGAGGCGGTCGCGCGCGAGGAAGAGGCGATGGTCGCGGCGGTCGTGGATGGCGAACGCGAACATCCCGTTGAAGCGGTCGAGGCAGGCCGCGCCCCACTCGGCGTACGCCTCCAGGAGCACCTCGGTGTCGCTGTCCGACCGGAAGCTGTGCCCGCGCCCGGTCAGCTCGTCGCGCAGCTCGCGGTAGTTGTAGATCTCGCCGTTGAAGGTGGTGACGTAGCGACCGCTGGCGTCGAACATCGGTTGCGCGCCGCCGCCGAGGTCGATGATCGACAGGCGCCGGTGGCCGAAGCCGACCCCCTCACCGATCCAGACGCCGCCGCCGTCAGGCCCGCGGTGAACCAGGGTCTCGAGCTGCCGCTCGAGGCGCGCCCCGTCGACGGGCCGGTCACGCTCGAAGTGGAAGACGCCGACGATGCCGCACACGCGGCGGGACGATAGCACCGCCCGCGGGACCGCCGGGCCGGACCGCGACGCCTTCATTCCCCGATGCCACACCCCTTCGGGGGGAAACGCCCCGCCTAGGTACGCCGGTCCGGGTGCGACACGCGAGACAGCCTGGGAATTCCGGCGAGGGCGGTGTGGCAAGCACCTTGCTCAAGTGGTGGGCGCGGCCAAGACCGCCGCCGCCAACGTCAAGCCGCTCGCCATGGCGAGCACATGGAGCCTGTCATGTCGATTCTCCTGTTCCTGGTCTTCGGTTTCGTCGTCGGTCTCATCGCTCGCGCTGTCATGCCGGGCAACCAGCGGATGGGGATCCTGATGACGACCGTGCTCGGCATCGTCGGCTCGTTCGTCGGTGGCTTCCTCGCGTCGCTGGTCACCAGCAACCGCATCACCGACTTCAACACCGCCGGCATCATCGGCAGCATCCTCGGCGCGGTCGTCCTGCTGTTCGTGGCGGGCATGGCCGGTGGCCGTCGCCTGTCGCGCGTCTGAGTCGACTCGATGCCACGACCGGGCGACCGTCGCCCGAGCCCCGCGATCGCACGGCGACGCGGGGCTTCGTCGTCGCCAAAGAGCGCTCACGGCGCCAACCACGAGTAGCTCGCGTGCGACATCGCACGTCCTTCACGGACGTCCCGGTTTGCGGCGGCCCATCAGAGGCCCATCAGAACTGTCCCGAGACGTCGATCGAGCCCAGGCCGACGCGGACCACCGGGGGGCTGGCCTGATCTCGAACCGGACGCCCACCGACGACGGTGAGCGGGATGCCGATCCCGAGGAGGAGCACCGCGGAGCCGGTGGCGACGAGGCCTCCCAGGACGAGGCCGATGTCGCCGTCGTTCGCGCCGATCATCCCGGTGCCGGCGAGGGCCCCGATGCCACCGAGCGCCGTGCACGTGACGCCGGCGGCGAGCATCCCGGGGCTCGCCGCCCGGGTCGGCGCGCCCTGATCGATGGCGACCTCGTCGGCCTTCTCGCGCGCGGTCCGCTCGGGCGACTCCGCGTCGACCGAGGTCGCCAGGAGCGGGATGCCGACGGCCAGCGCCGGAACCGCCGCGAGCCCGATGAGCACGTTGTAGCCCGTCTCGTGGGACGCGGAGGTGGAGCCGCCGATGATCGAGCCGACGCCGAACGCGCCTGCCCCGACCAGGATCGATCCGGCGATGGCGCCTCCGGGCGAGTCGTAGCGCTCGCCAGGGTCGAGGGGGCTCGTCGCGACGATGGCCCAGGTGAGGCCTCCGGCGGCGGCGAGCCCGAGGCCACCGCCGAGCACGTACCGCCCGTCGAGGTCCGCTCCAGGCTCGACGATCCCATCGATGCATCCCGCGACGTCACCGCAGCGCTCCGGCCCCGGCGCGTGAGCGCTCGCGATCATCACCACGCCGGCGACACCGATCAGCGCGCCGACGCCGGTCTCGGCGATGGCGGTCGGGAGGAGCGGATCGAGCGCTTCGTCGTCGCGGGTGTCCCGTGGGGCGGCCGCGGGACCG
>JBKJLX010000592.1:0-6297 GCA_046596645.1 Polyangiaceae bacterium
CGCATCCTGCGCGAACAAGGCATGCCCGACGACTGGGTCGCCTCGGTGGTCGACGCTCGACTCCTCCAGGTGGCCCGCCAATACCAGGGACAGGTGCAGGTCGGGGTGACGGTGGCGCCGGCGTTTCGCTCCGCACTCACCTCCGGCGCGACCGAGGGAGCCTATCGCGGCACCACGCTGGAAGGCACGCCCTCCTACGTGACCTGGCGACACTCCTCGTTCAGTGGCTGGGCGGTGGGCATCGCCGTCCCCGCAAAGAACGTCGAGGCCAGCGCATGGCACGCCCTCGTCATCGGCTTGCTGGGTGTGAGCGTCTCCCTGGTGCTGGCGCTGCTGCTCGCCTGGCGGCTCGCTCGTCGCATCAGCGAACCCGCGGCACTCCTCGCGGACCAGGCGCGCGCGCTGCGGCGCGGCAACGACGGCTCGCCACTGCACGACATGCCGCCCGAGGCTCACAGTCCGCCGCCCTCCGACGAGCGGACATTGCCAACCGACGCCGAGCGGCCCGGCGACGACACGCCGGGCTCGACGATCCTGGCCGTGCGGGAGCTTGGCGAGCTGAAGCGTGCCCTCGACGATGCGGGAAAGGCGATGCGAGCGCTCGGCCGCGCACGCTCGGAGGCCGAAGGCGCCAACCGCGCCAAGGACGAGTTTCTGGCCATGCTCGGCCACGAGCTGCGCAATCCCCTGAGCGCGATCACCACCGCCGCGCAAGTGCTGCGCACGCGGCCCGAGGGCGCCCCCGCGACCCAGGTGCACGGCGTGTTGCAGCGGCAGACCGCGCATCTGACCAGGTTGGTCGACGACCTGCTCGACGCCAGCCGGGTCAGCCGCGGCAAGATCGAGCTCGAGCGGCGGCCGCTCGACTTCGCCGCTCTGGTGCAGCGGGTGGCCGCGCAGGTGGTCGGCAGCTCGCCCGCGCATGTGCTCGATCTGCGACTCCAGGCGGCCTGGGTGTCGGGCGACGACACGCGGCTCGAGCAAATTGTCGCCAACCTGCTGAGCAATGCAGTGCGCTACTCACCCGACGGCGGAACCATCGAATTGGTGCTTGCACGCGCCGCCGACCGCGTGCAGCTCGAAGTGCGCGATGAAGGCGTCGGCATGGCTGCCGCGCTGTTGCCCCGCGTATTCGACCTCTTCGTGCAGGGCGAGCGCGGCGCCGCGCGGTCCCAGGGCGGCCTGGGCATCGGGCTCACGCTCGCGCACCGGCTCGCCGAGCTGCACGACGGGCGGCTCGACGCCCACAGCGACGGCCAGGGACAGGGCAGCACGTTCACGCTGACGCTGCCGGGCATCGAGCCGGTGTCGGGCATGGAGCAAGCGACGCTCCCCGCCAGCACCGGTGCAGGCCGGCGGCTCGAAGTGCTCCTGGTCGACGACAACGAAGACGGTCGGGAGATGCTGCGCCAGGTCCTGGAGAGCGCAGGGCACCGGGTGACCGAAGCCGAGGACGGGCCACAGGCCCTGGAGCGGGCCATCTCCGGGGTGTTCGACGTCGCGCTGATCGACATCGGCCTTCCCGGTCTCGACGGCCTGGAAGTGGCCAGGCGGCTGCGCCGCATGGGGCCGCCGCTGGCCACCACGCTCCTGGTGGCGATCACGGGCTACGGCGCGCCTCAGGATCGCGCCCGCAGCCGCGAGGCCGGCTTTGATCTGCACCTGGTGAAGCCAATCGACGGCTTCGACTTGCTCGACCAGCTGCAGCATCTGCTGCCGGCAGGACAAATCTGATGGACGTCAACCCAAGGCTGCCGGCGAACGACAACTATTCTTGCCGGTCGACTTCGGCGTCGCGCGGGCGGAGGCTCGGCCCGAATCGATTGATTTCGCCACGCGAACACCTCTGCCCGCCCGCGTGTCACGACCCCCGAGGTTAGAACATGGTGCACCATCGATCTGCACTCCCGCTGCTTGCCGCCCTGCTGGGGCGGGTACGGCCCTCGGCTGCTCCGATGGCGACACCGCGGACGGCTCCGGGGGCAGCACGTCGGGGAGCTTTGGTGCGGGGACGCAGTCCACCGGCAGCGTGCAGGGGCCGTCGCTCGAGGTCGGACCCCCCTGCGTCAGGATAGTTGCCGCCTCGCCTACGGAGCAAATGGGGCGAGCGCCAAGAGCCCGACCACCCCTTGAACGACTGCCTATGAGGCCGCCTCACCCGCCGGGTGGGGCGGCCTCCTTCTCGTCCCGGGGCTCGACCAGGCGCAGGCCGGGCGGCACGTCCTCGCCGAAGAGCGCTGCGCGCTCCGACTCCTGCCGCTCCACCAGCTCGCGCACGCCCTGGACCCACACCGGGTCGGCGCCGGCGGCGGCGAGCTTCCGCGCCACCTCCTCGCGGTTGGCGTCCGACAGATCGCGCGCGCGGTCGCCCACGAAGCGGGCGATCGACCAGGCGGCGCGGGTCGCGGTGGGCACTTCGGTCCAGCTCTCGCGGAGCAGGTGGTCGACCCAGCGCTCCGCGGTCTTCGGCGCGACGACGTGGTGGGCGCTCGCGTAGGCGGGCGCGCGCGCCCCCAGGCGACCGAGCGCAGCCCACAGCCGTGGGTCGCGATCGGTCCAGGTGCGCTCGAGCAGCCAGGCGCCGAGCTCTGCGCGCCGTGCGGCCGGCACCCGCTCCAGCCAGGAGAGGAGCTCGACCAGGTCGCCCTCGGCGTCGGCCCTGGGCGGCTTCGGCTTGCGGCTCCTCGGGTCGTGGGGGGCCAGGAAGCGATCGAGCTCGTCGCGGATGGCCAGCTGCTGACGCTCGTCCAGCCCGCCGGCGACGCGTCGCCACAGGATCCAGAACTGCTGCGCCGAGCGCGAATCCTTGGCGAAGGTGACCTTCTCACGGAAGAGGCCGAACGCGGCGTGGGCGCGCGCCTCGTCGCCGGGGAAGCCGAAGCCGGGGCGCAGGCAGAAGCCGAGGAGGAGGAGGAACGCACGCTCGTGCTCGGCAGAGCGGCGGCGCTGCTTCGCCAGCGGGAGCAGCCGGTCGGCGAGCTGCCGGGCGAGATCGGTGGGCCAGGCGGCGCGCGGCCCCAGGATGCGCTCCAGCTCGCGGAGCAGGTTCTTCGCGTCCCGCTCCTCGCCTGGGCTCGCCTTGCCGAAGGCCTTCTCGATGGCTTCGCCGGCCTCGACCAGGCGCTGGTCGCTGGGGCGGACGCTCGACTTGCCCGCGGCGCGGCGCGACGGCGGGGCAGGGATGGCCTCGGTGCGGAGGTCGAACGCCAGCCGGAAGCGGCGCGGGGCGGCGTCGGCCCGCCCGCGCGTCTCCACGCACGCGAGGTCGAGGGTGCCCAGCGGGGTGAGCTCGCCTTCGAGGAACACCGCGGCGTCGCCCTTCTCGCCGGGGGCCCCGACCCGCGCGACCAGCGGACGGCTGCGCTCGAAGCGCTCCTCGTCGACCGCGACGACGTCCCCCGGACGGTCGCGGGCGATGTCGCTCGACCACAGATCGAAGCGCGCCGGCCGCCCCAGGGTCAGGGCGAACGCGCGCTCGCGCGCGGTGAAGCGCGCGCCCTCGTCCGCCCCGCGCGGAACCACGCACACCGCCCTCGGCGCCTCGCCGGCGGCGCCGATGGCCACGTACCAGCCGCGCGCCGAGCGCGACTCGATGCGACGACCACGGCCGCGCAGGGCGAGGCCGTAGGCGACGGCGCCGATGGCGACGCCCAGATCAGGGTCCACCCCCTCGAGCACGCGCGGCGGCTGCGCCTGCCACCCGGAGACGATGGCGACGATGCGCTCGCGCACGCGGTCGCCCCGGAAGACGCCGCCGTTGAGGAGGAGCGCGTCGACGGCCGTGCCCTCCGCGAGGTGCCGCGAGACGAACTCGGCGACGTGGCGGGAGATGGCGGCGTCGCGCTCGTAGGGGAGACCGAACGCGACCAGCCCGGCGCGCGCGCGCGCGGCGCGCTCGCCCCGGGTGACGGCGGGGAAGAAGCCGTCGAGGACGATCTCCACCGCCTCGTCGCCGGTGATCTCGGTGCGTAGCGAGCCCCCGACCAGCGCCGCGCCGCGCGGGGCGAGCGCGATCGCCACCCGGGCTGGCCCCCCCGCCGCGAGCAGCGTTTCCTTGGCGCGGCGGCACTGCGCGACGAGCTGCGAGAAGCGCGCCGGATCGAGCTTCGCCCCCGGCGCCAGGCGCGCCTCCGCGCGGACGGCCAGCGCGAGGTCCATGTTGTCGCCGCCCAGGAGCAGGTGGCGCCCGACCGCGACGCGCGCCACGCGCACCTTCGCGTCGGCCCGGGGGTCGCGCACGATCTCCAGCAGCGACAGATCGGTGGTGCCGCCGCCGACGTCGACCACCAGCACGCGCGCCGAGGGCTGCTCGCCGAGCAGCGCCTGCAGCGCCGCGTCGCCCCCCGCCGCGAGCCACGCGTAGAACGCCGCCTGCGGCTCCTCCAGCAGGCGCACGTCGAGCGCGGCAGCGCGTGCCGCCTCCACTGTCAGCTCGCGCGCCACCTCGTCGAATGACGCCGGCACCGTGAGGACGACCTCCTGCTGGGCCAGCGGGGCGCCGGGGTGCTCCGCGTCCCACGCGCTCCGCACGTGCTCGAGGATCCGCCGGCTCGCATCGACTGGCGAGATGGCAGGTGCGTCGTCGTCCCCGTCCTCCTCCTCCTCCTTCTCACCGGCGCGGCGGACGCCCCAGGGCAGGATGGCCTCCCGGTGATCGACCCCCGGGTGACAGAGCCAGCTCTTGGCGCTGGCCACCAGGCGCGCCGGGACCTCGGCGCCGCGCCGCGCGGCGAGCTCGCCCACCACCCACGCGCCGTCCTCGACGAAGGGCAGGTGGCGATCGCGGACGATCTCGCCGGGAAGCGCCGCGTAGAGGCACGAGCGCAGCGCGGGGAGCGCATCGATCACCCCCGGTGCGCTGCGCTGCTGGATGCGGATCGCCGCAGGCGCCTCGCCTCCCGCGATCGGCGCCCGGGCGACGACGGTGTTGGTCGTCCCCAGATCGATCCCGACGATGAACCGCGGGCGCTCCACGGATCAGCCTGCGGCGGCCCCTCCGCCGCGCTCGCCCCGGGCGCCCTCCTGGCGAACGCTCAGCTCGATCTTCCAGCGCTCGTCGGGCTTGCCCGGCTTCACCGGGACCGCCTCGAGGAGGAGGGTCCCCACCTCCGTCACGCTGGCAGCAAGCCGCACCGGCACCACCTCGCCCTCGCGGCGGCCCTCGGCGGGCAGCGAGACCTCGATGGGCGGCAGCTCGTCGAGCTCGCCCGGCTTCCACTCCTCGAGCTGCGCGCCAGCGCGGTCGTCGCGCCGCGTCGTCGAGCCGAAGAAGCGGAAGCGCACCGGCTCGCCGACGACCACGCCCAGCTCCTCCGGGGGAAGATCGGCGGCGGTGCCCTCTTCCATGCCGAAGGGCGCGACGCACAGCGCGACCACCGGCGGCTCCATCCCCGGGACCGCAGGGACAGCGCCCTCGATGCCGACGTAGTACGCCCGGGCGGTGCCGCCGCGGATTCGCAGCCCGCGGCCGCGCCGGGCGAGCCCGTAGTACGCGGCGCCGCGGGCGACGGCGGCGTCGTAGTCGGCGCCCTCGAGGACGCGCGGCGCCGGTCGACCCTCGGCCTCGCACCAGCTCCCCAGGACTTCCATCACCCGCGCGCGCAGCTGCTCGCTCTTCATCACGCCGCCGTTGAACAGCACCGCGGTCGGGCAGAGGAGCTTCGGCGCGCGCGCCTCGGCGCCCGTCTTCGCCCCGTCCCCGTGGGGCCGCACCGCGCTCACCTGGCGCGAGAGGAAGGCGGCGAGGTGCTTGGTCACCGCCGCGTCCTGCGCGTACGGCAGGCCGATCTGGGTGAGGCCTCCGCGCGCGCGCACCACCGGGCGCGCGTCCGCCGCCACCGCGGGGAAGAACCCCTCGATCAGGATGGCGTCGACGTCGGCGCGCAGGATGTCGGTCTTCATCGAGGCGCCCACCAGGGCCGAGCCACGGCCCGCGATCGCCACCGGCGCCTTGGCGAGCTTCGGATCGGCGAGGAGCAGCTCCTTCGCCGCGCGCGCGGCGTGGGTGAGCTGGACCAGCTGCCACTTGTCGACCTCCTTGCCGGCCTCGATCAGCCGCTGGCGAGCGACGTGACCGAGCGCGAGGTCCATGTTGTCGCCCCCCAGGAGGATGTGGTCGCCGATGGCGACGCGTGCGAGCTCGAAGCTGCCCTCGCTCTCTCGCACCTCGATGGCAGAGAAATCGGTGGTGCCGCCGCCGACGTCAACGACCAGCACGACGTCACCGACGTTCAGCTCCTTCCGGAAGCGGTCGCCCACCGAATCGATCCACGCGTAGAGGGCGGCCTGCGGTTCCTC
>JBKJLX010000053.1:0-7187 GCA_046596645.1 Polyangiaceae bacterium
GCGAACCTGCGGCGACGCGTCGCCCTGGGCGCGACCCCGCCGGACGGCGTCAAGCTGGGTGAGTGAGCCGCGCGAAGTCGAGGCCGGTGAGGACGCCCACGAGCTTCCGCTCTTCGACCACCAGCACCCGGCGCGCGCGGGTGTAGGCAGCCTGGGCGGCGGCGCGATGGAGCTGCGTCGTCGCGTGCAGGCACAGCATCGCGTGGCTCATCGCGTGCTCGACCGTCTGCGCCGGATCGAAGCCGCGCGCGAGCAGCGCCTCGCGCTGGGTGAACAGGCCGATCGGCCACCCTTCGGGATCGAGGACCACCAGCCCCTGCGCGTGCGCCAGCTCGAGCCGCTGGGTCGCCAGCGAGACCGGCGCGTCGACCGGCACCGTGAAGGCCTTACGCGACATCACGGTCCCGATCGGCGTCGGCACCCGGCTGTCCCAGATGGCTCGCATGATCTCGCGGGTGCCGAAGACGTCGCAGGCCGAGCCCTGCTCGTCGGTGACGAATACGCGATGGATCCGCCGGTCCACCATGATCTTCGCGGCCTCGGCCACGCTCGCGGTCCTGGCGATGGTGATGACGCCTCGGTGCATGACGTCGGCGGCGACCTTCTGCGGGAGCACGACCAGCGCGGTGCGGCCCGGCGCGGCGTCGCGCGGGCGGGGGGTTCCGATGCGGAGCAGATCGGTGCGCGAGATCACGCCGAGCGGCCGCCCGGCGGGGTCCAGCACCGGCACCGCCGAGACGTCGTGCTGCTCGATGGTGGCGAGCACGTGCTCGAGGGGCGCGTCGAGGGCGACGCCGATCGTCGGTCCCCGCGCGTAGGAATCGACCGGTGTCTTGAAATGGCTCATGCGCGCGCTGCGTTTACAAGGCCCGTGCCGCGTGGCGCTTCGACGAGAGCCCCCCCGGGCGCGCCTCCCGCATCATGGCCTGCACCTCGAGATGCAAGGCTTGCACGGGGGAGTCCCGCGGAGGACGGCGTGCTCCCGTCGTCGTCGCCGCCGACGGCGTCGGCGGGGACGGTCATGATCGAGGATGGCGCCGTGCTCGGCGCGGGAGCGGCCCGGCCAGTCCGCGAGAGCGATGTCCTCGCCATCGTGCGGCGACGCGGCCTGAACGTCGATCAGGTCGACGACAGCGGTCACACCGGGAACGCCCTGGGCCTGGTCGACCGCAGCCCTGGCGAGTGAGCCCGTCGAGACCGTTCCGCGGAGCTTGACGATCGAGCCGTCCACCTCGACCTCGAGGTCGGCTCCCCCCATGCGCGTGCCCAACCCAGCGTCTCGCTGACGCGGTGCCGGAGGATGCCGGCGGGAACCCTGGCGTCGCGGGTGTTGGTGGGTTGGCTCACGTGGAGCTGGCTGTGCAAGTCACGATCCGTTGCCGTCAGCGAGCCCGTGCCGGCGCGTTGCGCGAAGGCCGACAGCTCGAGGGGCGCGTCGAGGGCGACGCCGTTCGTCGGTCCCAGCGAGCGCACCTCACGCGTGCTCCCAGAGGCGCGGATCAGGCGCCGCTGGTGACGAGGGGGTTGCGCACCTTGAGCGTCGGGAAGGCGAGGAAGTCGCGGTCCGCCGACCAGAGCTCCCTCACGCCGTGGAGGACACAGAGGCTGGCAATCCTCGCGTCGTGCACGCGCGGCCCCGCGATTCGCGCGGCCTCGAGCGAGGGCCGCAGCAACTCCCAGTAGCCTTCGGTCTCCCCGAGCAGGACGAGACCAGGCGCGGCTCGCCACGCCTCGATGGCCCCGCAGGCGAGCGCGAGTGGCGTCGGTGGCCGCCACATCCGGGGGTGTGTCACCACGGCGAGAAACTCGTGGACGCACGGCCAAGGGATCGCCCAGGGGGCGCCCGACTCGGCGAGCTCGGTGACCCGATCGCGCGCGATCTCGTGCCAGTCCGAGTCTTCCCGGTGGGCGTGCACGAGGATGTTGGTATCGATGGCGATCACGAGAGCCCAACCCCACGCTCTGACGACCTCACGATCCGCGGCCCTCGTAGATGCGATCGCGAACGGCGTCCCAACCCCCCTCGGAGACCTCGGGGCTCAGCCCCTCACCCTTGAAGGTCACCGGCTTCAGCTGGAAGCGCGGCTCTCGCTCTCGCTCCGCCAGCACCCGCCGCAGGCTCTCTTCCACCAGCGCTCGGATCGTCGTTCCTTCCCGCGCGGCAAGGCGACGAGCGCGGTTGAGAAGAGCGTCGGGAAGGTCGACGGTCGTCTTCATACATCGAGATGTATGGCCCGAGGCGTGGAGATGTCAAGCGCGCTCCGTGCCGCTGAGCTCAATCTCGGCAGAGAGCCCCTGGTCGGTCCACGAGCGCTCGTCCTCCAGCGGCTCGAGGTGGGTCATCACCACTGTGCCTGCATGCAGGTGGCGGATCTCCGTCTCCAGCTGTTCCACCACGTCGTGCCCGCGCTGGACCGACCACGATCCGGGGACCAGCACGTGGACGGTGACGAAGCGCCGGGCGCCCGCCTGGCGCGTACGCAGGGCGTGCCAGGACACCCCGTCGGCGCCGAGGCGGTCCAGCAGCTCGACGATCGGGGCGCGCTCGTCGGCGGGGATCGCCCCGTCGAGCAGACCGCGCATCGAGCGCCGCACCAGCGAGGTCCCGGTCCACAGGATGCTGGCCGCGACCCCGAGCGCGACCAGCGGGTCGAGGATCGGGGTGTCGGTGAGCCTGACCAGGCTCACGCCCACGATGACGCCGGCGCTCGTCCACACGTCGGTCATCAGGTGCCTCCCGTCCGCCTCCAGCGCGATCGAGTGCCGCCGCAAGCCGACCCGGATTAGGACGCGCGCCACCACCAGGTTGACCAGCGCTGCCACTGCAGAGACCGCGAGACCGACGGTCACCGACTCCAGGGGTCGGGGCGCCAGCAGGCGAGGGATCGCGGTGGCGACGATGGCGATGGCGGCGACGAGGATCATCGCGCCCTCGACGCCGCTGGAGAAGTACTCCGCCTTGCTCCGCCCGAACTCGTAGTCGGCGTCGGGGGGCGCCGCGGCCGCCTTCAGGCTCCACACGGCGACCAGCGCGGCGATCAGGTTCACCCCGGACTCGAGGGCGTCGCTGAGCAACCCGACCGATCCCGTCAGCAGGAACGCGACCGCCTTCATCCCGATGGTCGTCACCGCCGCCGCGACGGAGAGCCAGGCGTAGCGCCCGAGGTCTCCGCGTCCGACGCGGCTCCCGCTGCTCGTCATGGCGTGCATCCTCGCTCGGCGGGCTCGTGCTCGCGCGCCGAAGCGCAAGATCGGACTGCAGCGAGGAGCCGCTGGCCCCCGGTCGAGATGACGACGTCGGCGTCAGCCCTCCGCCCGGCCGACCACGAGCCGCTCCGCGGCGCGCACCACGAGCACCGAGCGATCGGCGTGGTTGACGACCTTGGCCGCAGTGGTCCCCAGCACGCGCTCGATGGCGCCGTAGCCGTGGGACCCGATCACGATGAGGTCGACGTCGAGGTCGGCCGCAGCGCGCTCGATGACGACCCAGGGCGCGCCGGCGAGCGCGTGCGCGCCGCCGCGGAGCCGTACCGGGACGCGCAGGAGCTGGCTCTCGACGTCCTGCCGCACGCGGTCGAGCAGGACACGCTCGACCTCGTCAGGGGAGAGCGACAGCGCCTCGAGCGGCAGATGGGTCGGGAGCCCGAGCGCGCGCACCAGATACAGCCGCGCGTCGAGCGGCTTCGCAACCGCGATGGCGGCGTCGATGACGTCGTTCTCGCGCACCGAACCATCGATTCCAACCAGGATCTTCTTCATGACTTTCCTCTCACTCCGTCGTCCGCCGTCACGGCGCAGCATCGACCTTCGAGGCCCCGCTCTCGCGATGGGCCTCGAGAGGCAAGGTGCGGCGCAGGTACGCCGCGAAGTCGCGCAGCAACCGCTCGACCGAGGCCTCGGCCACACGGTGCATCGCGATGGCGTCGATCGCCTCGCCGACCAGCCCGAGCGGCGGCAGGACGTGGTAGCTCAACTCGAGCTGAGTCTCGGTCGAGGAGAGCGGATAGACCGCCAGCTCGGCGTGCAGCTCGGGGAACGCGGCGCTGGCCTTCGCCGCTCGCCAGCTCAGGTCGAACGTCGTCCGCTCCTTGTGCGGCTCGAGCCGCCTGGTCCATCCCCGGTGCTGGAGGATCACGCCAGCGCTCAGCTCGATCGGGCCCAGCTGGACGCGCAGCTTCACCCCGTCGCTGGCGCCTGCGTCGCCCGCGCTGCTTCGCGCGAGGGCGGGGACCAGATTGTGCGCCAGGGCCTGCTCCACCACCGCGAAGGGCCGGTTCACGTAGTCGAAGCACCGGAGCGGTCGGTCTTTGCTCATGTGCGCCGGTGATTGCACGCGACGTGCCGCACGGCTGTGACCGGAAGCCGCACGGTTCAGGTGCCTTCGTCCAGCGCCTCCCTGCGGAGCGCGAAGTCGAAGGACACCTCCAGCGTCCCGCCGCTGTGAAGTGGCGAGCCCCGCCAGCGCATCCTCCGTGGCCGCGTTCGTGCGGGTCTCGGCGTCGGTCACTCACGTTCGCGCCGACGAGCGGCGAGACACGGAGCCGCTCGCACACGACCGAGCCATCGCGGGGCGCATCCACCGCGCCGCCTCCGGGCGCCGCGGTCGGGACGACGTCCGGCGCGGCGATGACGGGCGCTCGCCGGCGGCACATGGCCGAAAGGAGTTTCACGGGATGCAGTCCTCGCACGTGATCGCCGCGTGTCACGCACCCGAGCGTCGCCGAGGTTCGGCAGAAGCCGCACATGTTGGTGCAGGACCTGCACGCCGCCGCACTCGTCTCTTCCATCCAGCGCCCCGCTGCGCGATCGGACTGGGATGATCGACAGGGCGCACTGGATTCTCTTCGTCGCCGATCAGGCCCGCAGCTCTGCGTTCTACGCGGCCGTGCTCGATCGGCCGGCGACGCTGGACGTTCCAGGGATGACCGAGTTCTTCCTGCTCGACGGGGTCGTCCTCGGCCTCATGCCCTCGCGGGGGATTCACCGGCTACTCGCGCCGGCGCTGCGCGATCCCGCCGACGGCGATGGCGTCCCGCGCTGCGAGCTCTACCTCCTCGTCGAGGACGTCGAGGCACGACACGCCGCCGCCCTCCAGGCGGGCGCCACCGAGCTCAGCCCGCCGGCCCAGCGGGGCTGGGGCCACGTCGTCGGCTACTCACGCGACCCGGACGGGCACGTACTCGCGTTCGCGCGATCGGGTAGGTGATTGTAGGTCGGGACCCTGTTCCCTGGTGGCGCGCCACCCGAGCGCGCCCAATCGTTCGAGGAACTGCGCCGGGTGGATCACCTGCTCCGCGAACCAGACGCCGGGCTGTGCCACCTCGCCCGTCGCGATGGAGCGCTTCACCTCGGCGGCGCCAGTGGCGGTGGCGTCCGCCTGGTGATGGCCGACCACGCTCATGGCCCTCACGCGACCGGAGGACACGGTGACGACCAGTACGAAGACGTCCAATGAGCGGGCCATCGCCTCCGCGACTCGCGGACCGCGCGTTGCTTAGGAGTCGACCAGGAGACAACCGAATGACCACGCCTTCCCCCGATTCGCGCGTCGGCGATCTCGTCGCGGAGCGCCCTGGCCGCAGCCGCGTGTTCGCCGCGCTCGGCATCGACTTCTGCTGCGGTGGAAAGAAGACCCTGCGCGATGCCTGTGCCGAGCGACAGCTCGACGCGGGCGCCGTCCTCGCTTCCCTGGCGGACGTCGCGCCGCTCGCCGACGAGCCGTCCTGGACAGAGGCGCCGCTCGGCGCCCTCTGCGATCACATCCAGTCGACGCACCACGCTTTCACGCGCGCCGAGCTGCCCAGGATCGCCGGGCTGCTGGAGAAGGTCGCCCGCGTCCATGGCGTGCGGCACCCCGAGATGATCGAGGTGTCGTCGACGTTCGCGGCGTTCGCGGCGGAGCTGGCGACGCACATGGACCGGGAGGAGCGGGGGCTCTTCCCGGCGGTCCGCGAGAACGAGGCCGGCCCCGCGGTGGACCTCGCCCCGCCGATCCTGGTCATGACGCGCCAGCACGACGAAGCGGGCGCTGCGCTGGCCCGGATGCGCGAGCTGACCCGCGGATTCACGCCACCGGCCGACGGGTGCAACACCTTCCGCGCGGCGCTCGGGGGCCTCGCGGAGCTGGAGGCGGACCTCCACACCCACGTGCACCTCGAGAACAACATCCTCTTCCCGCGCGCCCTCCGGCGCGCGACCCAGGGGCGGTGACGGCGGAAGTGGGCGCGCCCGGCAGGACTCGAACCTGCGACCGGCCGCTTAGAAGGCGGCTGCTCTATCCGACTGAGCTACGGGCACTTGCGAAAGTCCGACCCTAGCCGAGGATCGGCCCCCGGGGGAGGTGCGCGCTTGCTTCCGGCTGGCCGGACGGACTAGCGTCCGCGCCCGACCCCCCCGGGCCCCGCAGTACCTTCGGCCCCGGTCACAGAAGGTACCCATGTCTCTGCGTGCGTCCGTCTTCCTCGGCAGCCTCGGCGGGACGCTGCTCCTCGCCACCACCGCCGCCTCCACCGCGCTGGCGCAGACCGCCGGTGGCGGAGCGAGCGTCGGGGCCGGAGGCGTGGTCGACGCCAGTGCGACGACGACCGGCGGCGTCGCGGCCGGCGGCGACGCCGCGGTCGACGCGCCCGACACCGATCCCGGTCCCCGCTTCCTCATCGATCTCCACGTCGGAGGGCTCGCCGAGCTCGACGCCGACGAGGAGACGGAGTCGTACGGCGGCGCGCTGGTCGGCGGTAATTTCTTCTACGGCCCGCTGCAGTGGCTGTCGATCGGCCTCGGCTACGAGCGCTCCTTCCTCGGCCGAGACGACGAGACGCTGGCGGTCGACTCGACGCGCCGCACCTCGCGCGGCGCCCACGCCATCTGGCTGACCGGCCGGCTCTACCCCTACGAGAACGAGGATTTCGCGTTCTTCGTAGACCTCGCCGGCGCCCCCGTCTTCCAGGACATCAACGTCAGCAGCACCAACACCTCCGCCGACGCGGTGCAGGCGGGCAGCGACCTCGGCTCGACCTGCGAGGCGCACGACTCGGCGCGCCTCGGCCTGCGCGGTGGCCTCGGCGTCGAGTTCCGCCTGCAGAGCCTCCTCATCATGCACGCTCAGGCCGGCCTCGATCACTACGCCTTCGGCGAGGATCTCGTCGACGGCTGCGGCACGGGCGGCAACCCGGCGACCTACTTCGCGG
>JBKJLX010000749.1:0-5047 GCA_046596645.1 Polyangiaceae bacterium
GATGTGCAGCACGACCCCGTCCTGCACATCGCCGCGCCCGACCAGACGCCGACGCCGGACGACCGCCTGGGGCGGCCCCTGGTCGCCGCGCTGGCGGAGCGCAGCGGGTTGAAGATCGACCTCCGCGCCTCCACCGTCGTCGCTGCGGGGCACGCGGGCTTCGGTGTCGCGCTGCAGCGCGCGCTCCAGACCAGCCGAGAGACGGGCCGGACCGTGATCGTCGGCGGCATCGACACCTATCACGTGGAGGACACCCTCCGCTGGCTCGCCCGGGAGCACCGCCTCCACGGTCCTGGCGTGACCGACGGGTTCATCCCCTCCGAGGGCGCGACGTTCGTCGCGGTCACTGCCGACTCCGCGGGGCCACGCCTCGCCACCATCGTCGCGCTCGAGCTCGCCGCCGACGAGTGCGACGAGGACGCCGACGATCCTCCGATCGCCGTCGCCATGACGCGCACCGTCGACCGTGCGCTCGACGCGGCGGGGGAGCTCGGCTGGATCCTCTGCGACGTCAACGGCGAGCGGCACCGGGTCAAGGAGTGGAGCTTCGTCGTCGTCCGCCTGCGACATCGCATCGATCCGGAGATGGTCCGGATCGACCAGCCTTACCTGGAGGCGGGCGACGCGCGCGCCGCCACCGGCGGTCTCTTCGCGGCGCTCGCGTGCATGGCGTGGGAGGGCGGCTTCGCCCCCTCGCGCCGCGCGCTCCTGGCCCTGCGATCCGAGGGGCCCGCGCGCGCGAGCGTCGTCCTGGAGGCGCCGTGAGCTCGCCGGCGACCGCCGACCTGGTCGGGCGTCTGCAGGCGCTGTGCGAGGTGCTCGAGGACGCGCTCGTCCGGCAGGCGCCGGACCGCGGTCCGCCATGGGCCGCGAGCATGATCGAGGCCGTCGATCGGTTCGGCCGCGCGGCGGGCGCGCCCGAGCCCGAGCGGCAGCTGGAGCTGCTCGATCAGGGCGTCGCCTCCCTGCGCGATGCCGGCGAAGCGGAGGAGAAGCCCGAGGGGGTCGAGACCACCATCGAGGACGCGATCGGCTTCGCGGCCCAGATCCGCGCGCGGGTGCTCGAGGTCGCGGCGATGGTTCCGCTCAGGCCCGCGTCACCGGAGCCGGTTCCGCCGCTGCGCGCGAGCATCGGAGAGCCCCAGGTTCTCCCCGATCTGGCCTTGCCGGAGCTCGATCTGCTCCCGCGCGAGGCTGCGTTCGATCCTGCAGCGGTCGCGACGCGCGAGCTCGCGACGGCTTCGGTGCACATCGAGCAGGTCAGGCGCTGGCTCGAGAGCGAGGACGACGAAGACGACGAGAGGCGCGTCCCGCCGATGCGCGAGGAAGCCTTCGGCCCGGCCCGAGGGACGCCGCTGGAGCTCGTTCAGCTCGGGCGCATCGCGCGCGATTGCCTGGAGGACATCGGCGTCCTCGGTGGCCTTCGCCGCCCCGAGCCGGACCTTCCGTGGAGCTTCGCCGAGCGGTTCGAGGAGCGCCTCTGCGCCAACCTCGACGCGTTCGTCGCGCTCGACTCGCCGCGCGTGCCGGGCGGGCCGCGGCTCGGCGTCGCGCGGGAGCTTTGGAGCTACGTTCGCGAGTGGAACGTGCCCGATCAGGGCCGGGCGTTCGCCTTTGCGTTCGTCCTCGCCTGCGCGGCCGACGACGCCGGCCCGCGCTGGGCGGCGCTCACGATGCGCCGCGCCGCGCCTCGCCTCCTCAGGTCCTTCGAGGACGCGTTCGCGCTCGGATCGAGCCCGCACGTCGCTCCAGCGCTGGCGGCCGTCCTGCAGGTGGAGACGTCCCCGGCCGTCCTCTCGACGGCGCTCCGCGCGCTGCGACGCCGGGGGCCGATCGACCCCACCGTCGCCTTGCCTCTCGTCGCTCATCCCCAGCTCGCGGTCGCGCGCGAGGCGATCGCCTCGCTCGGCGACGCCCCGACCGACACGGCGGCGGCCGCGCTCCCCGAGCTCCTCGGCGGCGACCCCACCGCCGCGGCGGAGGCCGCGTTCGCCCTGGCCCGCCTCGGCGAGCGAAGGGGCTTACTTCACCTGCGCGCCCTGCTGACCGACGGATCGGCCGATCCCTCGCTCGAGGACGCGCGGGTCATCGCGGCGCGCGCCATCGCGCTGCTCGGCGACCCGCGCGACGCCGAGTCTCTCGTCGCAGTGTGCGAGCGTAGTCCGCGCGAGGCCGAGCTCCTCGGCTGGCACGGCCACGCGGTGCACATCCCGCTGCTGCTCGCGGGGCTGAGCCGCCCCGACGATCACGAGCGCCGCTCTGCCGGGTGGGGCCTGACGCGTGTCCTCGGCAGTCCATCGGGCCGCTCGACGTCGCAAGGGCCCATCCTCGATCCGTCGGTGTGGCGCGACCACCTCGCGCAGGCGCCTGTCGCGCCCGGCAAGCGCTGGCAGTCGGCGCAGATCGCCGCGGCCGGCGCCGCCACCGTTCCTCGCCTCGCAGCGGAGCTCGGTGCGGCGACGACCCTGCATCGGGATCGGTCCGTGCTGCGTCTCGAGCTCGAGCTCGCGCTCGGGCGTCCCCTGCCGTTCGACCTCGACGGCTGGGTGACCCGGCAACGCACGATCCTCGACGCCGTCCGCGCGCTCTGACGGGCGTCGCGAGGGCGGGCAGGGGGATCACCCGGGGTTGCGGATGGACTCGGTGTCGGCGTCGACCAGGGGCTCGTCGCCGCCACCGTCGTCGAGGCGACAGAGGATGACCGTGATGTTGTCGGGCCCGCCCAGGTAATTGGCGCGATCGACCAGCTCGGCGCACGCCTTGTCGAGGCCGACGTCGGCCTCGCTGCCCTCGGCGATCCTCCCGTCGCCCGAGCCGAGGTGACCGGGGCCGAGGTGACGCAGCACCACGTCGCGCATCTGCTCGTCGCTCAGGGTGCCGCACAGCCCGTCGGAGCAGAGGAGGTAGATGTCCCCCAGCTCGGTGTCCTCGCTGAAGAGGTCGACCGCCACGTCCTCCCGGATACCGAGGGCGCGAGTGATGACGTTGGGGGGCAGCTGGGCCACCTCCTCCGGGCTGAGCCACGGCGCCATGTGTGCCGCGTCGCTCACCAGCGAGTGGTCCCGGGTGAGCTGGGTGATCTCCTTGCCGCGGATGCGGTACGCGCGGCTGTCGCCGACGTGGGCGACCGTCACGCGCTTGCTGCGCGGCGCGAACATGGCGGCGACGATCGTCGTCCCCATGCCGAAGTCGTTCATCGCCTTCAGCGAGCGATCGAAGATCCGACGGTTGGCGAGCCTGAGCCCCGTGACGAGGTAGTTCTCCTCGTCATTGAGATCGGGATTCGCGGGGAAGGGCCAGGTGGCATCCTTCCGGACCGTGATCTCGAAGAAGTCCTTCAGGGTGCTGACGGCGAGCTGGCTGGCCACATCGCCTGAGCGATGACCACCCATCCCGTCGGCCACCGCGGTGACACGCATGTCGTCCATGACGAGCAAGCTGTCTTCATTGTGTTCGCGCTGGAGGCCGACGTCCGTCTTCCCGGCGAACCGGGTTTTCATGGCGGGCAGTAGAGAACGCGAACTCTCGCGCGGCAAGCTAAATGGTCCACCCCTCGCCCAGATCGATCGAGGCACCTTCGCAGGCGACCTCGGCGGCGAGGACGCCCGCCGCCTGCGACTCCTCGAACAGCGCGATGCCGGCGGTGTCGGCGTGGCCCCAGCCGATACCCCGCGCGAGCTCGACGCTCGCCAGGTCGCCCCGGAACGGCGCATCTCCCAGGAAACCCGGGCGCGGGCGGGGCATGGCGTGGCCCCACACCACCACGTCGACGCGCTCGGTCCGCTCCCGCAGGTCGGGGTGGGCGGCTCGCAGATCGTCGAACACCCCATCTGCCAGATCGCCAAACGGGGCCGCCAGCAGGCTCCGCCGGGTGGCGGCCACGTCGGTCGCACCGTACGCGCGAAAGTAGGTGAGGACTGTGCGGTTGCGGGGCGGCGTCAGCTGGTGGGCGGCGTCGATGTAGCCGAGCCCCTCGGCGTCGAAGATCACCGAGTCCCATGGGTGGTCCGCGGCGAGCGGGCGCTCGACGTGGAGGTTCGCCACCACCCAGGGTGAGCTCGCCCGCACCGGCAGCGCAGCTGCGAGGTCAGGGGGGACGATGCGGCGGGTCACGAAGGCGGGGGTGGCGAGGACGAGCGCGCGCGCCTCGACCCGGCGCAGCGTGCCGCGCGCGACGTCGAACACGTCCACCGCGCCGCCGCCGCCCGCTGCCGGGACGACCCGCAACGCCAGCGCCGACGTCGTCCGCTCGGCGTCGGAGCGCTCGGCGAGCGCGCGCACCAGCCTGCCGTTGCCCTCGGGCCACACCAGGTAGTGGCTGCCCTCGAGCTGCGGTGTGTCGAGCTTGCGCGCGGCGAAGTAGTGCAGCCCGGCCCACGCGCTCACGTCCTCCGGCTCGGCGCCGAAGTCGTCGAGGGTGGCGTAGCGGACCGTCCACCGGACGAATGGGGCATGGAACCCGTGATCGTCCAGCCAGGCGGCCATGGTGATGCGATCGAGGGCGAGCAGGTCGGGATCGGTCGACGACTGCGCGATCGGGATCTGGAAGGCGGGGCGGCCGTCGCGGCCGCGGAGCGCGGTGAAGCCCTCGACCATCGCGGTGAAGCGACCGAGCTCCGCGCGATCCTCGGGGTCGAGCGCCTCCGGCGCCAGGCCCGGGTGCCACGCCCCGCGGTAGAACAGCCGCTCCTGCGGGGCGTGGCAGAGCACGCGCGGGTCGAACTGCGGGCGGCCTGCCGCGTCCCACGAGGTGAGGACGCCCATCTCGTCCAGCAGGCGCAGCGCCGCCCGCGCCTCGATGTTGGGCGCCGGCAGGTAGTGGGCGCCCCAGGGGTGAGGCACCGCGCCATCCTCGCCCCAGGTGCTGGTGCCACCGAGGAAGGGCTCGAGCTCGAAGAGGCGCACCGCGAGGCCGCTCCCGGCGAGGCGCCACGCTGCGGACAGGCCAGCCACGCCGCCGCCGACGATCGCTACGTCGCACCGCTCCGGCGGCCCGTCGGGCGTCGGCAGCGACGCCGGGTCGCGCAGCAGGTGACCCACGGCGTGG
>JBKJLX010000755.1:0-12227 GCA_046596645.1 Polyangiaceae bacterium
CTGGCGGCGGCGTTCGGCCAGGCCGATGCCGCCGCCAGCGCACGCTTGCCCGGCTTGTCGAGCAGGGGCTCGGCGGCGCGCACCACCGCGCTGCGCTTGCCGCCGCGCACGTCGCTGGCGCGCGGTCGACCGGCGAGCTCCGCCGGGCCGAAGGTCCCGATCAGATCGTCGCGCAGCTGGAAGGCGACGCCCACGGGCGCCGCGAAGCGACGCAGCGCCTTCACCGTCGCCTCAGGCGCGCCCGCCAGCGCGGCGCCCAGCTCGAGCGGCCCGCGCGCGGTGTAGGCGCCGGTCTTGAGGTCGTGGATCACCTCGACATCGACGGTCGAGCCCATGGTGTCCAGCTGCTGACCGAGGACGACGTCCTCGTGCATGCGACACAGCGCGCTGACCGCCGCCGCCCGGCGCGCCGGCGGCACGTCGGCGGACACGAGCTCCTCCATCGCCATGCCCCACACCAGATCGCTCGCGAGGATCGCCGCCGACGCGCCGCGCTGGGCGCCGCCGAGCCGCGCCGCCAGCGCGACGTGGGCCGAGGGCCCGCCGCGCCGCTCGACGTCGCCGTCCATCCAGTCGTCCTGGATCAGCAGGTAGCTCTGCAGCAGCTCGAGGGCGGTGCCCCCGGCGATGGCCGCCGCGGGCAGCCTGGACCCGCGCGTCGGCGCGATGCCCAGGTACGCCGCCGCGAGCATCGCGGCGCGATAACGCTTGCCGCCTCGCAGCGTCAGATCTCGGCCGACGTCGACGAGCGCGTGGACCTCGTCGCCGAGCGCCCTGGTGCGGCGGCGCTTGCCGGCCCAGAGGACCTCGAGCCGCGCCTCCACGGCGGGGCGCACCACCGCGAGAAAATCGCTGAACGCCGCCGCCTCGCCCTCGCCCTTGTCGCGCACGCTCGCCATCTCTTAGGCAGGGGGACCGCGGCGGTCAACGAGCCGCGGCCCGCGCGAGGAGCGCGCGAAGGCCGTCGCGGCCATCCGACCAGGTCACCGGGTCGGCGCGGTCGACGACCCACGCGCAGGCGGCGGCGACGCGCGTGGCGCGGCGCTCGCTCTCCACCGAGCCGGCGGCGGCGGCGGCGAAGCGCCAGCGACGCGCCGAGGCGAGCGCGCGCGGCGTCTCCCCGGCGCGCATCCACGCCTCGGTCACCTGCGCGTGGAGGGCGAGGTCGGCGGGGCGCTCGGCGAGGGCGCTCTCGAGGTCGCCGGCAGCGCCATGGCGATCGCCGCGACGCTCGCGCAGCGACGCGCGTCGCGCGCGGGCCTCGGCGAACAGCGGGATGCGCTCGAGCCCCATCGACAGCACCTGCTCCGCCTCCCGCAGGTCGCCCACGCCCTCGCGGGCGGCTGCGAGGGCCAGGTAGGCGGGGGCGTACGTCGCATCCATCCCCAGCGCCTCGCGCAGGCGCACCAGCGCGTCGTCGAGCCGGCCGGCGTCGACCAGCCGCTGCGCCTCGGCCGTGAGATCGGCGGCGCGCCTCGTGGCCCACCCCACCGGCGCGCTCTCGTCCGGCCCGCCCGCTCGGGCGGGGGCGGGGGCCGCGAGGCTCGCGACCGCCACCATCGCCGCGATCAGCCGCGTGAAGACGCGAGCCCAGGATGCGCCCTGCCGCCGGGAAAGAAGGCTGCTGGAAGCTCTCTCTCTCGGCGGGCCCCTGGTACCATCCCGTCGATGGCCACGTGCCCGACGTGCCGGACCCGTTACCCGGGGGGCGAGCACGCCTGCCCCTTGGACGGCGCGTCGCTCCTGCCGGACGAGGCCTTCGTCTCGGCCGACCGCGACCTCGAGCCGGGCGACGTGGTGGGCGAGTACAAGATCGAGGGCCGGCTGGGGGAGGGGAGCTACGGCACCGTCTACCGCGGCGTCCACCCGGTCATCGGCAAGGCGGCGGCGGTCAAGGTCCTCAAGCGCCAGTATTCGTCCAACCCCGAGATGGTGTCGCGCTTCATCTCCGAGGCGCGGGCGGTGAACCAGATCAAGCACCGCAACATCGTCGACATCTTCAGCTTCGGCGCGCTGCCCGACGGCCGGCACTACTACGTGATGGAGGTCCTCGAGGGCCGCAGCCTGGAGGACCTGGTGAAGGAGCGCGGGCACCTCACGCCCGACGAGGCGATCCCCATCCTGCGCCAGCTGTCCCGCGCCCTCGGGGCCGCCCACGCCGCCGGCATATGCCACCGCGACATCAAGCCGGAGAACGTCATCGTCGGCTTCGACGACGACGGCCACCCGGTGCCCAAGCTGCTCGACTTCGGCATCGCCAAGCTCAGCGCCGACGACCAGAACACCCACAAGACCCGCTCGGGGACGCCCATGGGCACGCCCCTCTACATGTCCCCCGAGCAGATTCGCGGCGGCACCATCGACCATCGCGCCGACATCTACTCCTTCGGCGTGCTCGTCCACGAGGTGCTCACCGGCAAGGTCCCCTTCGATGGCAACTCCGTCATCGACGTCTTGATGAAGCATACGTCGGCCCAGCCGCCAGCGATGTCGGCCGTATGCGCCGACGTTCCTCCGGTGCTCGACGGGCCGGTGCTCCACATGCTGGAGAAGGACCCCGACCAGCGACCCGCCTCCATCGTCGCCGCGGTCGACGCGCTGATGGCGGCGGCGGGCGTCCCCCAGCCGGCCCCCAGCCTGACCGGGGGCCCGCACTCCTTCGCCCCCCGCCGCAACTCGTCGGTCCGCCCCGCCGAGGCGAAGACCGTCGTCGCCTCGGAGACGGGGCGCACCCTCCGCGGTTCGGCCAGCGCGGTGGGGGTGGCTGGGTCCAAGCCGCCCGCCGCGCGGCGGTCGTCATGGCCCCTGGCCGTCGCGGCGGTCGCCGTCCTCGCCCTGGTGGGCGTGCTCGCCTCCCGTCCTCACGCGGAGCCGCCCGTGGCGCCCCTGGCGCCGGATCAGAGCGCCGCGCCCCCGCTGGTGGCTCCGCTCGCCGCCGCCGCGCCGCCTCCCGCCACCGCCGCTCCAGGGGCCAGCCTCCCGCCGCCGCTGCCCACCACGGTCAAGCTGACGATCAACGCCACGCCGCCCGACGTCGAGGTGTGGCTCGGCGAGACGTCGCTCGGCGCCGCCAGTCAGCCCCTCGAGCTCCCGCGGGGGGAGGCGCCGGTCGCGCTGGTCCTGAGGAAGCCGGGCTGGCTCGACAAGCATGTGGAGGTCCCGACGAAGGAGCCGTCGACCCTGAGCGTGGAGCTGGTCCGCGCCCCGCCGCCGCGCGGCAAGAAGAAGGGCGGGGGGGACCTCGAGTTCTGACGCCCGCACGGCGGCGCGCGGCCGCGCGCAGGATCGTTCGCCTCCTCGGGGCGGCGTCGTGGCTCCTCGCAGCGGCCTACGCGACGTCGTCGTCGATCTCGTGCGCCAACCTCGGCCCCTACCCGCTGGGCCAGTGCGGCAACGCGGTCGTCGAGGGCGTGGAGCAGTGCGACAGCCACGTCGACGGCGGTCAGCGGTGCGGGACGCCGGGCACGGCGTTCCAGTGCCGCTACCTGTGCGCCGAGAGCCGGGAGGACGGTGCGCCCGGCAGTTTCACCTGCCCCGACGGCCTGGGCTGCGGCGTGGACGGCGTCTGTCGCGCGCCCAGCGGGTCGTTCACCGCAGGCTTCTTCCAGTCGGGGTTCGCCTACGGCACGCGCCTCGCCGATTTCAACGGCGACGGCACGGCGGATCTCCTCACCCGGGCGCCGACGCGCATCGACGTCCGGTATTTCGACGCCAGCAGGGCGGTGATCACGACCCAGTCGCTCGGCGGCGAGGCGACGGTCGTCCCCTTCGTCGGCGACGTCGACGCCTCGATCGACGCCACCGGCGCGCCCGTCCCCCGCTTCGCCGACGCTGTCTTCTCCGAGCAGTTCGGCATCGTGGTCGCGCTGGGCAGCACCGGGGGCCTGGTGCCCAAGTCGTATGCGGGGCTGCGCCCCGCCTCGGGGGTGCCGATCGAGGTCTTCTCCGTCCCGGGCACCGCGGTGCCCACCCGCGACTGGGCGATCGCGTTTGCCGTGGCGCGCACCGGCGACGACGCCTTCTCGCTCCTCTACCTGGATCGAGACGGGAGCCAGGCGGTCCTCGCGATGCCCGGGGGCTGGGGCGACGTGCCGCGCGCCACCACCGGCGACTTCGACCGCACCAGCCCCACCTGTCACGAGGTCCTCTTCACCTACGTCTACGATCGCGACCCCGCGCCAGGTGAGGCCGCGACGCCGGCGCCCGGCGCGCTCTATACCTGGCGGCCCTGTCGCCTGAACGACGTGTTCGGCTTTCCGGTCCCTGCGCCCGATCCCTTGCGGAGGATCGAGATCGTCGCCCAGGACGTCGGTGCCGATCCGGTGGTCGTCCAGCCGGGAGCGCTGGTCGACATCGACGGTGACGGGGCGCTCGACATCGCGGTCGAGGTGGACGAATCCGGCGGCGCGTCATGTCCCGTCTTCGACGGGTCGCCGGTCGAGGCGTGCAAGCTCTACGTCGCCTTCGGCGACGACGCTGGCAACTTCGTCAGCCCCTCGGGCGTGGCCGACCAGGTCGGGCCGCTGCGGTCGCTCATCATCCCCGAGCAGCGCGGGCTGGGACAGGTCGTCGACGTCGGCGTGACGCCCCTCGCGTGGGGTGATTTCAACGGCGATGGGCGGTCCGATCTGGTCGACGCCAATGGCGTCTACCTCCGGCTGGAGGAGGACCTCGGCCTGCCCGATCCGGAGTTCCTCCTCGTCGCCGACAACCGAGGTGTGCCGTGGATCGAGGCCTTCGCCGACGACGTCGACGGCGACGGCCGCGACGACGTGGTGGCCTTGCCGCTGCTCTCGAGCTCGCTCACCTTCATGCGCAGCTCCCCCGCCGGCAGCCTCGGCTACGCAGACCTTCAGCTCGACGCGCCGGTGTTCGACATCGATCGCGGGGACTTCGACGGCGATGGGCGCCTCGACCTCCTCCGGCTCGGCTTCGCCGCCGACTTCAGCGGGCTCGAGGTGGGGGTCCACTACTTCGAGGGCTCCGGGTTCGGGCCGGCGGTGCGCGCCGGCACCTTCGACGCTGTCGAGCCCTTGCCGCGCCTGGCCACCGGTCGCCTCGCGCTGGCGGCCGACGCCCTCGACGATTTCGCCGTGGTCATCGCGGTGGGTGAAGGGGCCGAGGCATCGCCGACGCTCGCGCTCTTCGAGGGGCGGGCCGACCGGCAGCCGGTCAGCCCCATCCGCCTCGCCGAGGCGCGGCCGCGAAGCGCGACGGTCGCACACGTGGCGCCCGGCCGTCGTTCCATCCTGACCGCGTCGACCGGTGACGTGTTCGCGGTCGATCTCGACGACGCCGCGGGGGCGCTGGGCGATCCGCGGGTGGTGCCGGCCCTGGCGCTGGCCTCCGGCGCGCCGATGTTCCAGGCCCCGGTCGTCGCTCAGCCGTCGGTGGTCCAGCTCGCCGCTGCCGATCTGGACGGCATCCCGGGCGACGAGATCGTCGCTGTGGTGCCGGCCTGCGAGCAGATCCAGACGGGGGAGTTCTCGGCGCGCATCGTCTGCGTCGAGGGCTCGGAGACGAGCCGCATCCTGGTCCTGGGAGCGGATCTCGCGGTGCGTCACCAGGTGGACGTGGAGGGGCTCGGCGCCAGCAGCTTCGTCGGCGCGGTACGCGCGATCGCAGGTCAGCTCGTGCTCCGTGACCTCGACGCCGATGGCGATGTCGACGTCCTCGTCATGCTGACCCGCGGGGGTGACGGCGCCGACCGCGGCGTGCTCCGCAGCAGGATCATCGCGCTCGTCAACGAAGGCGAAGGCGGCCTCGCCGGCGCGGTGGAGGTCCCGGCGCCCGAGTGCCCTGCGGTGAACGGCGCCGACGTGGTCGGCGTGCGCGGCGTGGACGCGGCGGGGGCGCCCGGCGCGCCGGCGTCGATCTGGGTCGGAACCAGCTGCGGCGTGTTCCGCACCGCGCTGGGGGACGGCTCGACGTTCGCTCCGCTCCAGCCGGTCGCCGGCACCGACGTCGGGTCGGGAGTCACCGACGTGGCGGCGGGCGACGTCGACGGCGACGGCCTCCTCGATCTCGTTGTGACCTACGACGTCGCCACCGTCCTCTTCTTCGGCGATGAGGCGATCGTCGGCACGGCCGCGCAGGAGGTTGCACCATGACGCGCCGCCGCCGCTCGGCCGTGGCGGTGGTGCTGGCAGCGGCGCTCGCCGGCGCGCCGGGCGCCGCCTCCGCGGAGGATGCGGTCCCCAGCGCCGACGAGATGGCCAAGGCGAGGTCGCTGTTCGACGCCGGCGCGCGCGCCTACGACAGCGGGCAGTTCGACGCGGCGATCCAGGCCTTCGAGCAGGCGTACGCCATCACCCCGCGAGAGGGCCTGCTCTTCTCGCTGGCCCAGGCGCACCGCAAGCAGCACGCCGTGTCGCGCGACCCGCGCAACCTGGCCGCGGCGGTCGACAACTACCGGAGGTACCTGGCCAAGGTGAAGGAGGGCGCGCGTCGCAAGGACGCGGCCGAGGCGCTGGAGCAGCTGGAGCCGATGCTCGCCTCCGCCGGCGCGGCGGCGGCGCCGCAGCCGGCGCGCCGCGCGACCATCGTCCAGATCAGCTCCAACACCCCGGGCGCTTCCGTGTCGATCGACGGTGCCGCGCCGTCGCCGGCACCGCTCACGCGAGAGGTGACCCCCGGCGTGCACAAGGTCCGGCTGTCGGCTCCCGGCTTTCACGACGAGGAGCAGTCGGTGGAGGCGCTGTCCGGGCGCTTCCTGCCGTTCACCTACCCGCTCCGCGAGCGACCCGCGAAGCTCGACGTGACCGGCGCCGACGGCGCCGAGGTGTCGGTCGACGGGCGCTTCGTCGGCGAGATCCCGTTCCCGGCGCCGGTCGAGCTGCCGGCCGGTCGTCACTTCGTCACCGTGGGCGCCAACGGCCGCCGCACCTCGGGCACGGAGGTGGCGCTCGGCCGCGGGGAGGCGCGGCGCCTGGAGGTCGAGCTCTACGCGACCGGGCAGCGCACCGCGGCCTGGGTGACGCTGATCTCGGGCGTCGCCATCATGGCCTCGGGGGGCGCCTTCGGCGTGATCGCGATCGCGCACGAGAGCTCGGCGGAGGACGTGCTCGCGCGCGCGGAGTCCGGCCCCATCTCCGAGGCCGATGTCACCACCTACGAGGAGGCGCGCGCCGATCGCGACGGCTTCACGCGCGCGTCGATCGCCACCGTCGCCGGCGGCGGTCTGGTCACCCTGGTCGGCGTCGGCCTCTTCGCGTTCGACTCCCCGGAGCCCCTGGCGTCCCGCCGGCTCGAGCCCGCGGCGCCCGCCCCCGGCCCCGGGCCGCCGCCGGCGGCGCCGGCCGGCCCGACCCTCGAGCTCGGGTTCGTTCCCGTGGTCGGGCCCGAGGGGGCATCGGGTCGGGTCGTGGGCCGCTTCTGATCGGTTCCCGGGTCCGGTTTCTGGTTTCCGGTTTCCGGGCACTCCAGTTCCGGTTCCGGTTCCGGGCACTCCGGTATCCGGCTGTCAGAACAGCCGCGCCGCGATGCCGTCGGCCAGCACCCACTTCGCGCGCGGGACGCGCACGCGCAGCGCCGCGCCGGGGAGGCGCTCCAGGCGGCCGTCCGCCAGCATGCGATCGAGGGTGAGCTGCCGCTCCGCCGGCAGGGGATCGACGCCGAGCTCGCGCCCCGCCAGCTCGAGATCGACCCCCTCGGACAGCCGCAGACCCAGCATGATGCGCTCTCGCATGCGGTCTTCGGCGGTGAGGTCCTCCCGGCTCTGCTCGTCCGGAGCTCCCGCCGCGACGCCGGCCGACCACTTCCCGGGCTGCACCGCGTTCTTGTAGCGGAGGGCGCGGCCGCCCCCGGTCGACAGCGTGCCCACCGCCGAGACGCCGAGGCCGAGGTAGTCCCAGCCCCGCCAGTACGCGAGGTTGTGCCGCGACTCCTCGCCCGGCCGGGCGTAATTCGACACCTCGTAGTGGGCCAGGCCGCGCTCGGCCAGGGCACCCTCGACCGCGGCAAAGGCGTCGGCGACGTCATCTTCCTCCGCGACCGGGAGCTCGCCCCGGCGGGCCAGCTCGCCGAAGCGCGTCCCCGGCTCCACCGTCAGCGCGTAGGCCGAGACGTGCGTCGCGCCCGCGTCGGCGATCCGCGCCGCCTCGCGCGCCGCGTCCTCCGGGCGCTGGGGCGTCCCGCCGGCGACCCCGAAGATCAGGTCGCCCGAGACGCGGGGCATGCCGGCCCGGCGAGCGTCCGCGATCGCCCGGAGGCCCCCCTCCGGCCCGTGCAGGCGGCCCAGGAAGGAGAGCCGCTTGGGGTCGAGCGACTGCACGCCGATGCTGACCCGGCCGACGCCGACGTCGGCGAGGCGGCGAGCGCGCTCCTCGTCGAGGCTGGTCGGGTTGCACTCCACCGTGATCTCCAGGTTTTCCTCCTCGCGGGAGAACGCCCCGCGGACCGCCGCCAGCGTCCGCCCCAGCTCGGCCGGGTCCCACAGGCTGGGCGTGCCGCCCCCGAAGAACACGCTGGAGAGGGTGCGACCCTCGACCGCCGACGATCGCAGCGAGAGCTCGGCCAGGATCTCGTCGGCGTAGCTGGCCTGGGGCGCCGCCTGGCGCTCGGTCGCGTACGACGCGAAGTCACAATATGGGCACTTCTGGAGGCACCACGGGTAGTGGACGTAGACCGCGAGGCGCTCGGAAGAGAGCGCCGGCGCGGGTGCCGGAGCGGCCGCGCCGCGGGAGGGGAGAGCTGGCGTGGAATTGCGGGGCACGTCCGCAGAAGTTAGCATTCATGTCGCGAGAGCCTCCACAAGGGGGCCTCCGCCCCCGTGCACCCCCGAGAGCCTCGCCATCGAGCCCTCCGCACCGTCTTCAATGCCCAACCTCGTCGAGCTGACACAGCGGATCAGGACGTACCACCCCGGAGCGGACGTCGCCCTCATCGCCAAGGCGTGGGAGTTCGGCGAGAAGGCGCACAAGGGCCAGAAGCGCAAGAGCGGGGACCCGTACTTCGTCCACCCCGCCTCGGTCGCCGCGATCCTCACCGACCTCAAGCTCGACGGCGCCAGCGTGTGCGCCGCTCTCCTCCACGACGTGGTGGAGGACACGCTCGCCTCGGTCGAGGACATCGAGCGCGAGTTCGGGGAGGAGGTGGCGTTCCTGGTCGACGGCGTCACCAAGCTCTCCAACATCAACTTCACGTCCCGCGAGGACAAGCAGGCGGAGAACTTCCGCAAGATGCTGGTCGCCATGGCGCGCGACATCCGCGTCCTGGTGGTGAAGCTGTGCGACCGCCTCGACAACATGCGGACGCTCGAGTTCATGAAGCCCGAGGCGCAGGACCGCATCGCCCGCGAGACGATGGACATCTACGCGCCGCTGGCGAACCGCCTCGGCATCCAGCGCTTCAAGAGCGAGCTGGAGGATCTGTCCTTCCGCTACCTGGAGCCGGGGGCCTACGCCGACCTTTCCGAGAAGGTGAAGAAGACCCAGAAGGACCGCGACCGGTACATCGCCGATGTCTGCCGCACCCTCTCGCTGAAGCTCGCCAAGCAGGGCTTCGCCGCCGACGTCTCCGGGCGGGCGAAGCACATCTACAGCATCTGGCGGAAGATGCAGACGCAGCAGTGCGACTTCGACCAGGTCTACGACGTCATCGCGTTCCGCGCCGTCGTGGAGTCGGTGAGCGACTGCTACGCCTGCCTCGGCGTCATGCACTCGCAGTGGACGCCGGTGCCCGGGCGCTTCAAGGACTACATCGCGCTCCCCAAGCCCAACATGTACCAGTCGCTCCACACCACGGTCATCGGGCCGGAGCGCGAGCACATCGAGATCCAGCTCCGCACCCACGAGATGAACCGGGTGGCGGAGAGCGGCATCGCCGCCCACTGGAAGTACAAGGAGCACTCGGGCGGCCTCGACCCGAAGGACGCGCAGCGCTTCGGCTGGCTCCGCCAGCTCATGGAGTTCCAAAAGGATCTGAAAGATCCGGCCGAGTTCCTGGAGAGCGTGAAGGTCGACCTCTTCCAGGACGAGGTCTACGTCTTCACCCCCAAGGGCGACGTGCGCGTGTTCCCGCGCGGCTCGACGCCCATCGACTTCGCCTACGCCATCCACACCGAGGTCGGGCAGCACTGCTCGGGCGCGCGCATCAACGGCGCCATCGTCCCGCTCAAGTACAAGCTGCGGAACGGCGACGTGGTCGAGGTGATGACCAAGCCCGACCAGCACCCCTCCAAGGACTGGCTGGACAACGTCGTCACCGGCCGCGCGCGCAGCAAGGTCCGCAACTACCTGCGCACCGAGCAGCGCGACAAGTCGGCCAAGCTCGGGCGCGGCCTCCTGGAGAAGGAGCTGCACGGCCAGCACATGAGCCTGGCCAAGCTGCTGAAGACCGACGATGAGCTGAGGAAGGTCCTGGAGGGCTTCAAGGTCGCCAACACCGAGGAGATGTTCATCTCCATCGGCTACGGCAAGATCACCCCCAAGGACGTGTCGTCGCTCCTGAGCCCGCCCGACGCCGACACCTCCAAGGCCAGCGAGCCGCCGGCGTCGATCCGCGAGGGCCGCCTCGAGTCGTTCGTCCGCAAGGTCACCGGCAAGGACGCGCCGGGCATCCTCCTGAACGGCATCGACGACGTGCTGGTGCGCTACACGCGCTGCTGCAACCCGCTGCCCGGCGACGAGATCGTGGGCTTCATCACCCGAGGGCGCGGCATCACCGTGCACCGGCGCACCTGCGCCAAGGCGTTCGACCTCGACCCCGAGCGCCGGGTCGAGATCAGCTGGGACGCGAACGCCAAGATCAACCGCGCGGTCCAGGTGAAGGTCACCACCGCCAACCGCCCCGGCATCCTGGCGACGGTCGGGCAGACGTTCCACGAGCAGGGCATCAACATCAGCGAGGCCACCTGTCGCGCCGGCGACGACGGCCGCGCCACCAACGTCTTCACCTTCCTCTGCAGCGATCTGCAGCAGCTGAAGAAGGTCATCGCCAGGCTGCAGAAGATCCCGGGCGTCGTCGGGGTCGAGCGCGTATAGGCGCGGCAGGCGCGGGATGCAGGACACGAAGGATCGGACCGTCGAGGGGCCGACGGACATCCGCGCCGAGCTCCGTGCGTTCCGCCGCGACGTCAACGAGCGCCTGGACGCGACGAATGCCAGGAACGACGGCACGAACGCGCGAGCCGACGCGACGAACGAGCGGCTGCTGGACGGCCTCGAGCGACGGCAGACCTCGTCCGAGGTCCGCATCGCCGCCGAGATCGTCGCGGTGGCTGGCGCGATGCACGAGCTGCGCGACGTGATCGTCGCGGATCGTGCGTGCCGCGAGCAGGTCCACGATCACGAGCTGCGCCTGATCCGCCTCGAGAAGCGCGCCGGCTGAAGCGGCCACCACCCCTGCGTCGGCGGCGACGAGCGCGTCTGATGCTCCTGGTAGGGCGCTTGCGACGGCGCCTTGGACGCGGTTGCATGCGACGTCATGGGCGGGGAGGGGCGCGTGAAGGCATGGGGCGCCGAGGAGGCGGTCGCGCTGGCCCGCGCGACCCTGGTCCGCCTGGGCGTCGCCGAGACCGAGGTCGGCGCCGTCGGGCAGAAGCTGTCGCGCCGTGGACGCCCTGCGAGCGCCGACGCCGCCGTGGCGCTCCCGCCGCTGGAGCTCGCGCAGGAAGGGACCAGCTCCGAGGCGGATCTCGTCGCGCTCCGGACGCTGGGGCGCGGCGGCATGGGCGTGGTCCAGCTCGTCCACCAGCGGTCGCTGAGCCGCGAGGTCGCGGTGAAGACGGCGGTCGACGAGGACCCCTCCATCGCGGATGCGCTGGTGCGCGAGGCCCGCATCATGGGCGGGCTGGAGCATCCGAACATCGTGCCGCTCCACGCCCTGGGCGCGGACAGGACCGGCGCCCCGCGCCTGGTGATGAAGCGGATCGAAGGGGTGACGTGGCGGCGGCTGCTCGATGCGCCGGACGAGCCGGCCTGGGGCTCGCTGCTCGCCGGGCACGGCGACTCGCTGCGGGTCCACGTGGACATCCTCATCCAGGTGAGCCGCGCGCTCGCACTCGCCCACGATCGCGGCGTGATCCACCGCGACGTCAAGCCGGACAACGTCATGGTGGGACGCTTCGGCGAGGTCTATCTCCTCGACTGGGGGATCGCGCTCCGCCTGCGAGAGCGCGAGGACGAGCCGCTCGGGCTGGTCGGGACACCGGGCTACATCGCACCCGAGATGGCGGCCGGCGATCCACGCGAGCTGGACGAGAGGACCGACGTGTACCTCCTGGGGGC
>JBKJLX010000065.1:0-12142 GCA_046596645.1 Polyangiaceae bacterium
CTCGGCGCGGTCGCGAAAGGCCTCACCGCCGTCCGCGTCGCGCATCGCGCTCGTGCCCACCACGTCGACCACGCCCACCTGGTGGCTCGCGATCTCCGCCGCGTAGGCGGCCAGACACGCGAGAGTGCGCTCCACCGCGGAGTCGGCGAGGCGCCGCGTGCGGTCGACGCCCTCGCCCAGCCGCGTGATGGTGGCTTGCTCCAGGAGCGGCTCGGCGGCCGCGGGGCCGCGATCCTCTGCGATCAGAAGCAGGACCGAGTTGGTCCCGATGTCGATCGCTGCGACGCGCCGCCCCGACGGGCTCACTTGGTCAGCTGCTTGAGGTCGAGCATCTCCTCGACGCTGGGCACCACCACCAGCTCGACGCGGCGGTTCTTGCCCATGTTCGCCGGCGTGTCGTTGGCGGCGACCGGGTCCTCCTCGCCGTAGCCGGAGGCGGACCAACGCTTGGGGCTCAAACCACCGCCGCCCTTGTCCGCCGGGTCGACGAGGAAGACGACCACCTGGCGCGCCCGCATCACGCTGAGGCCCCAGTTGTCCTTGAAGACGCCGCCCTGCAGCTTCTCGGCGTCGGTGTGGCCCGCCACCTGGTAGTTGCGGCTGTTGAGGCCGGGGTCCTGGCGGATGACGTCGGCCACCTTCTTCAGGATGTCGCGACCCTCCTTCTTCAGGGTGTCGCGGCCGCTGTCGAAGAGGACGTCGCCCGGCAGCTGGATCACCAGGCGGTTGTTTCGCACGGTGACGTTGAGGCCGAAGCGCGTCAGCTCCTGCAGCTTGCTTCGCAGCAGCTCGAAGCGCTTGCGGATGACCTCCAGCTGCTCCGCGCGCTTCTTGTAGTCCTCCAGCGCGCGCGCTTGCTGTTCCAGGTTGGCGTTGAGGTTGGAGATGTCGACGCCGGCCGAGCGGAGCTGCTCCTTCATCTGCTCCACGCGCGCCTTGCTGTCGGCGAGCTCCGCCTCCGCCTTGCGGCTCTGTGCGGCCTGCGCCGCGAGCTGGTTGCGCAGGTCCTCCGCCTCTCGGACCTTGGCGTTGTACACGTCCTCGCTGATGCCGCAGCCCGAGGCGAAGGCGCCCAGCGCGAGCGCGGTCGCGAGCGTCGCCGCTCCCATCCACCGGGGCGCGCGAAGGGTCGAAAGCCCGGGGCGCGACGTGACGACGCCCCACAACGAAGACTGCATCGCGACCATCCTCCTCGAGCTTCGCGCGGCGTCCGCCGCGGGGTCCCGCGAGGCCGAACAGGCCCATGCAAACGCGTCGTCACGCTCCGGGCGCGAGGCCCGATCAGCGACGGCGCGCGACCCTAATCGAGCGCGTAGCCGCCACACAAGCGGCAATCGCGTTCGGTGCACCAAGTATTGTCAAGAAAAGAAGGGTCCCGAATGCATGCTGCACCCGCGTGCACCTCGCAACGGTTGCGGGGTGACTTCCGGGAAAAGCAGGGTGGGGCGAAATCTTTTTCTTGACAGTCGCCATGCGTGGCAATACACCTCTTGCAACAACTGTTGCTGCGCAGTCACCCAGTGCATGGTCACGCAACGCCTCTCGCGGAGATGTCCTGAAGGACAGCGTCGCGAAGGGCAGCGCGGGCCAGCACTCCCCGGTCGAGAGAGCCGGAAGCGACCCGACCCCGCCGGAGAGGCTCCGACGGGACCCCTACCTTCGAGACAGCACCGCGAATGAGCGCGGCAGCCTCGAGGGACTCAAGGGGAGGGAAGCCAGAAGGTTCTCGGAGGAACGACCGGTGGGTTCCGCCGAAGAGCGTCCTGTTTCAAACGTGGGGGACGCAGTGCTCATAAAGAGCACCGCGTCCCGGGGGCGACGACGAGGCGGACCCAGCTGCACGAGCGGCAGTCGAGGAGAATCCACATGGCTGCTAAGAAGACTGCGAAGAAGGCCGCGAAGAAGACGACCAAGACCGCCAAGAAGCCGGCCGCCGGCAAGGCCGCCAAGGTCGCCAAGGCGAAGAAGGCTGCCCCGAAGAAGGCTGCTGCGAAGCGCGGCGGGGCTGCGAAGAAGAGCGCTGCCAAGAAGGGCGCTGCCAAGAAGTCGACCGCGAAGCGCGGAGCGAAGCGCGCGACCAAGCGCGCGACCGGCGCGAAGCGCGCGACTGCGAAGCGTGGCGGCGCCAAGCGCGCCACTGCGAAGCGCGGCGCTGCGAAGCGCGGCGGCGCCGGCGCTCCAGGGGCCGAGTCCACCACCTCCACCGCCACCATGGGCGGCGACGAGTCGGAATGAGCCGCCGTGGTGCGGGCGGACCCAGCCCGGCTGCGTCGCCGGCTGGCCCGCACCACACGTCTCGTTTCGAGGACTGATCTCGAGCGACGAGACCCTTCGTCCCCCCGTCTGCAGGCTCCATAATCCTGCCGACGGGGTGACTCTAGGTCCTGGTGCCGTCACCGGCGCCTTCGCCGCTGCACCGATCCTCATGGGTCGGTGACCGCGACCCCGCTCCGCCCGACAGGGCGTTCGTGCGGGGTCGCGTCGTTTAAGGACTCAATCGCCGAGGTACAGGCGGAGTGCCTGCGCGGCCTCGCGACGGTCGAACGCGACCCCCGCGAGCTCGTCGCGCAGCGAGATCCGCTCGAACAGGTCGACCAGGAACTCGTGGAAGGCGTCCGACTCCTCCACCGCGGCCGCGAGCCGGCGAGGGTCGAGCAGGTCGGTCTCCTCCAGGCCGCTCATCGCCGCCATGAAGGAGTCGACGCGCGGGTAGTCGCCGGCGCGCAGCAGCGGGTACCCCATGGCGCGGAAGTACGCGAGGAACTCGCGGACGAACGCGAAGCTCGACACGCGCTCCCAGCGATCGGCGAGCGGGTCGGCGGCGCGCGCCTTGTTGGCAAAGGCGCGGACGATCTGCGCGAACATCCACACGTCGCGGCGCAGGCGATCGCTGGTCGCGCGCCGCGCGGCGACATCGTCGAAGACCGCGCCCACCTCGCTGCGCGCGCCGAGGGCTCGGCCGAGGAACAGGATCGAGCTCTGCAGCGCCGGTCGCAGGTTCTCCACCACCGCGCGCAGCTTCTGGCGAAGCTCGGCGTCGGTCACGCTGCCGTCGACCGACGGGAGATCGTGCTCGAAGGTGCGGCGCATCTCCAGGCGGAGGTTGGCGGCGATGCCGACCAGCGCGCCCTTGATGGTGACCAGGCGGTGCGCCTCGGCGACCAGCTCGTCGTAGCGGGTCGCGACGTCGCTCGCGGGGACGCGCAGCAGCTCCTTCTGGAAGCCGTCCGCCAGGAGGCCGCCCACGCTGCGCGTGAGGTAGCTGCTCAGCGCCCGCGCGTCGCTGCGCAGTACCGCGAGGATGAGGTACGCGCGCTTACCGCCGCGCTTGTCGCCTCCGCGGTCGCTGGCGATGGCCTCGATGAGCCGCAGGTATCGGAGCATGCGGAACAGCGCGAGGAACGCCAGCGCCACCAGGCGGTGCGCATGCTCGCCCTCCACCGCCTGCACCAGCTCGAGAACGTGCTGGGAGGGGATGCGATCGAACTCCGGCCGGAACTCCAGCGCCGCCAGCGGGTTGAAGAACGAGCTCTGCGCCGTCTCCCGTACCGCGCTGGCGATGTGCGCATAGAACAGGCGGAAGCTGACACGCTGCAGCCGGAGCAGGCCGCTGGTCACCTCGATCAGGTTGGTGAACCCGTGGCGGAGCAGGAACAGGCTGGAGTCTGGCGTCTCCTGGGAGAGCGTCGACTGGAGGAGTCGGCCTCGCGCGCCGTCCTCCGGCAGCATCGTCTCCAGGTAGCGGTGGAAGACCACCGCGCGATCGCGCTCACCGAGGAGCGACCGGGTCAGCGTCACCGCGCGGGTCATGCCCTCGCGCGCCGCGACCAGGTGCTCGGCGAAGTCGACGGCGACGCTCGTCGTCTTCCGCGCGGCGCCCGGGTGGTTGCGCGGGTTGGCGAAGCAGGCCAGCCCCTTGAGCAGGATCTCCAGCTCGAACCAGAGGTCCTCCTTGTGCTCCTTGGAGATGCGCGCGGACCACTCCTGCCGCGCCTGTTGCTGCTCGCGGCGCAGGTTGCGCGGGTCACGAAGCAGCTCCGCGAACGCCGCGTGGAGGTGGTCCGTCGGCTGCTGCGGCTGGAGGCTCGGCGGCACGTTTGTTTCTTCGTTCAGCACCTGAGGGTGCTGGATGTCAGTGCCCGAAGACGCGCGCCTTGAACTCGAAGCGATGGGTGTACGTCGTCTCCTTGCCGCTGGGTGACGGCGGGAACGTCATCTTCTTCGCGACGTCGCTCATGCACGCCTCGACCTTGATATCCTTCAGGTCGGTCTCCGCCTGCTTGAATGTCGCCTTGATCAGCTTGCCGGCGGGGTCGATCTCCAGCACCAGCGCGATCTTCGACTGCTCGCCCTGGTGGTCCTTGCCCCACAGGTCGAAGCAGCAGCGGAAGGCGTCTTTCTCCTTCTTGATGGTCTCCATGATGGGGACCAGGCGGTCGCTGCCGCCTGCGTCGCCGGCGGTGGTCGCGTTGTTCATCGCCACGCCGCCGTCGAGCGGCGGGTCGTTGAGGATGTCGGTGACCAGGTTGGTGCAGTCCTGCGCGGAGGTCGGGGCGCCGCGGGGGGCGGCCGGCTCCGCGGCGGGCTCGGGCGTGCCCGCAGGCCCGGGCGGGGGCGGGGGCGTCGCCGCGACCGTCGTCTCCGGCGCCGACGGGTCGGTGGCCGAGGAGCTGGAGCACGCTGCAGTCGCCACCATCATCGCGGGAAGCGCGAGCGCGGCGGCGAGCGAGGCGTGCGTCCGAGCGCGAGGGGCCGCGGTGCGGCGGAGCCACGTGTCCAGCATGGCGCGGGAGCATAGACGATGCGGCGGGCCCGCGGCGGGGCGCCGCGCGCTATGTTGCGGCGTCCCATGCTTCGCTGGTGTCCGTCGCTGCTCGCGCTCGCGCTGGCGCCGCTGGAGGCCGGCTGCGGCTCGGCGGAGTCGGTCCAACCCTGCGGGGAGATCCCGGCGGCGGGCTGCCCCATCGGGCGGGGAGGCAGCTGCCAGGACGTCGCGTGCGCGGCCCTCTACGACTGCGTCGACGGCGACTGGATCGCGGTCGAGCGCTGCAGCGGCGACGGCGCGACCGTGTCCTCCTCCTCTGGCGGCGGCGAGGGCGCTGGGGACTGCGACCCGGTCGTCATCGACCGCAGCGGCGAGGCCGAAGGTTGCAGGCCCGATCTGATGGAACCCGACTGTCCGGCGGTGGCCGTCGACATCTGCCCAGATCCCTGCGCCACCGGGTGCGTCGACTTCTTCCTCTGCACCGACGAGGGCTGGCTCGACGTTGCGGCGTGCGACGAGGACGGCGTCATCCGGATCACCCGATGAGCGCCGGCGCGCCCCCGTCGGCGCCCCCGCTGCCGTCGCCTCCGGCGCTTCCCGCACCGACGCCGCTCACCGCACCGCCGCCGGGCCCGCCGTGGGACTCGCCCCTCGCCGACACGCCGCTGGCGTTCCTCGACCTGGAGATGACCGGCCTCGACCCGTCGCACGACCGGGTGATCGAGATCGCGATCGACCGCGTGCGTGGCTCCGTCCTGGAGGACCGCCTGGTGACGCTGCTCGCACCGGACGACGGCACCTTCGGCAACGCCCACATCCACGGCATCGCCCCGGAGGAGCTCACGACTGCGCCCTCGTTCGCCTCGGTGGCGCCGCGCGTGGTCGCCATCCTCGCCGGCGCGGTCCCGGTGGCGCACGGGGCGACGATGGATGAGGCCTTCCTTGCGATGGAGCTGGGTCGCGCCGGCCACCCGACGGCGGTGGGGCCGTTCCTCGACACCCTGGTGCTGTCGCGGCGGGCCTTTGCCGCGCACAGCCACTCGCTCGCCGCCCTCGCGAAGAAGCTGGGGCTGGGCGTGGCGCGCGCTCACCGCGCCGCCGATGACGTCGCCACGCTGCGTGCGCTGTTCGAGCGCGTGGTCGGGCTCCTGGCGCCGGCGACCGCGCGCGATCTCTTCCAGGTGCGCGTGGGCGAGGGCTCGGCGCGTGAGCTGGTGGTGGCGCGCGCGCTCGACGCGTTGCGGAGCGGCAAGCCGGTGCGCGTCACCTACCGCCCCCCGCGACGCCAGGCGGAGGAGCTCGAGATGGTGGTCACCGAGGTGCGCGCAAAGCTCGACCCCCCGACCCTTCTCGGCTATCTGCTCCGCTGCCGGAGCCGACGGGAGCTTCGCGCGGACCGCGTCCTCGCGATCGCGCCGCTGCCTTGCGCCCGTTCCAGCACCTGACGGTGCTGGGGTGGCAGTTCGGCCTGACGCCGAACCGAGGTCACCGTGCGTATCCCCCTCTCCTGTCTCACCGGTCTCCTGCTCGCCGCGGTCGGCGTCGCGAGCTGCACGGGCGCCCGCTCGCCCGGTGACGATCGGCCGGCCGACGCCGAGAAGTGGTACCGGCGCGCCCAGCAGGACATGAACATCGCCCGCATCGACGAGGCGAACGACTCGGTCCGCAAGTCGCTGGCCATCGTCCCCGAGGACCTCGAGGTGCGCATCCTCGCGGCGCGCATCGCCCTCGCCCGCCTCGAGTACGCCGAGGTGCTGAGGCTGCTGAAGGACGTCGACGGCACCGACGCGCGCGGGCTGCGCGGTCGCGCCCTCTGGTACAAGGGCGAGCTCGACGGCGCCGCAGACGAGCTGGAGGCGATGCTCAACGATCCCGAGGTGAGGGACGAGTGGGCCAAGTCGATCGCCAAGCTGGCGCGTCGCGGCGCCGGGCGGACTCCCTTCCGCATCTCGGGCGGCCTCCTCGCTCCGGTGGAGCTGGCGCACGTCAGCCCCATCGCCCCGTATTTTGTGGCGCCCATCGAGATCGACGGCGAGCAGGCGCTGGCGCTCGTCTCCACCGGTGTCGCCGAGTGCGTCCTCGACTCGGCCACTCGCCCCGAGCCGAGCTGGGTCGGCATCCGCTTCGCCGAGCGCATCGAGGTGCAGGACGTCCCTGCGCTCAGCCAGGATCTCTCCGGGATCAGCAAGGAGGTGGGCGCGCCGATCAAGGCCCTGATCGGCGTGAACCTCCTGCGCCACCTGAACGCGACGCTCGACTACGGCGGCCACCAGTTCATCGTCCGCACGTTCTCGCCGCCACCGCCCCCCAACGCGACGCGGGTGCCGCTCTACTACGCGCGCGGCGGCGGCATGCTGATGCCGACGTCGCTCGGCGCGGGGGAGGACGCGCGCGCGGCGCTCTTCATCGACACCATGCGGTCCTTCCCCATCGCGCTCGACGACAAGGGCTGGTCCAAGGCCGGCCTGTCCCTGGCGGATCTGAAGGACGTCCCCGGTGACGCCTCGCGCAAGCTGAAGGAGGGGGTGGTGCCGCTGATGAAGATGGGGGCCTTCGACCTCCGCCGCGTCCCCGGGGTGCTCGGCGCGCAGATCGCCGACGTCGAGCGCGGCCTCGCGGTGGACGTCGACGGGATCCTGGGCACCCCGGTGTTCGCCAGCTACCGCATCACGATCGTCGACGGCGGGCGGATGATGTGGCTCGAGGACGACTCCGAGGTCCGCGCGATGATGGCGCAGGCGATGAACCGTGACGCAGAGGGCGGCCCTGGCGTTCCGTCTCCTTCCGGTGGGCCGCCGGCGGCGCAGCCCGGCGCTCCGCCGGCGCGACCGGCGGGGCCTCCGCCCGCCGCGGCCCCTCCGGTGGCCCCGGCGCCGGGAGGTGCGACGCGATGACGGACGAGGCGGCCGCCGCTCGCTTCGCTGCCGCGCAGGACCTCGAGCGCCTCGCAGTCTACGCGGGCAGCTTCGACCCGGTGACCTTCGGTCACCTCGACCTCATCGATCGCGCAAGCCAGCTCTTCGATCGCGTCATCGTCGCGATCGGCGTTCATCCCACACGAAAGGCGCTCTTCTCGGCCGACGAGCGCATCGAGCTCCTCCTCGAAGTGACGCGGGAGAACCCGCGCGTGGTCATCGAGCGCTTCGACGGCCTGCTCATCCAGTACTGCCAGCGCGTCGGCGCCCGCGTCATCGTCCGCGGGCTGCGGGCCGCCACCGACTTCGAGTACGAGCTGCAGATCGCGCATGCCAACGCCGACATGGCGCCGGGGATCGACACCGTGTTCCTGCCCACGCGCGCCAACTACGGCTTCATCTCCGCCTCGCTGGTGCGAGAGATCGCCAGCCACGGCGGTGACGTCTCCCACTATGCCCCCCAGCCGGTCTGCGCAGCTCTCCGCGCCCGCTTCGCGAAGAGCCCTTGAGCCTCGAGGAGGCCGACGGGGCTTCCCTCAGGGAATCAGCCGTGTCGACCAGGGCGTCGGCATGAAGAGCAGGACGAACAGGATCAGGGAGAGGACCGCGATCACGCGGCGGCCGGGCGACAGCTCGCCGTGATCGGTCGGCGGGTGATCGCCCCCGCTGGCGCGGCGGACGCCGGCGAGGAGCAGGAACCAGAAGAGCCAGAAGATCGAGTTGCCGATCCCCATCGCCAGGAGATCGCCCGTCCAGCCGTCGTCGCGGAGCAGGGGAGCGACGAACCACCACACGTTGAGGAGGAACATCCCCAGTAGCCCCAGGTGGGCCGCGCGCGAGATGCGGTTCTGCAGCTTGCCGAAGAGCGCATACGCGATGTGCCCTCCGTCGAGCTGGCCGATGGGGAGCAGGTTGAGCGCGGTCACGAACAGGCCCACCCAGCCGGCGAACGCGACCGCGTTCAGCTGGACGTCGTACCCCGCGGGGATGGGGCCGAGGACCGCCCGCTTGAGCCCCAGGTAGAGCAGGCTTTGCCCCTCCTGGATCACGAACCCCGAGACGCGATCCACGGGCGATGTGGCGAGGCCGACCACCAGCACCGGCAGGGCGATCACCAGGCCGGCGAGCGGGCCAGCCGCCCCGATGTCGAGCAGCGCGTTGCGGGAGCGGATGCGGCCGCTCATCCGTATGACTGCCCCCATCGTCCCGAAATAGCTGATGATCGGAGCAGGGATGAAGAACGGCAACGAGGCATCCACCCCGTGAAGTCGCGCCGCCACGTAGTGACCGAACTCGTGACAGAGCAGGATCGCGATGAGCGGCAGCGCGTAGCGCCAGCCGTGCGCGAGCGCATCCAGCGGCTGGTCGAGCCCGCGTGACGAGGCCTCATACGTCGCGCCCGCGTACCAGACGGAGCACACCGTCGCCACGAAGAGCCCGAGGTGAAGCGCCCACCGCGTGGGCAGCGGTGGCTGCAGCCGTTCGTCCTCGTCCTCGTCGTCGTGGTCTTCGTCGTCCACCGGCACGACGCGGTCCGCAGCTGCGCTCATCGGCGAGGACTCTAGCGCACGGATCGCGACCCCGTGGTAGAGGCCCGGCAATTCCCTTGTCGCATCGGGGTCGCTTCGCGCCGTCGCCGACAGGCCCGCTCCACCTGGGCGGCGCAGCGGCCGCGCTCGTGTGCGCCGCGCGCGCGCGAAAGGGGGGCGGGCAGCTGGTGCTGAGGGTGGAGGACCTCGATCCGCCGCGCGTCGTCCCCGGCGCCGAGGCGTCGATCGACGAAGACCTGGCCTGGCTCGGCCTGCGCTTCGACGAGGGCCCGGGGCAGGGGGGCCGGCACGCGCCGTACCGGCAGTCCGAGCGCGGCGCCCACTACGCCGCAGCGATCGAGGCGCTCGCCGCCCGGGGCCTCACCTACCTGTGCGACTGCTCACGCGCCGAGATCGCGCGGGTCGCGTCGGCCCCCCACGCCGGGGACGAGGGGCCGCGCTATCCGGGGACCTGCCGGGGGGAGGGTATGCGCAGCCGCGCCTTCCGGCGACGTCCCGCGGTCCGGCTCGCGGTGCCACCCTCCGCCGTGGGCGCCTACCGCGACGTGGTCCGGGGGCTGGTCGAGGAGGATGTCGACGCCGCGGTCGGCGATTTCGTCCTCCGCCGGGGCGACGGCGTGTTCGCCTACCAGCTGGCGGTGGTTGTCGACGATCTGGCCATGAGCATCGACGAGATCGTCCGCGGAGCCGACCTGGCGCCCTCGGCGCCGCGCCAGGCGTTGCTCGCGGAGCTGCTCGGCGCGAGGCTTCCCCCGGTGCTCCACGTCCCCCTGCTCGTCGGGGAGGACGGCGCGCGTCTCGCGAAGCGCTCGGGCGGCGTGCCCATCGCCGACCATCGCGCGGTGGGTCGCCGTCCGGGCGAGGTCGCGGCGGCGATCGCCGCGGCGCTGGGTCACCCCATCGACGTCGCGGACGACCCCGTCGGCGCGCTGGCGGCCGAGCTCGATCCAGCGCGGCTCCCCGTGGGCCCGGTGTCGATCGCGCCGGTGCTGGAGGCGCTCCGGTGAGCTCCGCGGTCCGCCCCAACGGACTGGTCGGGGAGACGCTGGGCCGCTGGCGCCTGCACGCGCTGATCGGCAGCGGCGGCGTCGCGCACGTCTTCGTCGCCGAGGACGATCGTGGCGAGCGCGTCGCGCTCAAGCTCCTCAAGCCGGAGCTGCTCCGCAAGCGGACGCTGGTCGCCCGCTTCGAGCGCGAGGCGGCGGTGGGGGCGCTGGTGCGTCACCCCAACGTGCTCGAGGTGCGCCCGGTCGAGCGCGGCGCCGACGACCTGCGCTGGTTCGTCATGGAGCTGCTGGAGGGTACGGACCTGGCGGATGAGCTCGCCGCCCGGCGATGCCTCCTCCCCGGGCACGCAGTCCGCGTCGCGATCGGCATCGCCGAGGGCCTCGCGGCGTCGCACGCCGTGGGCGTGGTCCACCGCGACCTCAAGCCGGAGAACGTGTTCCTGGTGCGCCGCGCCGAGGAGGCCGAACAGGTCAAGGTGCTCGACTTCGGCTTCGCCTGGATCCTCGGCGCTGGCGATGCAGAGGAGCGGCCACGCCTCACCACCCGGGGCGGCTTCGTCGGCACGCCCGAGTACGTCGCGCCGGAGCAGGCCCATGGCGCCGTCGGTCATCCGGCGGCCGACGTGTACTCCCTGGGCATCTTGCTCCAGGAGCTCATCACCGCGCGGGTGCCGTTCCGTGGCGCTACCTGGCTGGAGACGGTGCAGCTCCACCTATCGGCCGAGCCGCCGACGCCGCGCGGCGTCTCGGCTGCGCTCGCCGACGCTCTGCGCGTCGCCCTCGCGAAGGATCCGCGCGCCCGCCACGGTTCGATGCGCGCCTTCGCCGACGCGCTTCTCGCGACCCCCGAGTTCGGCAGCTGACCGGCCCGGTCAGCGCCCCCCGAGCTTTGCGCCCGGGTTTCCCTCTGCTATGGCGGATAGGTTGGTCCCGCCGGGCGCGGGGCCGCCGAGCGCTCGGGCCGGCGGGACTGAAATCCAGCACCGTCAGGTGCTGAACAAAGAACAATACCCCCGCCATCCCGGGCTTTTTCGGGACGCCCGCACCGGGCGTCTCCCTCCCTGGCATCACCCGTAGGCCGTCGCGCCCTCCGCTCGAACGCGGGGGAGACCCGGCGGACCCCCATGGCCTCGACAGATCCTCCTCCCCCCGACGAGTCGCCCGATGCGGTCGACCCCGTCGAGGTCCCGACGAAAGACGTCGCCCGGGACCCTCGTAACCGAGTCCGCAAGAGCCGCAGCACCGCCGGCGTGAAGGAAGGCGGCGAGCGGAGCTACGACGTCGTGCCGTCCGCGCCCCGCGAGAGCGCCCCCCGCGACGGCAGCTCCCTGGACGGCACCCCGCGGGACGGCGGTCCTCGCCCTCCGCGCGAGCGCCGCCCCGACCGCCGCCGTGACGACGAGCCGATGCCGTCGAGCGACGAGGCGGCGACCCCCCCTCCGCGCCGCATCTTCTCCGGGCCCGAGCCCTCGCGGCACCAGGTCCGCTTCGACGACCACCTGATCGACGCCGACGTGGCCAAGTCGGTCCGCCGCATGGTCCGGCAGGGCTACGAGGCCTACCTGGTCGGTGGCTGCGTGCGCGACCTCCTCCTCGGTCGCAAACCGAAGGACTTCGACGTCGCCACCAGCGCCCGGCCGGAGCAGGTGCGCGCGCTGTTCCGCAACTCGCGCGTCATCGGCCGTCGCTTCCGCCTGGTCCACCTCCTCTTCCACGGCGGCAAGGTGATCGAGGTGGCGACGTTCCGTCGCAGCCCGAAGGACGAGCCGCCGGAGGACATCGACGGCTCGCTCGCGCGCGCCGTCGATCACGGCTCGCTCCTCATCCGGAACGACAACGTCTTCGGCGTCGCCCACGAGGACGCCGAGCGCCGCGACTTCACGATCAACGGCCTCTTCTACGACG
>JBKJLX010000841.1:0-3619 GCA_046596645.1 Polyangiaceae bacterium
CCTCGCCGCGCGAGGCCTCCACCGGATCGCCGATCTCCTGGACCTCCCAGGCGCGATTGCCGGCGCCGCGCCCGAGGCCGGCGAGGCCGACCACGGTGTGCGCGGCGGCGATGCGCGTCGCGTCGAAGCGCGACGGTCGCACCCGCTTCTCGACCACCTCGCGCGCGGTGATGGCGCGCTCGCCTCGCGCGCGGGCCGTCTCGAGCTCACGCAGCCAGCTCGCCTCCAGGCCGACGGCGCCGTGCTTCTCCGCGATCTCCACCGCACGCGCCGCGTACATCAGGATCTGTGTCGGTTCGAGCCCGTCCACGTCGTCGAAGAACCAGCCGCAGCTGGTGAAGGCGAGCATCGCGTGGCGCTGCATCTCCAGGAGCGCGAGGGCCCGCTGCTCCTCCTTCGGCGACAGCTCGCGACGGCGGTGGTGGGCCAGCAGCTCGGTCGTGCGATCTCGCGCGCGGTCGAGGACCAGCGCGATGTAGGCGTCGCGGGCGGCCCACGGGTCGCCCAGCAAGGCCCCCGCCTCGCGCTCGAAGAGCGGGTCGACGACCGCGCGCATCGACTCCAGGGCGGTGCGCAGCGGGCCACGCCAGGCCTGGTCGGACCCGGCCCGCGCACGGCAGCCGCAGTCACGCATCCAGCGGCCGACGCCGTGCGCGCAGCTCCACGCCGAGGGCTCGTGAATGGTCGCCGTCCATGTCGGCGGGTGGAGCTCGAGGAAGAGGCCGTAGTTGACGACCTCGGCGCGGCCGCTCACCGAGAGGTGCTCGAGCGCCCAGGCGAGCGCCATCTCCCCGTGGCGGTGGTGGTGGCCGTAGGTCTCGCCGTCGGTCGCGATGTGGGCGAGTCCGCCGCCCTCGCCCAGCCGCGCGATGAGCCGGTCGGCGAAGCGCCTGCCGTCGTGGAGGAGGTGCTCGAAGGCGACAGCGCGCGACGTCGGGCCGTCATAGAAGAAGACGGCGATCGAGCGGCCGCTGGGCAGGTCGATGCGGTAGGCGCGCCGGGTGTCGACGCTGCGCTTCGACGTGAGGGTGGCCTCGCGCTCCTCCGGCCCGCGGGTCGAGGCGCACTGGTCGGGCGCGAGGATCGTGTACGCGATGCCGGCAGAGGCCAGCGCCTCGAGGCTCGCGGTGTCCGCCGCCGTCTCCGGCAGCCACATGCCCTCGGGGTCGCGCCCGAAGCGGTGGCGGAAGTCCGCGAGGCCCCACAGCACCTGGGTTCGCCGATCCCGCGGCGAGGCGAGAGGCAAGATTGGGTGCGCGTACACCTGCGCGATGGCGGAGCCGTGGCCGCCGAAGCGCGCACGGCTGATCTCGTCGGCCTCCAGGATCGAGGCGTACGTCCGGCGCGCGTGGTCCTCCATCCAGGAGAGGAGCGTCGGCCCGACGTTGAAGTTGATGCGGGCGTAGTTGTTGACCACGTCGACGACCCGCCCCGCATCATCGAGGATGCGCGCGCGGGCGTTGGGCCCGTAGCACTCGGCGTCGATTCGCTCGTTCCAGTCGTGGAACGGGTACGCCGAGGGCTGCTGCTCCACCCGCTCGAGCCACGGGTTCTCCCGCGGCGGCTGGTAGAAATGGCCGTGTACGCAGACGTACTTCTTCAACGCGGCCCCCTGGGGCTGTCTTCAGCCCGCAGAAAGCCCGGCCGGGTCAGGAACCGAGCCGGCCCATGCGCTTCAGCTCATCCAGGATGGCCTCACGGCGGATCTTGGAAGCGACCGAGCTGACGAGCTGGGAGGCATAAACCCCGTCCTTGGGGCGCTTGGGGAGGGACACCCCGAGCGAGCGGGCCAGGCGCTCGACGTTCTCGACCTTGGAGCGGCGGAGCAGGGAGGCATCGACCAGCATGTGGCGGCGGGGTCTACACGACTCCTGCGGCCTCGTCGAGCTTTCTGCGAGGTGCTATGAGCACGTCTCGCAGAGACGCCATGGACCCCCGCATTTCCCGTTTTTTCGGCGACTCGACGCGCCGCGCCATCGTCCTCGCGCCCATGGAGGACGTGTCGGACGCAGTCTTTCGACGCCTCTGCAGGTCGGAGGGCGCCGACCTGTGCGTCACCGAGTTCGTCAACGCCGAGGGTCTCCTTCGCGGGTGCCGCCACGCGCAGAGCAAGCTGCGTCTCGAACCCGACGATCGTCCGACGGCGATCCAGATCTACGGTTCGGACCCGATCCGGCTGGAGGAGGCGGCCCGGGTGGCGGAGGGCGCCCAGCCCGACTTCATCGACGTGAACTGCGGCTGCTGGGTCCCGAAGATCGCCGGCCGCGGCGCGGGCGCCGGCTGGCTCCGCGAGCCCGACGCGATGGTGTCGATGGCGAAGCTGCTGGTGAAGAGCGTGTCGCTCCCGGTGACTGTGAAGACGCGCATCGGCTGGGGCCCCGAGTCGCACATGCCCATCGTCGACCTCGCCCGGCGGCTGGAGGACGCGGGCGTGGCCGCACTGACGCTCCACTGCCGCACCGCGCAGATGGGGCACAGCGGCAAGGCCGACTGGGCGTGGGCCCGCCGCGCGAAGGAGGTCGTGTCGATCCCCGTCATCGTCAACGGGGACGTGAAGTCGGCGGACGACGCGAGGCGCGCCCTTTCGGAGACGGGCTGCGACGGCGTCATGATCGGGCGCTCGGCGATCGATCACCCGTGGGTGTTCCGCGAGGCGCGCGCGCTGCTCGACCGCGGCGAGGTCGTCGGCCCGCCGACCGCGAGCGAGCGCTTCGAGCTGTGCCGTCGCCACCTGCGCGCCAACGTCGCCGAGCGCGGCGAGCCGCACGGCGTGCGAGTCACGCGGCGACACCTGACTGGCTACCTGAAGACGCTGCCCGGTGCGGCGAAGATCCGGCAGCGGCTCCTCACCATCGACGCGCTCGAGACGTGCCTCTCCATCCTCGACGAGGAGCAGGCGCGCGTCTTGACCGGCCGCGTCGACGAGGAAGCGCCGGCGCTCGCAGCCCACGCGTGAGCCACGCGCCTGCCGGGCCCGCTGATCACTTGAGGCGATGCTTCTTCAGCTTGGCCTGGAGGGTCGTCGGCTTGAGCGCCAGGAGCGCTGCCGCGCCATCGTCGCCGTAGATCTTTCCACCGGTGAGCTCCAGGGCACGCTTCAGATGGCGGCGCTCGGCCTCGCCGAAGGGGAGGAGGGCGCCCGGGTCGGGATTTCGCTCGCTCGCGGGTCTGGGAGCCTCGAAGGGACCGCCGGAGAGGTGCTCGCGTCGGATCGACCCTGACGGCACGAGGACGGTGGCGCGCTCCACGGCGTGGAGCAGCTCGCGCACGTTGCCGGGCCACGGAAAGACCTGGAGGTGTTCGACGGCGCAGGGCCCGAGGACCCAGGGACCGCGTCGCGAGGTGGTGAGCACGCGCAGGCGCTCGCGCGCGAGATCGACGATGTCTTCGGCGCGCTCGCGCAGGGATGGGAGCGTCAGGGGGACGGCGGCCAGGCGGTAGTATAGGTCCTCGCGGAAGCGGCGCTCGCGGATGCCCGCCTCGAGGTCGACGTGCGAGGCGGCGACGACCCGTACGTCCACGCGCACGGTCTCGTCGGAGCCCACGGGCTCGAAGCTCCCGTCCTGCAGCGCGCGGAGCAGCTTCCCCTGCGCGACGAGCGGCATGTCGCCGATCTCGT
>JBKJLX010000047.1:0-8337 GCA_046596645.1 Polyangiaceae bacterium
GGGCGCGAGCGCGCTCTCGGCCGGGGTCGTCCTCGCCCAGCGGTGGGAGCTGCTGGCCCTGCTCGGCGTCGGGGGCATGGGGAGCGTCTACCGTGCGCGCGACCGCGAGCTGGACGAGCTGGTCGCGGTCAAGGTGCTGCGGCGCGAGCTGGCGGCCGCGCCGGGCATGACCGACCGCTTCCGGCGCGAGGTGAAGCTCGCCCGCCGCGTCACCCACCCCAACGTCGCGCGGACGTTCGACATCGGCGAGGACGGCGAACGCCGCTTCCTCACCATGGAGCTGCTCGACGGTGTCCCGCTCTCGGCGCTCCTCCAGCGCGAGGGGCGGATGCGCCTCGCACGCCTGGCGCCCATCGCGCGGGCGATCTGCGCCGGGCTCGGTGCCGCCCACGACGCCGGCGTGGTGCACCGCGATCTGAAGCCCGACAACGTCCTCTGCGAGCGCTCGGGGCGCGTCGCGATCACCGACTTCGGGATCGCGCGGGCGCTCACGACGGAGGGGCCGGGCAGCGACACCCAGAACGCGGTCGTGGGCACGCCGCTCTACATGGCCCCCGAGCAGATCGCGCACGATGCGCCGATCGGGCCGGCCGCGGACGTCTACGCGCTCGGCTGCATGCTGTTCGAGCTCTCCACCGGCCAGCCCCCCTGGCAGGGATCGACCCCGCTGGCGACGGCGGCGGCGCGCCTGCTCGCGCCACCGCCCGACGCGCGCGGTCGGGTCGCCGACCTCCCGGCCGAGCTGGCCGAGCTGCTCCTGCGGATGATGGCGCGCGACCCCGCGGCGCGCCCGGCCAGCGCCGCCGAGGTGGAGGAGGCGATCACCGCCATGGCATCGGCCTCGGGCGCCTCGATGACGCCGCCGGCGATCCCGTCGGCCCGGCCCAGCTCGCCGAGCACCCAGCGCTCGGCGCCGGCCCCGGGCGAGGCGACGTCCTCCGCCGCGTGGACGACGGTCAAGACGCTGGCCGTGCTTCCCATCGAGAACCGATCGGTGAGGGAGGACGCGTATCTCGCGGCGGCGCTGACCGACGATCTCGTCGACCTCCTCAGCGCGACGCCCGGCATCCGGGTGCGGCCGCGCGCGGTGGCCGAGCGCGCCGTTCGCGGCGCCGACGAGCGCGCGGGGCCGCGGGACCCGCGCGAGGTGGGTCGCCAGCTGGAGGTGCAGGTGGTCGTCACCGGCGAGCTGCGACGCCACGCCGGCAGCTTGCAGGCGAACGTCCGGCTGATCACGGTCGAGGACGGCTTCCAGCTCTGGGCGCGGCGCTTCTCCACCGACCCGGCGGATTTCCTCAGCATCGGTGACGAGGCGGCCGCCGCCATCGCCGAGGCGCTGCGCGCGCGCGCGGCGGGGCCGCGTGAGGCGGTGAACCCCGAGGCACTCGATCTTTACCTGCGCGGCCGCTACCTGCTCCAGCGCTCCTGGGGCTCGGCACTGGACGCGGCTGCCGTCCTGGAGAAGGCCTACGCTCGCGCGCCGCACGATCCACGGATCGCCGTCACCTACGCCCGGGCGCTCATCCGCAGCTTCGCCCTCTCCGACGCCGGCGAGTCGACTGCCGACGCAGCGGCGCGGATCATCGCGCAGGCGCTGGAGGCGGACCCGCGGTCCGCCGAGGCCCGGCTCGGTCGCGCGACCCTGCACATCGTCCGCGGGGAGTGGGTCGCAGGCGCGACCGAGCTGCGCGCCGTGGTGGAGAGCCGACCCGATCTGCAGGAGGCGGTGGCGCTCCTCGGCGAGATCCTCGTCGACTGCGCAGCGCCGGCCGCGGCCGCGGTGCTCGAGCGGTCCCTGGCGCTCGACCCCTCGTACTTCTCGCCGCGGATAGGGCTGATGCGGGCCGCCGCGTATCGGGGCGAAGCCCCCTCTGCGCGCGCCTGGCTCGGCGATCCGCCGGCCGATCCGTACGACCGCAACGGCTACTGGCTTGCGCGCGCGCGCCTGGCGATGTGGACACGGGACTGCGAGGAGGCCGAGCTGGTGAAGCGATCGTTCCGCGAGGCGCACACGACCGAGTTCGTGGCCACGGTCCTCCTCGCGACGACCGGGGCGGTTCTCGGTCTGCCGCAGTTGCCGGCGGCAGTGCAGCGCGCGATCATCGGTAGCCCCAGCCGGACGTCGCCGCGCATGGCGACGATGCACCTCCAGTTCCAGACGGAGATCTCCGCCACCCTCGGCGATCGCGACGCCGCGCTCGCCGCGCTCGCGGGGGCGGACGCGCAGGGGTGCTTCGACATCCTGTGGGCGGATCGGTGCCCTGCCCTGGCGTCCGTTCGAGAGGAGCCGAGCTTCGCGGCGATGCGCGACCGCATCGCCCTCCGCGCCGAGCGCGTGCGCGAGGCGGTCGGCGATCTGGCGACCACCGGCCTGCGCTGAGGCGCATTGTGCCTCCGCCGCCCTGGTGGCCGTGGCCTCGTCGGCGGGCACGGTCCGGCGTATCCTCGCCGGATGCCGTCGCCGCGTCGCCGGGTCTGTCCGTCCGTCCTCGCAGCGCTCGCCGTGCTGGCGACCGCGTGCGCCTCGGGCTCGGCGCTCGACGACGTCCAGTCGTCGTCCGCAGGGGACGGCGGCAGCAGCAACGCCGGCGAGGGCGGGGCGCCCTCCGAGGGCGGCGCCTCGGGGGACGGCGGCAGTCGCACCGGCAGCACCAGCCTCGGCAGCGGCCCGGTCGGCTCCACCTCGAGCAGCACGACGGGGTCGAGCACGTCGTCCACCTCCAGCAGCACCTCGACCTCGTCGTCGAGCGCGTCGAGCAGCACCGCCAGCAGCTCGGCTGCAACCACCACCGCGAGCACGGCGGTCGCGACGTCCACCGCCTCGGGCGGCGCCGACCCGATCTGCGATCCGCTCATGCCGGAGCCGGTGTGCGCGGCGGGCGAGCACTGCCTGCCGGAACCGCAGGGCACCCCCGCCAGCTGCGCGCCGGCCGGTACCACGCCAGCCTATGGCGGCTGCACCGACAACGCCGAGTGCGCGACGATCACCGAGTGCATCGACGTCGGTGACCCCTTCGCGCTGCCTTGCTGCCTCCAGTACTGCACCAGCGAGGCCGACTGCGCCGGCCTCGGGGCATGCGTGGCGCCGTTCTCCGAGCCGGTCTATGCGGACGGGGTCGAGTACGGCGTCTGCTACGACGACGGCGGCGGCTGCTTCTGAACGTGGCGCCGCGCGAGCTCGCCGATCACCTGCGGTCTGCCGGGCCGAGATCGACGCCCTCGCCGAGCCGCGCCTGGAATCGGTCCACGCGAAAGGCCGCCACTGGCTTCATCTCGTCGAGCCCGAGCGCGCTCGCGGCACGCGAGGTGGGCCCGTCGGCCCTCAGTACCAGGCGCGCGCTGCGGCCCGAGCCCCAACGAGCGCGGTGCTGGACGTCGATGCGCGTGCGTAGCAGGCGCCCCTTTCGCTCGGTCATGGTGATCACCGGCTGACCGCCGAGCGAGGGGCCGTGCAGCGCCCCGATCGAGAGATCGAGCTCGTCGGCGAGCGTGACGCTGGCGCCGTCGTGGCGGAAGCGCGTGGTGATGGGCGCCACGTATTTGGGGTAGCCCCAGATCTCGACGCCGGCCCCGAAGGCCGCCTGGGTCGTCACCGGGAGGCTGACCACCCAGATGCCCTGGTCGTCCTGCGCGCCCATGTCCAGCCCGAGCCGGGGTAGCGAGGGCCGGGAGCCGACGCGGCGGCACTGGATGCCGAGGCCGACCTCGCCGTAGCTGCCGATCGAGCTGTCGCGGTACTCCCACACGTAGATGGCGGCGAATGCGCGACCGAGAACCGGCCAGGGCTCGATCGCCTGCGAGGAGACCAGCTGCCGCGCTCGCGCGAGATCGACGGCGTAGAACACGCCGAACTGGGACCCGTCGCGGTAGAGGAGCGGCAGCTGGCAGGCGTCACCGCCGGCGCCGGCCGTGGTTCGCGGGACGTCGAAGAAGTCGGTCATGACCGCGGGGATGGTCGTCGACGCCGGGCGACTCGGGAAGGGCCCACGTGGGATGACCGCAATGGGTCTCCGCGGATCCACCCACGGTCGAACACGAAGGGGGAACGCGGCCATGTCCGTGAATTGCCTACACCCCCGACGTGGCATGGCGCCTGCGTATGCGCCGCCCATGACCCGATCCTCGCTCCGGTCGCTGGCGATCCTACCCCTCCTCGTGGCGCTCGGCGCTGCCGGCGCCTGCGACTCCGGCGAGGAGGTCACCTCGGAGGAGAACGATCAGATCGAGGGGCTGGGCGAAGGGTCGCCTGCCGCGCTCTCCGTCCTCTCCCTGGTCAACGATCGCACCCTGACCGCCGACGGCCTCCGCACCGCAGCGAAGATCGACTCGCGCGCCGCGAAGAACATCGTCGCCCACCGCGAGGGCGCCGACGCGGCGCAGCGCACGGAGGACGACGACCTCTTCGACACCATCGACGAGCTCGACGCCGTCTCCCAGATCGGCCCCTCGACGCTTAAGAAGCTGAAGGAGGCGGCCAGGGCCAGGGGCTACCTCGACGCGCAGGAGGCGAAGGACCGCGAGGTCGTCTTCTCGCCGCAGCCCATCGAGGCGAGCCACACCGCCGCCATCGCCCAGGCGATCCGCGGCGCGAAGCGCACCGTCGACGTGGCGATGTACAGCTACTCCGACGCCGCCATCGGGGCCGCGCTGACCGACGCCGTCGCCCGCGGCGTGAAGGTGCGCTTCCTCTTCGACACCGCCAGCGAGGACCGGAAGCTCACCGGCGCGGCGCTCGCCGCCACCAAGAGCGGCCGGCTGGAGGCCGCCGGCATCGACGTGCGGTGGGTGAACAAGATCATGCACCACAAGTTCACGATCATCGACGGCCCGCGCGAGGACGCCGCCTTCGCTGAAGGCGCCAGTCTCATCACCGGCAGCGGCAACTGGTCGAACGGCGCCGCCACGAAGTACGACGAGAACACGGTCTTCCTGACGGCGTACCCCGAGCTCTCGCTTCGCTTCCAGCGAGAGTTCGACCACCTGTGGTCGCACTCGCGGGACGTCGCCTCCAACCCTGCGATCGTCAGCGACATCACGGTCAAGGAGATCGCCGAGGAGGCCATCCCCGAGGACCCGGGGATGCACGTCTACTTCACCAGCGACAACTTCACCGCCGTGAACGACGGCTTCACCGGCAACCGCAAGAACACCATCAGCGACGTGCTGGTCGAGGCCATCGGGCGCGCCGAGAAGCGCATCCACGTCGCGTCGGGCCACCTCCGCTCGCGCCCAGTCTCCGAGGCGCTCATGGCCCGCAAGGCGGAGGACCCGGACCTCGACGTCCGCGTCTACCTCGACGGTCAGGAGTACATCTCCCAGTCGTCGCACGACCAGCAGGTGGCCGACCTCGACGTTTGCGTCGCTGCGGCGACCACCGAGTCGAAGAAGGCCTCCTGCCTCGACAAGGGGTTCCTCTTCGGCCTCGCGGTCGGCCAGGCCGACATCGACGTCCGCTACAAGTACTACGCGTACCGCTGGGACGCCTCGTACGCCCCGCAGATGCACAACAAGTACCTCATCGTCGACGACGAGCTCTTCACCGGCAGCTACAACCTCTCCGACAACGCCGAGCACGCGACGTTCGAGAACATGCTGCACTTCCGGGGTCCGGAGTTCGTGGACCTGGTCGAGGAGTTCGAGGCCCGCTTCGACGTCCTGTGGAAGCAGGGCGACGGTCTGCTCGAGGGCTTCCGCACGCAGGTCGACACCCAGGCGACCTTCCCCATCCTCTTCCCGGCGATGTCCCTCTCCTGGCAGGAGGTGCGCGATCTCAAGTCGCTCATCGCCGCCGAGTGCCCGGCCGTGAACTCGGAGGAGTTCCGGGCCAACCCGACGTCGCACCAGTCCTGCACCAAGTGATCGCGACCGGCCGAGTCGCGCGGGGGGGTGGGAGCCCTCGGCGAGCTCAGCGCTCGACGCCGCGGGTGATCCCGACGGCGTCGAGCCGGCGCAGGATCGCGCGGAAGCCGTCGGCGCGACCGAGCTGCAGGAGGTGGCCGCCGGGGAAGGTGATCAGCTCGCAGCGGTAGTGGGCCGCGATGCGATGGGCGTGGGCGATCGGCGTGATGCGGTCGCCGGCGGCGGCGACGACGATCGCGCGTTCGGGGCCGAGGCGCGGCGATCGCGCCAGCGGGCTCGAGACCCGGTAGGCGCCCTCCAGCGCTCGGTGCTGCGCCTCACGCTCGGCGGGCGTGCCGACCAGGCGGTCGTTGTCGCGGGCGGCGTCGGCGAGCGACGCCAGCGGGATGATGGGGGCGACGAAGTCGAGCTCGGGCTCGACGGTGCCGAGCAGCGAGACCGTGTAGCCGCCCAGGCTCATCCCCAGCGCGACCACTGCCGGCGCACCCCAGCTGCCCTTCGCGAGGTGGAGCAGATCGCGGAGGTCGCGCACCGCCTGACCGAAGCCCTCGTTGGCGAGGCGCGGATCGCTGCCGGGGAACCTGGGGCCGGCGCCGGGCCGCGCGCGCTGTGCGTGGTGGGGGAGCTGCACCAGCGCGACGTCGAGGCCGCGACGCAGCAGCGCCGCGATCGGCCACGCCCGCTCCTCGAAGGCGTAGTGCCCGCCGCGGTACCCGTGGACGAGCAGGGCGAGCGGCCTCCGCGGACCCTCGCCATGGAAGACGCGAGCGCGCGCGGTCCGGTTCTCGACGACGTCGGCGCAGCGCGCGGCCAGCTCGGCGACGAAGGGGTCGACGCGCGACGGCCAGGCGAGGTCCACGACCTCGGCGCGGACGCCGTCGCGCGAGAGGGGAGCGACGCGCGTCGACTCGGGCTCGATCCGGCGCGGCGCGCCGAAGAAGCGGTCGGGGTCGTCGTAGAGATCGGCGCCGGCATAGAGCGCCTCGATCTTCGCGAGGGCGTCCATGCGCTCCTCCGGTCCCAGGCTCTCCGCCGACGATCGCCGACGCGAGGCGGGGGACCGGTACCAGATCGCGCGCGCGCCGATCTCGTCCACGCCGGCGCCGATGGCCGGGCCCACGCGGCGGAGCGCGGCCTCGCCCAGCGAGGCGAGTCCGAGCGCCCCCAGCAGTCCGCGCGGTCGGCTCACGCCGCCGCTCCGCCGTGGCGCGTCGCGGAGGCGGGCTCGAGCCGCTCGATCATCCTCCGCGCGAAGAGGTAGGCATCGCCTGGCCAGCGCGCGGAGACGTAGCTACCGTCTTGCACCACGAAGGCGGGACGGTCGTCGTCCATCGTGCCGCGCGCGGTGAGCGTCAGCGGGCCGGCGTCGAGGTCGCCCGGCTGCTTCAGCGCGGCGCGGACCTCGTCCTCCACGTACTCGGGGTAGGTGCGGTAGTAATCGCCCAGCTTCCACGCGGTGAGGAGCCACGCCGCGCGCTCCATGCGCTTGGGCAGACAGGTGGTGCGACGACCGAAGAGGACGCTGCGCCCGTCCTCGCCCAGGGTGCGCGCCAGCGCGACCGTGCCGTGGCAGATCGCGCCCACCGGACGGCCGGTCACCCAGAAGGAGGCGATGCGCTCGCGGAGGACGCGACCCTCGAGGAACTGTCGCATCCCCTTGGCGTGGCCACCGGGGAGGATGAGCGCGTCGAAGGCGAGGGGATCGAGCGACGCCCAGCGCACCGGCCGCGCGAAGGCGGGCTCACGCTGCAGCTCGGCGTAGAACCGACGCGGCTCGGGGTCGGCGCCCAGCTGGCCGAAGATCACGCCGCGGAGGAGGAGCGGATCGGCAGCAGGGGTCGCACCGTCCTCGGTGGCGAAGACCACCTCGTGGCCGGCGCGGACGAGGAGCTTCCACGGAACCGCGACCTCGGTGACGTCGAAGTCTCGATCCGGCAGGGGCATCCACACGCGGGCCATCGAGCCGGAGCCTACGACCTCGCCGTGTTCACCGCGACTCGCTGCGGCCGTGTGCACCGACTCGCCGCCGCTGTTGACCAGGGTCTGTAGCGCCGTCGTCGCCTTCCGGTCGTCGATGACGTGGACGCCGCCCGCCACCGCGCCGCCGGCGGTCGCGTCGATCGCCGCGCCCTCGCCGGCCCTGGTGTCCGGCTGGCCGAAGTGCTGCGCGCGGGCGTGGACGAGGAACCCGCGAGCCGGGGGGCTTCTCTCGCCCCGGCCGGGTGCCGACGAACGCCCCAGCGGCGCGCCTTCGCCACATTCCGTCCGGGTGAGTGGCGCCCAGAGGTGCGCTTTCACCGCGCGGCGGGCCCACGAACCCGGCGGCATGCGTCTTGATACATCCCGTTTCATGGAGACCATTCACATCGACCGCTACGACGACGCGTCGCAGAACGAAACCCAGACCGGCCCCGCCAGCAAGGAGCGCGGCGCGAGCGGCTGGGACCAGAAGGGTGGTCAGGCGCAGCCGTGGTACGC
>JBKJLX010000098.1:0-7200 GCA_046596645.1 Polyangiaceae bacterium
CCGGCCGCCGCCGGTCGTGCCGCGGGCCACCTCGACGCCGCGCTCGCCCTCCACCACGAGAGAAAGGCCCTCGCGGCGGACGGCCCCGAGCCCCGCGCGCTCCGCGTCGGCGCGGTCCACGCCCAGCGTGGCCGTGACGCGCACCGACGGCCGGTCGAGATCGACGTCCACCGGCGGCGACTCGAGGCGCAGGGTCGTCTTGGCCAGGCCCGCGGCGTCGCCCTCGACGACCGCCTGTGCGGTGGCGGCGTCGTGGAGCTCGGTGGCCGTGACCGTCGCGCGGACCGTCGCGCCCTGCCGCGGCCCGCCGTCGACGCGGACGCAGAATGCACCTCGGTCATCGGCGGTGGCGACGACGATCGCCCCCTTGACCTCCACCCGACCGCTCGGCCCGTCGGGGCAAGGAGAGGCTCGGCGCGGGACCGTGCCGAAGTCGATCTCCAGGCGCGCGCCGGGGAGCGACGCGCCGACGTCGTCGGCCACCTCGCCGCGCACCACCGTCGTCCGCTCCTGCTCGAACGCGACGATGCGCGCCGCGGCCTCGCCTCGGATGCGAACCGGAACAGCGCCGGCGCGGAAGGGAACGGCGAGCACCCCGAAGAGGAGGGCGACGGACACCTGGCGGCGCATCGGCGGAATCATCCTACGACGGTGCCGCACCTCCATGCCGAAATCGGCTCGAAGCTTCCCCCGGATGGTCCGTCCAACCGGTTCGTGAGGGCGACCAATTCGTGTATCTTCCGGGGTCGGATGGGCCTCCGGATCGCCGCGCTTGCGTTCGTGGTCGCGCTGACGACGATCCTCGCACCCGGCGGCGCCTCGGCTCAGGCCAAGGTTCAGCAGGCGGCGACGCAGCTGAAGACCGCGGAGGACTTCCGCGTTCGCACGCAGGCGGCGCTGGCCCTGGGCGCCTCGGGCGACGCGGCGGCCGTGCGCCCCCTGTGCGACGCGCTGGTGAAGGACAAGATCGCCGCCGTCCGCATCGCCGCGTCCGCCGCGCTGGGCAAGCTCGGCAAGAGCGAGGGCACGGCGTGTCTCAAGGCTGCCAAAGCGGCCGAGAAGGACCCTTCGGTCTCCACCCAGATCGCCCAGTCGATCGCCAAGCTGGAGGCGGGCGGTGGCGACGCGCCGCCGCCGCCGGGGCCCGGCGCGAAGTACTACGTGGCGATCGAGGTCGCGAACAAGTCGGGCAAGTCCGCCGCCGAGGTGGAGACGATCGTCCGCAAGACGCTGCAGTCCAAGCTGCTCGGCGCCACCGAGTTCGCGGTCGCCCCCAGGACCGAGACGCCCGCCCAGGGAAAGCAGGTCGTCACCGCGAAGAAGCTGAAGGGCTTCTATCTGATCGCGACGGTCGAGGCGGCCGAGTATGCCAACGGCAACCTGACGCAGAAGATGAAGCTCAGCATCTGGAGCTACCCCGACAAGGCGCTCAAGGGTCAGGTCTCGCCGAAGCTCACGCAGACCGGCACGCCCAGCTCCGATCCTGCGGCGGAGTCGGAGCTGATCAAGCTCTGCTCCGAGAACGCGGTCGGCAACTTCGTCAAGATCGTCAACACGCTCCAGTGAGGGGCTCCAGCGATGGCTTGGACGATGGCAGACGGATACTTGTTTGGCCCGGGCCGCACCTGGGTCCCTACCATCGAGGGCAGCGGGCTCCTTCCCGCGCGAGGCGGCGATGAGTGATTCGGCGAAGGCTTCGACTCCACCGGCTGGGCCGGGCGCGGGCGCGCCCGCCGGCCCGCGACCGCAGTACAAGCGGAGCGCGCGGAACTACCTCCTCGATCGGCATTTCCAGCTCAAGTACACGGGCCTGCTGGTCGGCGTGGCCCTCGTGTTTGCCTCCGGCCTTGGCATCCTCCTCTGGCGCTCCGGTGGGGCGATCGTCGAGCAGAGCAAGGTCGCCGTCGAGCAGGGGCGGGAGACGGTCCGCCTCAGCCAGGAGACGGTCGAGCGCAGCCAGGAGGTCATCAAGCAGTCGCAGAAAGTGAGTCAGGTCGTCGCGATGAACATCGCGAAGGAGTACGCCGACTCGCCCGAGCTCGCGAAGACGTTCCAGGAAGAGGCGAACAAGGACGAGGCGAAGCTGGCCGAGGATCAGCGGCGCTTCGAGTCCGACGCCAAATTCCTCGCCACGCGCGCCCAGGAGCTGGAGGCGCAAGCCGCGGGCGTGCAGGCGACCCGCAACGCGCTCGCGCTCCTGCTCATCGTGGGCATCCTGGTGCTGGTGGCCGGCATCGGCGTCGCGGGGATCGTCTTCACCCACCGGATCGCAGGGCCGATCTTCAAGATGAAGCGCCTCATGCGCGAGGTGGGGGAGGGCAAGCTCATCCTCAAGGAGCGCCTCCGCAAGGGCGACGAGCTGCAGCACTTCTTCGAGACGTTCGAGAAGACCGTCGATCAGCTGCGCCAGAAGCAGATGGGCGAGATCTCGCGCGTCGACGCCATCCTCGCTGGCCTGGAGAAGGAGGCCCCGAGCGCGCCCGCCGTGGTCGAGCTCCGCAAGCTGCGCGCGGAGATGCAGGACCACCTGGAGGCGTAGGCGTAGCCGTCAGGGCGAGCGCTCCGCTGCGACCGCCGCGCACCTCCGGTGCACGGCGGCGTCGCCTTCTCAGAACGCGGCGCGCGCGTGCTCGATCGAGGGCTCGTGCCCTGAGAGATCGACCGCGATCAGATCGAAGCGCATGCGCTCGAGGCGTGCGTCGCGCTTGAAGCGGGTGCGCCAGAGGGATTCGCCGGCCGCGCGCAGGCGTCGACGCTTGCGCCAGTCGATGGACTCGAAGGGGCCCACCCACGATCCGGGGCCACGGGTCCGTACCTCGATGACGACCACGCACGGACCGTCGATGGCGAGCAGATCGATCTCGAGGCGGCTTACGCGGACGTTTCGCCCGACCAGCGTCATGCCCGCACGAAGCACGAAGGCCGCCGCGGCGTCCTCCGCCCGGCGGCCTCGCGCGAGGCGCTCTCTCCGCTGATCCGCTGTCGACACGACGGACCGGATTCGCCGACTACTCCGACGCCTGTTACTCGGCGGCCTGCTGGCCCTGACCCTCGCACTGACCCTGCAGGAAGAACGCGCCGTCCTCCAGGGCGCCGCAGTCCTGCTTGGCGCGGGTGGAGTCGGTGCCGGTGCCGGACTTGATGCAGTACTTGCCGGTGAGCTGAGGGTCACCGAGGCCGATGTTCTTGCGGATCTCGGAGCACTCGAAGCCCTCCGGGCACTCGCAGAAGTTGAAGTTCGGATCCTCCTCCTCGCCGTCGGGGACGCCGCATCGGCAGGAGCAGTAGACGGCGTTCGGTGCATCGCGGCTCTTGTCCTCGTTGCACTGACCGCAGACCGAGGGAGCGATCGGGATGTCGGTGCCGGGGACGCAGCAGCCCTTGCCGGCGTTGTCACCGGCGGTCTCGTCGTCCTTCGGGACCTGGCAGCTGCCCTTCTCGTGGCAGACGTAGCTGAGGCACTGCTTGGTCTCGGAGTCGCAAGTGAAGCCAGGCGGGCAGGGGCGGTCGTCGCCGCCGCACTCGCAAAAGAGCCCCTCCTTGTTGCAGATGCCCTTGTCCGTGCCGGAGAAGGCATTGCAGTCCGCGTCGACCGGGTTGCCCTCCACGTCACCGCAGGACGGCGCGTTGGCCGCGGACTTCACGCACTCTTCACCGTCGCCGCAGGCGGAGTTGTCGTCCGGCGTGCAGGCGGCGCGCTGGGACTGCCCGAGCGGGCAGCTCACGCGACCCTGGAAGAAGTTCGCCAGGCAGATGCGGGTCTCGCACTGGAACGATCGAGATTCGATGTTCTCCTGCGTCACCTTGTAGCCGGCGAAGTTGGGGTCGTACTCGTCCTCCGGGATGCAGGGGTCGCCGACGCCACCGCTCTGGCAGGCCGTGGGCACGAGGCCGATGGCCACGACCCCGAAAACGGCGAACACCCCGGACAGAATCGATCGCGTCATCGTGAGCGAGCTCCTCGAAAGGGAGGCACTGCGACAGAGGGGCGGCGCTACAGGAGTACTGCAGCGGAGCTCGGCCGGAGGCGGGGGAGGCGAACTAAATCGCGACCTTGTCGCCACCAGGGCGAATGCAGCCCGCGACGCTAAACGAAAGGTCTCGGCAGCGTCAACAGCCGTCGCCTCTTCGTCGGCGATCAATGGAGGATGTCCCTATGCGAGCCGTCCTTCGCGGGATGTGCGTCCCTTCCAGCACAGCTCGACGCCCTTCTTGGCGAACGACGGATGCTGGAACAGAAACAAATCCACCGCGGGGACCGCTTGACAGCGAAGAAGTTGCGCCGGTAGCATCCCCCGCCGAGCAATCGTATCTGCTCGAAGTTATTGCAGTCTTTCTCCAGATGGAGCACCTCGGGTTCGAGGTCGACGCTCCGCGGCCCCTGCGGTGGACCCGTCGGAGCCGATGCGGGCCAACCCGCAGCCAGGTGCGCCGCGCGCTGTGCGGCGGGCAATTGCTGTACCGGGATGGGAATCCCGAACGATTCGAGACGTCCCCGAAAGCGAGGAACGACGATGCGGAAGCGGTTGGGCACGTGGGGAGCGACGGTGGTGCTGGCCTGCGCGATGGCGCTGGGTGGCGCCCCGCAGGGTGCCTACGCACAGGGTAAGGGTGGGAAGCCTGCCGCCGGGAAGGACGCCAAGGATCCGAAGAAGGATGCCAAAGGCGGACAGAAGGCCGCGGGCAAGGGTGAAGTGATCGACCTCGACGACGAGGAGGACGGCGACGGCAAGAAGGCCGCCGCCGATGACGAGGGCCCCGTCAACGCCGGACAGATGACGGAGGAGGCGGCACAAGCAAAGCGCCTCTTCGACGCCGAGCGCTGGAGCGAGGCTGCCCTCGCCCTCAAGCGCGTCGTCGGCGGTGACACCGGGGACGACGAGGGCAACAAGCAGATCGCCCAGTACCACCTGGCGATCGCGCTTTACCGCCTCCAGTTCTACCAGGCGAGCTACGCCATCTTCTCCGAGATCGCGGAGAAGCCGAACCACCTCAAGTTCAGCGAGACGCTGCTGTGGCTGGCCAAGCTGGCCACCCAGCTGCCCGAGCCGGCGGACATCGTCGAGCGCGTCGGCAAGTACGACGCCGATCAGATCGCGCGCTTCAACAACGCTCAGCAGAAGAATCTGTACTGGCAGCTGAACTACCTGCTCGGCCGGTACAAGTACCGCTCACGCGCCTACGAGGAGGCCATCAGCCTCTTCTCCAAGGTCGACAAGCAGAGCCCGTACTACGTGCAGGGCCAGTTCTTCGCCGGCATCTCCTACGTGCAGCTCCGCAAGAGCGTCCCTGCCGTGAAGTCGTTCCAGTCGATCGTCCAGGCGATCGAGGACGGCGTAGAGGGCGTGGAGGACGAGCAGCGCATGCGCGACCTAGCGCACCTGTCGATGGCGCGCACCTACTACTCTGCGTCAATCCGACTGGACGAGGCGAGCGGCACCCCGTCGATCGACGAGAAGAAGCTGTCGGCGGCGGTGAAGTACTGGAACAGCGTCGACGTCGCGAGCGAGTACTGGCTCGACGCGCTGTTCGAGCAGTCCTGGGCGTACTTCATGGCGGGCGACTACCCGCACGCGCTCGGCAACATCCACACGCTCGAGGCGCCGTACTTCCCGAACTCCTTCTACCCGGAGTCGGACATCCTCAAGGCGGTCATCGCCTTCACCAACTGCCAGTACACCGACGCGACCTCGATCGTCGCGCGCATGCGCAAGAAGTACCAACCGATCCAGAACGAGCTCGAGGCCATCACCAAGCGCTATGAGGGCGAGGATTCGGAGAAGAAGTACTTCGAGTTCCTGAGGTCGGTGCGCGAGGGCAAGGCGAACCTGTCGCCCGCCATCAAGCCGATCGTCGAGAACGCCCTCTCCGACCGCCAGCTGCTGAAGAACGTCGAGTATGTCCGCGTCCTCGATGAGGAGGCGGCTCGCTTCAAGAAGGCGCCGTCGAGCTTCCAGAACTCGGACCTCGGCGGTGACGTCACCGACGCGCTCGACCTGGCGCGCAACATCGCGGTCCGCAACGCCGGCACACTCACCAAGCAGCGATACGAGCGCTACCTGGACGAGCTCCGCGAGCACCTCCGCAACTCGCAGAAGATCCTGATCGACATCACGGCCGCCGAGCGGAACAAGCTCGACGAGCAGGTCGCGCGCGGTCGCGTCACCCAGGAGGAGTCGAAGATCTACGGCATCGTCACGCCGGACGACGAGCACGTCCTCTGGCCGTTCGACGGCGAGTACTGGCGCGACGAGCTCGGCTTCTACCGCCAGGTCGTCGTCTCCAAGTGCGCGAAGTGATGAAGGCCGGCTGCAGCTCCTGACGGGCTGCGGCTGGCGCGAAGTGACCAGCTCCCAGGTGACGGACCCGGGGTCTCACGCCTCCCGGGGGGGGCGAGTCGCCGCCAGACGGCGGCCCGCTCGCGGTGGCGACGGCGCTCCGAGCGCGACCATCGCGTGACTGATTTCTTTTCAAGCCAAGTGGCGCAGGGCCACCGGCGTCTGAGGGTACGGTGAAATGATGAAGCGGCCTCTCCTGACCAGTTTGAAGGGCCTGACCGCAGGCGCGATCGCCGTTGCCGCGTGCGCGGTGGGCGTCGCTCCTGCGTCCGCGGCGGACGTGTGCATCGGTCCGCAGGCGAAGGCGGCGCTCTCCGAGTGCCCCGGCGGCGCGCTGAAGTCCTCCGGCAGCAAGAAGCCGGAAGTCAGCTTCAAGACCGCGCCCCAGGGCATCGGGCTGAAGAAGCGCGACACCAACAAGCCGGTGAACCCCACGGCGTCGGCGAACGCCGCCCAGCGCGACGAGCGCGCCGCCAAGGCGTCCAAGAAGTCCCGGCAGCTGCTGGTGACCGAGATCCAGGGCCTGGAGGCCCTGTTCTCGTCGACCAAGAAGAACGCGCCGGACCGGCCCAAGCTCGGGCGTCGTCTCGCCGAGGGCTACGTCGAGCTCGAGGCGGCCGCATTCCGCGACAAGACCGCGGCCGAGGTCGCGCGCGACGCGTCGAAGAAGTCGAACCCCAAGGTCTCGCAGCAGCAGGCCGCGCTGGTCGGCACCGCGGACAAGGTTCTCGTCGCCGCGCGCAAGAACGCGATCAAGTACTACACGCTCCTCAAGGTCCAGTACCCGAAGTGGTGCCAGTTCCCCAACCAGGACGCGTCGAAGAGCCAGGGCTGCACCGACGAGGTGCCCTACTACCTGGCA
>JBKJLX010000308.1:0-2967 GCA_046596645.1 Polyangiaceae bacterium
GAGCGGAGCTGCCGCTCCCGACTCGGCATGCTCGCCGCCAGCTCTGTCCCACGCGGAGCTGCCGCTCCCGACTCGGCACCGCTCGCCGCCAGCGGCGTCCTACGCGAGCTGCCGCTCCCGACTCGCACCGCTCGCCGCCAGCGGCACCCACCCCGAGCGCCCCAATTCCCGACTTGACCCATCGGAGAACTAGGAACACGCTTCCCGCGCCGGTTTTCGGCACCATCAGGTGCTGAAGACGGAGAAACCAGTGTCCCGGCGAGGAGCACCAGAGGCGATGGCAGCCAGGTCGTGGAAGGACGTTCTCGGGGGGTCGGTCCCCGCGAGCATGGGCCGCGAGATCGACATCTTCGAGACCCAGCTCGAGCTGCGCCGCCAGGGGAAGATCGAGGAGCGGCTCTTCGCCGAGACGCGCCTCCGCCGCGGGGCCTACGGCCAGCGCTACGACAACGGCCAGCGCCACGACGGCGTCGACACGCAGACGCTGGCCTTCCCGCGCCCCGAGCTCACCAAGGGCCCGCAGACCCTCTGGGACGCGCCCGGCATGCAGCGCATCAAGCTGCCGCTCGGCCGCCTGACCCCGGACCAGCTCGACGTGCTCGCCGCCTGCGCCGAGGAGTACTCCGACGCCATCCTGCACGTGACCACGCGGCAGGACATCCAGCTGCACTTCGTCCACATCGAGGACGTGCCGGACCTCATGCGCCGCCTCGCGGTGGTCGGCATCACCACCAAGGAGGCGTGCGGCAACAGCGTCCGCAACGTCACCGCGTGCCCCTACGCCGGCGTCTGCCACACCGAGCCGTTCGACGTCGGCCCCTACGCCCACGCGATGACCTATTTCCTCATGGGCCACGAGGACACGATGGACTTCGGCCGGAAGTTCAAGATCGCGTTCTCGGGCTGCGAGCACGAGGCCTGCGCCCTGGTCGCGTTCCACGACCTCGGTTGCATCGCGAGGACGAGGGTGGTGGACGGCGTCGAGAAGCGCGGCTTCGCGTTCTACGTGGCAGGCGGCCTGGGCAGCGTCCCCCAGCAGGCGAAGCTCTTCGACGAGTTCGTCTCCGAGGAGGAGATCCTCCCCCTGGCCCAGGCGATCTGCCGCGTCTTCGGCCGCCTCGGCGAGAAGGAGAACCGCGCCCGCGCGCGTCTGAAGTTCCTGGTGAAGAAGCTGGGCGAGGCCGAGTTCTTCCGCCTGGTCCGCGAGGAGCGCACCAAGCTCAAGGCCGATCCGCGGTGGACCTCGTACCTCACCGAGAACATGGACGCGGTGGCCGAGGCGCCGATCCGGCCCGCCGCGCCGCTCGCCCCCGAGGCCGCCACCGCCGCCGCCACCGCGTCTTCAGGCTTCGCTGCCTGGCGCCGCTCCAACGTGCGGCTGCAGCGCCAGCCCGGCTACGTGGTCGCGACCGTCACCGCCCCGCTCGGCGACATCACCGCCGACCAGGCGCGCACGCTCGCCGACATCGGCCGCAAGTACTCGGGCGACGCCATGCGCGCGACCGTCGACCAGAACTTCGCCCTGCGCTGGGTGCCCGAGGGCGACCTCCCTGCCCTGTTCGACGCGCTCCGCGCGGCGGGCCTGGCCGAGGGCGGCGCCGGCGAGATCACCGACGTCACCGCCTGCCCCGGCACCGACACCTGCAAGCTCGGCATCAGCTCTTCTCGCGGGCTCGCCGGCGAGCTTCGCAAGCGCCTCACCGTGCTCGACAGCGAGCTGGCCCCCGAGGCGCGCGGCCTCCACATCAAGACCAGCGGCTGCTTCAACGCCTGCGGCCAGCACCACGTCGCCGACCTCGGCTTCCTCGGCGTCTCGCGCAACGTCAACGGCCGGCGCGTTCCCCACTTCCAGTTCGTCGTCGGCGGCGAGTGGGAGAACAACGCCGCCAACTTCGGGCTCGCCATCGGCGTCGTCCCCTCGAAGAACGTCCCGCTGCTGGTCCACCAGATCACCACCCGCTGGCTCGCCGAGCGCAACGACGGCGAGACCTTCCGCCTGTGGATCCAGCGCGTCGGAAAGAAGGCGATCCGCGCCATGGTCGAGGCGGTGCAGCCGGTCCCCGCCTACGACACCGACCGCTCGTTCTACTCCGACTGGGGCGACCCGCGCGAGTACACCATCGGCGACATGGGCGTCGGCGAGTGCGCCGGCGAGGTCGTCCCCTACGTGCTCATGCAGCTCGCTGCCGCCGAGAGGGAGGTCTTCGAGGCCTCTCTCCTCCTCGAGCAGGGCGACGCCGCCGCCGCGGGCGCGCGCGCCGCGTCCGCCATGCTCCTCGCCGCCCGCGGCCTCATCCGCGAGCTCCACCCCGACATCGGAGAAGACCCGGCAGAGATCGTCGCCGAGCTGAAGACGCGGCTGGTCGAGACCAAGCTCTTCTGGGATCCGTTCGCCGGCGCGAAGTTCGCGCAGTTCCTCTACCGCGCCGCCGCCGCTGGCTCCTCGGTCGCAACCCACGAGGCGGCGCACCAGCGCATCGAGGAGGCGCAGCTGTTCGTCGACGCCTCTCACCAGTGCTACGAGCGGATGGTCCAGGCGATGAGGCCGCCCGCTCCTCCCACCGACGCCAGCCCCGCCGCCGCCGGCAAGTCCACGGCCGACGCCGCCCAGCCCGAATGAACGCGACGAAGATCTGGCTCAAGCTGTACGCGCGCGGCGACCTCCCCGAGGCCAGCCTCTTCGTGGCGACATGCCACGACCTCATCCGCCGCCGCGAGCCCACCGAGATGATGATGGACGTGGTCGACTACGGTCACGTCCACCAGGGGCCGTCGGTCCTCTTCGTCGGCCACGAGTCGGACTACGCCATCGACCACGGCGAGGGCCGCGCCGGCCTGCTCTACCAGCGCAAGCGCGCGCCCGTCCCCGGCGATGGGAGCTTCGCTGCCCACCTCGCCGACGGCCTGTATCGCACGCTCTCCTTCGCCGCGCGCCTGGAGACCGAGCCCGCGCTCGCCGGCCTTCGC
>JBKJLX010000372.1:0-3200 GCA_046596645.1 Polyangiaceae bacterium
CCCAGCTTGGTGCGCCGGTCGATGACGCCGCCTGCGCGCAGCGCACCCACCTCCAGGGCGCCGAGCACCAGGCCGAGCACGAAGCCGCACCCGGCGCCGGCGGCGATGGCCGCCGCCCGGTGGCTTCCACCACCCGCCCGCGCACCCTCGATCGCCCCCAGCACGGCGGCCCACGTGGCGGCCGGCAAGAGGATCCCCGAGTGGCGCACCCGATGCGTATATCGGGGTCGCGGCCCGGCCGCTCCCGAAGAGCCTTCATTCGGCGCGCGGAGCGCGCTAATTGGCTTCTGTCTTGACCCCCCGTCCGTCCTCGCTCCGCGAGCGCCTCGCCGATCCGGAGTGGACCGGCCTACTGGGGGCGCTGCTCATCTTCGCTGCGCTGGGGGTGGCCAACATCATCTTTCTCCCCCGGTTCTACGCGCCGGACGAGCCGCGCAACGCGGCCTACGCCTTCGAGCTTTGGAGCGGCCGCCTCCCCCGCATCCCCGACATGCTGCCCCACGAGGCGATGCACACGAAGAAGCTCCCTCGGAGCGACTTCCACGCCTCGGCGCAGCACCCGCCGCTCTATTACGGCCTGGTCGGCGGGCCGATCAAGCTGTCGGTCTCGGCGCTGGGAGACGTCACCCCTGGCCTCAAGGTCTCCCGCGGGATCACGCTCGCCTTCGGGCTGGCCGCGGTGGTCATGGCCTTCCGCCTGGTGCGCCTGGTGCTCCCCGCGTACCCGGCAGTGGCGGTCGCCGCGGTGGGGACGTTCGCCAGCCTCCCCCAGATCGCGAACACCTTCGGCATCGTCTACAACGACGCGCTCGGCATGTTGACGGCGATGTGCCTCCTGCACGCGTCGTTCTCGGTGCTGAAGCACGGCCCCACGCGCCGGCGCCTGATCGTCGCCGGGGTGTGGATGGCGCTGTCCTCGCTGACCCGCTTCGCCGGCGTGCTCACCTCGTGCTTCGGCCTCCTTGCGATCTTCCTCTCCGCCTGGGTGCACGACGAGGGGAGCACCGCGGTCCGCATCCGCAAGGGCATCGTCCGCTGCCTGCCGCTCGTCGGGGCCATCCTGCTCGCCTCGGGCTGGTTCTACGCGCGCAGCCTGATCCTCTACGGGGACATCACCGGGGCGAAGATCCTCTTCGACATCCTGGACCGTCCCGATCGCGGCTCCGCGCTGCGCCTGATCTTCAGCCCGCGCATCTGGTTCAACCTCCACGATCAGCTGTGGCGCAACATGAGCGGTGGCACCCGCTTCGACGACGGCAGCGTCACCCTCGCCCGCTGCTTCACCCTGGTCGCCACCGCCTGCGCCGCGATCTCGGCGTGGCGCATGCGCGCGGCCCTGCGGTCGCTCGACCGCAAGTACCTGCTTCTCACCGCGGTGATCGCGCTCTTCTTCGTGGGCACCGTGCTCCCGCCGGTCATCTTCCACAGCAAGGGCGGGTCGTTGATGGTCCGCTACTGCTTCCCGGCGCTCATCGTCCCCTGCGCGGTGGCGGGCATCGGCTTCGCCGCCTTCCGCTCGCCGCTCCTCGCGCAGCTGGTGATGGTGCTCCTGCCCGCGTTCGCGCTCTTCACCTTCGAGCTCTATGCGATCGACGTGCAGAAGGGCGTGGTCGGCACCGAGCTCGGCATCGTCCTCGCCGCAGGCGAGCGCGGGCTGCCCATGCCGCAGATCCTCTACGCGGTGACGCTGCTCTGCGTGGCGGTGGGGTCGGTGCTCCTGGTGCGCAGCGTCGCCGCCCTCCACCGCCGGGTGGACGAGCCGGCCGTGGTGACCGCGTGAGGGGGCTCCTCCAGCGGCTGTCGGCGCTGCTGCGGGACCCGGCCCGGCGAGGCCTCCTGGGTGCGCTCCTGGTCTTCACCGGGATGGCGCTGGTGAACCTCACCATCCTCCCCTGGGACCACGCGCCGGACGAGCCGCGCAACGCCGCCTACGGGTTCGAGCTGTGGAGCGGCCGTCTACCGACGGTGAACGACCCGCTCCCCCACGAGGCGATGCACACCCGTCCGCTCGCCAAGAGCGACTTCCACGCCTCGGCCCAGCACCCGCCACTCTACTACGCGCTCACCGGCGCGCCGATCAAGGCGTCGGTCGCGCTGTTCGACACGCCGATGCCGGGCCTCTACCTGGCGCGGCTGATGACGGCGGCGCTCGGCCTCGCGGCGCTGGTGATGCTGCACCGGCTGGTGTCGCTGCTCCTCCCCGGACGCCGCGCCATCGCCATCGCGGCCACCTTCTTCTTCGCGGCGCTTCCTCAGGTCGTGAACGTCTTCTCCATCGTCTACAACGACGCGCTGGGGACCCTGACCACGCTGGGTGTCCTCCACGCCTCGATCGAGGTGCTGCGCCAGGGCGCCACGCGACGCCGGCTCCTGATCGCGGCCGGGTGGATGGTGCTCGCCTCGCTGAGCCGCTTCTCCGGGATGGTCGCGTCCTCGATCGGGCTCCTCGCCATCGGCCTCTCGGCCCTGCTCGAGGCGGGAGGCGGGCCGCCCCTGCGCCGCGTGGGCCGCGCCCTCCTCCGGGTGGCCGCGCCGGCGTCGGCGGTCGCCGTGCTCGCGGGCTGGTTCTACGCGCGCAACTACCTCCTCTACGGCGACGTCACCGGGGCGAGGGAGCTGTTCGACATCCTCGACCGACCGAAGCACGGCCGCCTGGAGCGGCTGCTGGTCGACCCCGACATCTGGATGACGTTCCACGACCAGCTCTGGCGGCGCCTCGCCGGCGGCCCGCGCCTCCTGGAGGGGACGATGACGGTCTCGCGATGCTTCAGCGCCGTCGCCATCGCCTGCGCGATCGTCTCCGCCGTGCGCCTGTGGCGCAGCGGCTGGGCGCGACGCGTCGACCGCGCCGGCATCGCCACCATCGGCCTGGTGGTGCTGTTCTTCTTCGCCACCCTGGTGCCGCCGATCGCGTTCCACGCCTCGGGGGGCACGCTGATGGTCCGCTACTGCCTGCCCGCCATCTGGGTGGCGTGCCTGGTCGGGGCCATCGGCTTCTCCTGCGTGCGGAGCGCGATGCTCCTCCAGGTCGCGATCGTGCTGCTCGGCATCCTCTGCATGCAGATCTTCGAGTGTTACGCGATCGATCTCCTCGAAGGGATCAAGGGCTCGGAGTTCGGGATCGCCCTCGCCATCGGGCGCGCCGGCGTGCCGGTTCCCCAGGCGTTCTTCGCGCTCTACGTGGCGCTTTCGGGCGCGGG
>JBKJLX010000423.1:0-6310 GCA_046596645.1 Polyangiaceae bacterium
ACCCTCACCGCTCTGCCCGTGCGGCTCGGGCACCACCTACACGCGCTGCTGCCGGCCTCTTCACCGCGGGGAGCGCGAGGCGGACGACGCCGAGAAGCTCATGCGCTCGCGCTACGCCGCCTTTGCGAAGAACGAGTCGGCGTACCTCTGGAAGACCCTCCACGCGAGGCACGAGGACCGCGCGCTGGGCGAGGCGTCGGCGATCGCGTCGATCAAGGCGACCGCCTCCGAGCATCGGTACCTGGGGCTCACCATCCTCGACCGGCGTCCGCCGGACGAGAGCGGCACCGCGCGGGTGCTCTTCCAGGTGCGGGTCTTCCGCAAGGGCGTCGACATGAGCTTCGTCGAGCTGTCGGAGTTCCAGTACGACGGCGAGGGCTGGCGCTACCTGCGCGGCGACGGCATGCCGGCGAGCGAGCTCGGGGAGGCGATCGGGGATCTCACCGTGGAGAGCGTGCGAGCGATGGCTGACAAGAGGCAGCCTCGTCAGGCTCCCTCCCCGTAGCCTGGCGCGCCTCCGCCATCGTCGCGTCCACCTCCCTACGCCAAGCGCGCGAGGGGCCCAAGACTTCGCCGGTGGAACCGCCACACCAGCGGCACCGCCACCGCGGTGAGCCCCGCGGTGAGGCCCCACCACAGGCCGCGCTCCGCGAGGTGGAAGCCAAAGGCGAGCGCCACCGCGATGGGCAAGCCGACGGCGTAGTGGCCGATGACATTCGCCCACTGGATGAAGCGCGTGTCGCCGATGCCGCGCAGCGCGCCGGCGGCGGTGACCTGGATCCCGTCGGATAGCTGGAAGAAAGCGGCGATGTGCACGAGGGGCACCGCGGCGGCGATGACCTCGGGCCGGTCGGACAGCGCGGCGGTGATCGGACGCGAGAAGACGGCGAGGACGAGCGCGCACGCCGCCATCCACGCGAGGGCCATGAGGAGCCCGGCGAACCCGGCGCGGCGCGCCCCCGCGGGGTCCCCCCGCCCGACGGCCCGCCCGACGCGGACGGTGGTCGCCGAGGCGATGCCCATGGTCATGCAGAAGCTCATGCTGGCGATGGTGATCGCGATCTGATGACCGGCGGCCGCGAGCGCGCTGATGCCACCGGCGAGCACGCCGACCACCGTGAACGCGCCGACCTCGGCGAGCAACGTGAGGCTGATCGGCCAGCCGACGCGGAGCACGTCGCGTGCGGAGACCGCGGTCTCGCCGCCTCCCGACGTGGGGACGCGACCGAGGACCCACCAGCACACGGCCAGCTGCGCCACGGTGGCCAGCGTCGACGAAAGCCCGGAGCCGAGCACGCCCAGCGCAGGGAGACCCAGCGCGGGGAGGCCGACCGTCGTCAGCGCGCCGTCCCCGAAGATGAGCACCGCGTTGGCGACCAGGTTGACGACGTTGGCCAGCACCATCGAGATGACGATGGGCCGCGTCGCGTCGATCGACTGCAGGTAGCTGCGGATGGCCATGACCCAGAGGAAAGGGACGAGGCCGGGCAGGCGCCCCAGCACGAAGGCCTGCGCCTGCTGCGCGGTTGCGCCGTCGACGCCGACCTCCACCAGGAGCGACGGGGCGACACCGGCGAGCACGGCCAGCCCGAGCCCCACCACGGTTGCCAGGCGCATGCCCGCGCGGACCACGGCGCGCGCCCGCGCGCCCTCGCCGGCCCCGATCGCCTGCGACACCAGCGGGTCGATCCCCAGCACGGCGCCGATGCCGATGACCGTGATGGCGAAGAAGAGCCCGTTGCCCAGGGCGACGCCGGCCAGCTCGGTCGCACCGAGGCGGCCGACCATCGCGGTGTCGACGACGCTGAGCAGCTGGTTGCCGCCGAAGGCCATGGCGAGCGGAGCCGCGAGCCGCAGCAGGTCGCGTAGCTCGCCGCGCATGCCCACCGCCACGGTGACGTGCGAAGCGGACGATTCCTGACCGCGCCCGTTCACCCGGGGCGGGAGGCGCGGCTCACCGGATCGGCCCACGCCGCCGGCGGGGCGCGCAGGACGACGAAGGGAAGGAACACGGCGTAGTAGAGCGCGTTGGGGACGATCCGCAGGACCAGCGCCCACTCCACGCCGGCGAGGATCAGCAGATCGCACGCGATCCAGAGGGCGTACTGGCCGACCTCGAAGCCGGCGATCGACAGCACCCACTGCCGCACCGGCCCCTGGACGACGCCCAGGAGGCGGCTCGGGTAGACGACGAAGCGCGCCGCCAGCGCGAGGAGGAGGAACAGCACCTCGTACAGGAGGAAGGTCAGCCGGGGGGTGGCACCGATGAAGGGCACCACCCGCCGCACGATCTCGGTGGTCACCGGGACGATGAGGGCGAGGCCGACGGCGGTCGTGATCGCCCGCCGGTCCAGCCCACCGCGCGAGAAGCGCTCCGCCACCAGGAAGAAGCGGAGATCGCCGAGAATGACGAACACCACGCCCGCGATCCAGGCCAGGCGAGGCGGGATGGGGGACAGCGCGCCGGTGAAGAACGCGTCGGCGACGATCGCCATCAGGAAGACGACGAACCACCCCGCGAGGAAGCGCTGGGTGCGCGCATAGGCGACTGCGGCGAAGAGCGCCGCGATCCACGCGATGCCCGGGTGGTGCCAGGCCGCGTCGTAGATCGACTGCGGGCTCATTCGCGGCCGCGAGCGTGGGCGGGTGCGCCCGCCGGATGCACCACGACCACCACGCGATGCCGCGCGCTCAGCACGCGGCGCACGGCGTCGCGCACGTCGGGCGCGCGCACCCGAGACAGCGCCGCCATCGCGCGCGGCCCGCGCTCGGGGTCGACCACCTGCTGCACGCGGGCGCTGGTCTGCTCCCAGCTGCTCCCGGCCAGGGCGCCGCTGCTCGCGGCGCGACGCTCGGCGTCGATGCGGCTGCGCAGGAGGCCGGCGGCGAACGCCACCTCGCGCGGATCCGGCCCCTCGTCGCCCAGGCGAGCGAGCGCCTCGCGCAGGGCGCGGTCGAGCTCGGGCAGCGCCTTCGGCCCGTTGGGCTGCAGCTCGATCGTCACCACGCCCGCGCGCGGGCCGGGCTCGAAGCGACCCACGGCGTGGGTGGCCAGCTCGCGCCGCGTCACCAGCTCCTCGCGCAGCCGCCCCTTCCTGCCGGTGAGGACCTCGAGTGCGACGCGCGTCGCGGCCTCGTCGGCCGAGCCCTCGGCGGGCGCGATCCACCCCACGAAGAGGCGCGGGTCCGGCACCGGCAGCGAGAGCTCGACCACCTCCTCCCGCGGGTGCGCGGCGACGGGCGCGTCGTCGGTCCACGCGGCGTCGAGCCCGCGGGTCGCGCGCTCGAGCATCACCTTCACCTGGGCGCGGTCGATCTTCCCTTCGACCCGCAGCTGCAGCGCTGTCCCGTCGCGCCGCGGCCGCAGCGCGTCGAGGACGATGGCGTCGAGGACCTCGTCGGCGTCGTGGCGCGCGGCGATCAGCGTCCCCTCCAGCGGGTGCGCGACCGGGAACAGGCGATCGGCGAGCGTGGTCCAAGCGCGGCCGTACGGCGCGCGCTCGAGGATCAGGCGCCGCTCCGCGCCGGACTCGCGCCGCAGCGCCGCCAGCACCTGGCGCCCACGCTCGGCGCGCAGGACGCGCAGACGACCGCGGAGCAGCGAGGCCACGACGTCGAGCTGATCGCCCTGGGCCTCGACCACGTGCGCCACCTCGCCGCTGAAGCCGGTGGCCTTGGGCTCGCGGTCGATGGCGCGCAGCGCGAAGCGCGCCCTGGGTCGCTCGTCTTCCCGCCACAGCTCGACCGCGACGTTCGCGACCGTGAACCGCTCCGGCTCGCGCGGCGGCGCCGGCGGCAGGAGGCGCAGGGCGAGCTCGGTCGGCGGCGACGCGTCGTCTTCGACGCCAGGCGCGAGGAGGCGACGCGTCACTTCCTCCAGCCGACCGTTGCCCGCGCCGTGCATCGCGTCGTCCACCGACCGCCTGCCGGCGAGGCCTGCGCGCTCCAGATCCACGCCGGAGAGCGGATCGCGCGCAGAGGCCGCGGAGCGGTTCGCCCAGCGCACTCCGATGCCCGCGGCGGGCAGGAGCTGCAGCGCGGCGGTCAGCCGAGGGCCGGCGGCGGCCGCCGGCGCGCCACCGAGTGCGTCGGCGATCACCGCGTCCAGCACGCCCACGCGGCTCGGTCCGAGCTCGGCCGGGCGCGGTCCGGTCGCGTCGGCGAAGCCGCCCGGCGTCTGCCGGCCGATGGGCAGGAAGGACCTGCGACGTGCGTCGGCGGGGAGCCGCAGCGAGGTGGCCAGCGGGCTCGGTCGCGACGCGGCGGAGGCCACGGCGCGCTCGGCGTCGTCCTCCAGCTCGCCCGCCTCGTCCTTCTTCGCGAAGTGGGCGAAGGTCACCAGGGCGTGCTCGATGCCGTCGGCCGGGACCAGGACCGCGCGCTCGGCCTGATCGGCGGGGACGCGGTCGTCGAGCAGCTCCGGGTTCAGCTCGCGCAGCTCGGCGACCGAGGTCTCCGCCGCCCGCGCGATGGTGCGCAGCCGCGTGCCGCCCGGGACCGGCATCTCCGCCGTGGCCAGGGGCTCATGCTCGTCGGTCGGCTCCAGGTCGAACAGCTTGCGGTTCGCGGCGACGATGGCGAACGCGGTGATCTGCGGGACGTAGTCCGCCGTCTCCTGGGGGAGGAGGCGCGCCCGCACCAGCTCGTCGAAGGTCGGGGTGGTGCCGGCCAGCTCGGGGTCGCGGTACTCCAGGTGCTTCTCGATCGCGCGATCGATGCGACCCATGCCGGCGTTGTATGCGGCGAGCGCGAGGTCCCAGCGGCCATAGTGGTCGTAGAGGTCGCGCAGGTGGTTCGCGGCGGCGCGGGTGGAGCGGCGCAGGCTGCGTCGCTCGTCGATGCCGGGCCCGATGAGCAGGCCGTAGGCCTCGGCGGTGGTCGGCATGAACTGCCAGATACCGGCCGCGCCCTTGCCCGAGGTGGCGTGAGGGTCGAAGCCGCTCTCGATCGCGGCGACGGCGCACAGCTCGTCGAGCACGCCCGCGGAGCGCAGCTCCTCCTCCAGCACCGGCCGGTAGCGCGAGAAGCGCTGCAGGCGATCCAGCATCGCCGCGCGTCCGCCGCGGTCCTCGGTGAAGAAGCGGACGTAGCGGACGGTGCGCCGCGTGACCGGGACCCGCAGCCGCCGTGGCGCCAGCTCCAGCACCACCGCGCCCAGGCCGCCCAGGTCGCCCTCGCGCGCGCCGGAGAACTCCGCCGCCACCGCCAGATCGAGGGCCTCGTCGTCGACCTCCGGCCAGAGCTGCAGGCGCGGCGCCGTCGCCACCTCCCGGCTGGACTGCGCCGGCGCCGGCCCCTCCACCAGGGCCGGGTCCGCGAACGCCCGAGCCGCAGCCCCCAGTGATCGACGCAGCTCCGGCGAAGCGCCGAGTGCGGCGACGCTCGTCGCCAGCGCGCACGCGACGGCGGCGCGAAGGACGATGCTGGGAGGACGCGGTGGTCGCGCCGGGAAGCGGAACAAGGGCAGCGGATGGTAGACGAGGCGGCGGGGCCGAGGTCAGCCGGCGCGCACGTCCAGTGTGCGGTGTGATGCCGCTCGTCGATCGCGCTTGCGATCTGCTTTTTTCCTGACCCAGCTCCATCTCGGGCCTGCGAGATCTCGAGGAGTTTCAGGCCGGTGCGCGGGCGCCGGCAAAAAGCGCCCGGTGTCGGCGGGCGCCCTGATAGGACGCTCGCCATGATCGACCTCAAGACCTGGGCGCCTGTGCTGCTCCTCGTGGTGGCCGCGTGCGGCGGCGAGGCCTCCAAGACGGGCTCCTCCGCCTCGCCCGCGGGCTCCGCTCCACCGAAGAGCGGCGACGTCAAGGCGGCCGACGCACCCAAGGGCCCGCCCACCAAGCTGGTGAAGAAGGACACCGAGGAGATGCTCGACAAGACCTTCGGCCTTCAGCGAATGAAGGAGCCGATCGATGCGCGGGTCGCCGAGGCCGAGGCGAAGCTCGGTCCGCCGGCGAAGACCGACGGCGGCAACGGCGTCTGGTACATGGTCGGCGACGGCGCTTGCTACGAGCTGAAGCTGGGCAAGAAGGACGGCGCATACACGACGAGCGCCACCGACAAGGCGAAGTGCGGGCTCTGAGGTAGCCGCCCCCATCCCTCGGGGGCGACTCTCACCGGAAGCTGGGCGGAGAGGGCGCGCGAGGAGCAGGATCGGAGCGGTCCTTGAAAATCGGTTGGTCGACAACGTATATTCAAGGATGTGCTAGCTCGCGATCGCCTGCTCGCCGAGGTGAGACGCTGCATTCGGCGTGCGCCGGTGACGCTGCTGCTGGGACCACGTCAGTGCGGCAAGACGACGCTTGCGCGAGAC
>JBKJLX010000471.1:0-15502 GCA_046596645.1 Polyangiaceae bacterium
CGCCTCGACCCCGCCGAGCTCGACGCCTACGTCGGCTGGATCACCATCCCGCCGCCGCCCGCGCAGGAGCAGGTGCCGGCGAGCTGAGGCGGTCGGCGTCACGCGCCCATCATGCGCGGGCGCGACGCGCTACGACAGGACGGGGTCCGTGCAGCGGGTACACTACATGGGTGTCGACACCCTGCGGGACGAGGCGTTCGCAGCCACCTGGCGGAGCGGCAGATTGACCTCCGGTTGAACGAGGGGGCCTCGGCGCTGGCCGCGCCGACTCGCCTGTAAGTATGCGTCGACTCGACACGTTTGTCGCTTGGGCGCATACTCATCGGATGCCTGCAGCCGGCGTTCGGTCCCCCCGCGAGCTGGTGGAGATCTTCCACCTGGTGTTCCTGCGCCTCCTGGCGGCGGGGCCCGATCGCTCCCATTACGTGGTGAAGGGCGGGTGCAACCTCCGGTTCTGGTTCGGCAGCGTCAGGTTCTCGGAAGACCTCGACCTCGATGTGCGGGTCACCGCCAAGGCGACCCTCACGAACAAGGTGGACCGCATCCTGGAGGGCGGGCCGCTCGCGTCGCTGCTCGGTGCAGCGCGCATGGGGGTCGTGGGCCACTCGGCGCCGAAGCAGACGGAGGTGACGCAGCGCTGGAAGGTCTCGCTCCGCGCGGAGGGGGTGGCCGCGCCCCTGCACACCAAGATCGAGTTCTCTCGCAGGGGTGCCGCCAGCGGCAGCGCGTTCGAGCCGGTCGACAGTGTCATCGCGCGGCGGCACGGTGTCGCGCCTCCGCTCGCCGAGCACTACCTCGGGCCTGCCGCGCTCCTCCAGAAGGTGGGCGCGCTCGCGCACAGGTCCGAGACGCAGGCCCGGGACGTGTTCGACCTCGCACTCCTGTTCACCCGCCTGGGAACCTCGCCCCCGGTGCTCGACGAGCGCTCGCGAGGCGACGTGCCACTCGCCATCGAGCGCGCGATGGGGATCTCCTACGACGACTTCGCAGGCCAGGTGCTCGCTTTCCTGGAGGACGAGCACCGCGTCCTCTACGAGTCGCGAGAGGCCTGGCACCAGCTCCAGGCGGACGTCGTGGCCCGTCTCGAGGAGCACGCATGAACGGCGCCGAAGCGCTCGCGCGGCTGCAGCGCCTCGGCGTCCCTGTCGTCACGACGGGAGAGTCCGCGGCGGCGCTGCGCGTGAGCGCAGGCGCCGCCCACAAGACGCTGCAGCGCCTGGCCGAGGCGGGGCTGATCGCTCGCGTCACGCGGGGGATCTGGGCGCTGTCGCTCCCGGTCGTTCCGCTGCTCCTGCCGGAGCACCTGACCGCTCCATTCCCAGCTTACGTCTCGCTGCAGACGGCGCTCTGGCACCACGGCCTCATCGAGCAGATCCCGAGCGTCGTGTTCGCGGTGTCACTGGGCCGCACGCGGCGCCTCCGGACCGCAGTCGGGACCTTCTCGATCCACCGCATCGCCCCCGAGGTGTTCGGCGGTTTCGACACGCTCCCCTCGGGCACGAAGATCGCGCGACCGGAGAAGGCACTCTTCGACCTCCTCTATCTCTCTGCGACGCGCGCCCGGATCTTCGCCGCGCTCCCGGAGGTCGAGCTGCCGCGTGGGTTCGACCGCCGCGCGGGCCGGGCCTGGATTGCTCGCACCACCTCGCCGACCCTGGCGGTGATGGTGAGCCGGAAATGGAGCGAGCTGGTCGGCTGAAGCGCGCGCTCAGCCCCGCGCGGCCTCGGCGAGCTGATCGGGCTCGGCGAGCAGGCCGGGCAGGCCGCCGGTGTGGAGAAAGAGGACGCGCTTCCCCTCGAGCTCCCCGCGGGCGCGCGCAGCGGACAGCGCCGACAAGGCCTTCACGGTGTACACCGGGTCCAGCATCAGCCCGGAGAGGCGCGCGACCGACGCCACCAGCTTGCGCTGTTCGCCGGTGGCGACGCCATACGCGGGGCCCTTGGCCGTGTCGTCGACCACCATGCGGGCGGCGCGTCCCAGCGACGGCTCGATGGCACGCGCCTCGTCGATGATGGCGGCGATGCGCGCCTGGAAGGTCGGCGCGTCGTCGCAGACCGCGATCGCCCGCACCTCCTCCGCGACGTCCCACGCGGCGGCGCCGAGGGCCACGCCGGCCGCCGTCCCTCCCGAGCCGCAGGCGTGGACGATCGCGTCGAAGGGTCGGCCGCCGCCGAGGCCGAGATCGAGCTGGTCGCGGACCTCCTTCATGGCGCGCACGTAGCCGAGCGAGCCCACCCCGCTCGAGCCACCCTCCGCGATCACGTAGGGCACGCGCCCGGCGGCGGAGAGCTCGCGCGCGACCTCGACCATGCGCGCCGCGCGCTCCCGGTACTCGGCCGGGGTGATGAGGCGGATCTCCGCGCCGGCGAGGCGATCGAGGAGGACATTGCCTTCGGGCCGGGCGTCGATCGCGGCGCGCGTCTCCTCGACGGGCGCCGTGGTGCGGAGCAGCAGCACCACCCGCAGGCCCAGGCGCGCGCCGACGAGGGAGGTCGCGCGGGCGTGGTTGGACTGGAGGCCGCCGCAGGTGATCAGCGTGTCGGCCCCGCGGGCGAGCGCGTCGGCCAGGAGGTACTCGAGCTTGCGGATCTTGTTGCCGGCCTCGGCGCCCAGGGTCGCGTCGTCGCGCTTGATCCAGAGGTCGCACCCCAGCGACTCGGCCAGGCGCGGGTGGCGCTCGAGCGGCGTCGGCAGGTGCGCGAGGTGGAGGCGAGGCGACCGCATCGGCGCGCCTTCAGCCGATCTCGATCAGCATGGCGCCGCCTTCGACGGTGGCGCCCACGGCGACGTGGATCTTCTTCACCACGCCGTCGCGGCTCGCCGCAAGCTCGTTCTCCATCTTCATCGCCTCGACGACCACCACCGGCGCGCCGGCGGCGACGGTAGCGCCCTCCTCCACCAGGAGGCGGACCACGCGCCCCGGCATCGGCGAGCGCACCGCGCCCTCCCCTCCGCCGGTCGACTTGCCGGCAGCCTGGATGCGGCTGCGCTCGCTCTCCACCTTGGCGAAGAAGCGACGCCCGTTGGCGACGACGCCCCACTGATCGGTCCGGGAGCGGACGCCGCCGACGTTCTCGGTCTGCGGCTCGAGCCACAGCTCCACCTGCTGGCCGTCGATGCGCACCGACGTCGCCGCCGCGGCGCCGCCGCGGCCGCGATCGGGCGCCGTCGCCTCCGCCTCCACCGGGTCGCCGTCGACCAGGACGACCACTCGACCCTTGGCGTCGTTCAGGACCTCGACCTGGCGCTCGCGGCCGGAGGGGAGGGTCACGAAGTACTTCAAGCGAGCATCCTCTCTGTCGTCATCAGAACTGCAGACCCAGGCGGCCTTGGCCGAGCGCCTGCACCGGGAGGCGCTGGCCGGCGGCGTCGTCGAACGCGCCCCCCGGGGCCAGCACGCCGCCCTCGGCCCCCACCTGGGCGACAGCGGCCTCGCCGATCGGGATGCGGACCTCGACGCCGGCGTCGACCTCGACGCCGAGATCGCGCGCGTCGGGATCGCCGCCGTCCCAGTTGCGCGCGCTGCCCTGGGCGCCGAAGCGGTAGGGGTCGACGACGTCGCTGGTCGCCTGCGCGATCACGACGCCCAGCTTCAGGTCGAGCCAGCGCGCCGGGCGGCCGATGAAGCGCGGGTTGACGTAGGTCGCGCCGAAGACGCCGCCGTCCGAGGCGAGCAGATCGACGCCGGGGGGCGCTCGGCCCACCAGGCGCGGGTCCTGCGCGTTGGTCGCGGCGCGCGCCGTCTTCCAGGCGAGGACGTGGTCGAAGAGCACCAGGCCGACGTTGTGGTTGGCGTCGAAGACGAAGCGACGGCTCTCGCCGTCCGCCGGGTCGGCGTCTCCACTGGCGAAACCGGCCTCCACCTCGCCCAAAAGGTCGCCCCACGGCTCGCCCTCGCGCCCGGGCGGGTTGACCACGGCGCCGTTCGGCATCACCCGCTCGCGCGGGGCGTGAGACAGGTGGACGAACCCGAGCTTCGCCGCGCCGCCGAGCTGGAACACGTCCTCGCGCTCCTGCGACGCCTCGGTGGGGTCGACCGCCGAAGGCCAGCTGGTGCGAACGAAGTCGGTGCTCCCGAAGATCGCGGCGGCCTCGAACTGGCCGTACACGTAGCCCCGCGCGCCCGGGACGTCGCGGTGGAAGCCGCCAGCGAGGTCGAACACGGCGACCGTCAGCTCCTCGGTGTACCCGCGGGAGACGACGACCGAGCTCCGATCGCGCTCGTGGCGGCGGAGCACACCGTAGGCGCCGAGGTCGTAGTCGCGGTCGCGCCAGGCGATGGCGAGCACGCCCTGGGTGACGAGATCCCCGTCGTCGAGCAGATCGGCGGTGTCGTCCTCGAACACGATGTCGCCGGCGATCGCGATCACAAGCGGGTGATCCTTCCCCGCAGGCCTGGTGGCGAAGAGGAGGCGCTCGACCAGATCGCCGCGGCGGAAGTCGCCGAACATCTCCGGCGTGTTGCCGTCGTTGGCGAGGAGGCCCATGCCCCAGCTCGACGTCTGCTGCCCAGCGCGCACCACGCCGATCGGCGTCCGCGCCTCGAGGTACAGCTGCCGAGGGTGCAAGGCGAACGGCTCCGGCTCGTCGAAGGCGTCGCGCGCCGCCGACACGAGGCGGGTGTCGTCCCCCGCGACGTAGCCGCGCGGCACGTCCCCCTCCAGCACCAGGCTGAGCGTGTCCTCCAGGTCGATGCGCGAGCGCAGGCGAAGCCAGTGCTCGACGCGGAAGGCTTGCCCCAGCTCCGACGCCTCCGCCGTCCGCTCACGGATGGGGGGGTCGAGCGGAAGCTCCGTCGCGCCCAGGATGCGCAGCTGGTACTCGCCGTGGGTCCCCAGGTTCACGCCGTTCGGGTCCGGCGCCGGAAAGGCGAAGCGACCGGTGGTGAGGATCAGCTCCGGCGACCACACGTCGGCGGTGCGGGCCGTCGGCGGGGGGGGTGGAGCCGAGCTGGGCTCGGCCGCCCGCGCCACGCGGGGCGTGAGGGCGAGAACGAGGGCGCACGCGGCCGTGACGAGGGCCACCTCGGCTGCGTGCGAAGGTGCGCGGTGGCGGGCGCAAGGGCGCATGTGGGCGCGGAGGATAGCCCGTTCTCCTTCGACTGGGACATCGAGGCGCGGTAATGCCGTGCCCGTGGCACTCCCGTCTTCCCTCACGTCGTCCCTTCCGCGCCCCCACGGGAATCCTGACGACGCCGTGCTCGTCGGGCGGCCGCTGGGCATCGCGGCCCTGGTCCGCGTCGCGCGCGAGGGCGCGCACGTCGCGCTCTGCCCGGAGGCGCGGGCGCGCGTCCGCGCGTCGCGCTCGGCCATCGATGCCATCGCCGCCGAGGGCGACCGCGCCCCCGCCGTGTACGGCGTGAACACCGGCTTCGGCGCCCTGGCGGAGACACGCATCCCGGAGGGCGACATCCTCGCCCTGCAGCGGAACCTGGTGCGCAGCCACTCCTGCGGGATCGGTCCCGACCTGGGCATCGCCGAGGTGCGGGCCATGATGCTGCTGCGGGCTCAGGTGGTGGCGCTGGGCCACTCCGGCGTGCGCGAGGACGTGGTGGACCTCCTGCTCGGCATGCTCGAGGCGAACCTCACCCCGCGGGTGCCGGCGCAGGGCTCGGTTGGCGCCTCGGGCGATCTGGCGCCGCTCGCGCACCTCGCCCTGGCTCTCATCGGGGAAGGGGAGGTCGTCGTCGACGGTCGCCGCGTGCCCGCCGGGCCGGCGATGGAGAAGGCCGGCCTTCGCCCGGTGGTGCTGCAGGCGAAGGAGGGGCTGGCCCTCATCAACGGGACACAGTTCATGACCGCACTCGGCGCGCTCGCCCTGGCCGATGCGGCGCGCCTCGCCCGGGTGGCGGACGTCGCGGGCGCGATCGCCCTCGAGGCGCTGCTCGGCTCGAAGACGCCGTTCGACCCGCGCCTGCAGGCTGTCCGCCCGCACCCCGGTCAGAAGTCGTGCGCCGACAACCTGCGCGCTCTCCTCGCCGGGAGCGAGATCATGGAGAGCCACAAGGGCTGCGGGAAGGTGCAGGACCCGTACTCGCTCCGCTGCATGCCCCAGGTCCACGGCGCCTCGCGCGACGCGCTGGGCTTCGCCTGGCTGGTGCTGGAGCGGGAGATCGACGCCGTCACCGACAACCCCACGGTCTTCCTGCGCGACGACGGCGGCGCCGACCTGCTCTCCGGCGGCAACTTCCACGGCCAGCCGGTCGCCATCGCCCTCGATCTTGCGGCCATCGCCGCTGCCGAGCTCGCCAACATCAGCGAGCGGCGGGTGGAGCAGCTGGTGAACCCGGCGCTCTCCAGCGGGCTCACGCCCTTCCTGGCCCCGTCGAGCGGGCTCCACTCGGGCTTCATGATCGCGCAGGTCGCGAGCGCGTCGCTGGTCAGCGAGAACAAGGTGCTCTGCCACCCGGCGAGCGTCGACTCCATCCCCTCCAGCGCCGGGCGCGAGGACCACGTCAGCATGGGCAGCGTCAGCGCGCGCAAGCTCGCCCAGGTGGTGGACAACGCCACGTCGTCCCTGGCGATCGAGATCGTCGTCGCCTGCGCCGGGATCGATCAGCGGAGGCCGCTGCGCCCGAGCGCCGGCGTCGCCGCCGCGCACCGCGCGGTGCGCGAGGTGGTGTCGGAGCTGACCGAGGATCGCCCCCTCTATCGCGACATCGAGGCAGTGAACGTCCTGCTGCGCAGCGGTGCGCTCGAGCGCGCGGTCGTCCAGGCCATCGGCGAGCTCGCCTAGCTCTCGTCGACATCGCTGTGGAAGCGGGCCCCATGGTCGGGTCGGACCGGCGGCTCCACGGCGGGGTCGGTTTCATGGCGGACGACGTGCTCGCCGGGCCTGTAGGCCGACGCCGCTCTCCGGGCGTGGCGCACTCCTTCTCCTGGTCGCCTCGTCCCTGGTCGCCTGCAGCTCCGACATCGAGGGCGGCTCCACCACCGGGGGCGGGCAGGGTACCGGCGGGGGCGACGCCGCGGACGGCGGCGGTGACGCAGGGGGAGAGGATGTGACCGGCGGCGGCGAGGTGGTGTGCGGGTTGCGCGGTGCAGGTCGGTCGCGCTTGACTGCGGGCACTTCGACAGCCCCGTGGTGTGTGGTTGCAGCGGCGAGGTGAGCCGCCAGGACTGCATGGCCATGGGCTCGGATCGCCCGGCCCCCGACGCCACGGCGTGCCAGGCCGAGGACTTCGCGTGCGGCGATCTGCTGTGCGCGTCCCAGGGCGAGGCCTGCCAGACGACCGTCGCCGACCGCAGCGTCGCGCACGCGTGCGTCCCCGCCGCCGGGACGGGCTGCGAAGCGACCGGCATCGTCGACTGCGGGTGCCTGGCGCCGGGCGGCGCGTTCCCGGAGGGGACTACGTGCGAGCGCGACGGGAGGGGCGAGATCCAGCTCCACGTCCAGGAGTGAGCTGCGGCTCGCGCCGGCCTCGCCACACGATGCTGCACTGGATGTCCACGCCACGAGGCGCGGGCGCCACACCCGGGCCTCGTGCGATGCTCCCCCGCGATGACGACACCGCGTCTGGAGCTCTACTACTGGCCCACCATCCAGGGTCGCGGGGAGATGGTCCGCCTCGCGCTCGAGGAGGCGGGAGAGCCCTATGTCGACGTCGCCCGCGAGCCCAAGGACGAGGGGGGAGGGGCGGACGCCATCGCCAGGCTGCTCAAGGGCGACGACCGCTCCCTCGCGCTCCCGCTGGCTCCGCCGATGCTGCGCGTGGGCGACCTCCTGGTGTCGCAGACCGCCGCGATCCTCGACCACGTCGCGCCGCTGCTCGGCCTGGTTCCGGACGACGCCGCCGTGAGGACGCGCGCTCTGCAGCTACAGCTGACGCTGGGCGACCTCGCCGACGAGGCGCACGACGTCCACCACCCCGTCTCCACCGCGCTCTACTACGAGGACCAGCGCGGCGAGGCACTGCGCGCGGCGAAGGCCTTCCGCGAGCACCGGCTGCCGAAGTTCCTCCGCTACCTCGACGCGGTGCTCGATCGCGACGGCCAGGTCGACGGCGGGCTGGCCGGGCCCTTCACCTACGTCGACCTCTCGGCGCTGTGGGTGCTGCGCGGGCTGCGCTACGCGTTCCCCCGCGCGCTGACGGCGATCGAGCCGGCGGTCCCGCGGCTGGTCTCGCTGCGCGAGCGGGTCGCGGCGCGCCCGCGCGTCGCCGCCTACCTCACCTCCGACCGCTGCGTGCCCTTCGAGGAGAACGGGGTCTTCCGCTACTACGCCGAGCTCGACCCGGCGTAGCGCCGGCTCGCCTCAGCGCTCGTCGACCTTGCGACGCGGCCGCCCGCGGCCGACGACGCGGTCGCTGGCGGCGGCCACCAGGGGCTCGGCGGGGGTGAGCGCGTCGACCAGATCGCCGGCCTTGCGCGTCGCGTCCTCCGCCCGCTTCCAGGCGGCGTCGTGGCCTATGGTGCCCTCGCGCGTGCTCGCCGCGAGGTCGATGGCGGAACTGAGGGCCGTGCCGACCCGCGCGATGCGCGCAAGCTCGGCGCGGCCGGAGCCCGCGTCCTTTGCGGCGGCGTAGATCGCGCGCACCACGCCGAGGAGGTCTCGCACCGCCTCGAGCGGGAACGGTTCACGGCGTGGCGTGATCATCGAGCGTCCGATCGCCGTGCGTCAGTCGAGGTCGCAGAACCCGTAGACGTCGTACTCGTCGTGGCTCGAGCCGGGGCCGAACACGTAGTAGCAAGCGTACCCCTCGGGACACTGCGACTGGGCCGAGCAGGCCTGATAGTCGTCGCAGGAAGTGTCGCAGGTGATCGAGGAGAGATCGTCGAAGCTGTCGGTGTTCACACAGCACTGCTGGCCGGCGCAATCCGCGTTCTCGTTGCACTCGAGCTCGTAGGCGTAGTTGCTGCAGCTCCCCGCGCCCCCGCACGCGTGCTCGGCGTAGAAGTCGACGTCGTAACAACAGACGTCGTTGCCCTCGCAGGTGACCACCTGATCGACCGAGCCGTCCCAGCAGGGGACGCCGGCGCCGCCGCCCCCGGTGGTGGATGAGGATGAGGTGGTGGTGGTGGTGGTACCGGTGGGACCGAGGTTGGCCCCGCCTTCGCCGGCGCCACCTTCGCCGCCACCGGAACCGGTGTCGGGGCCGACCGCCGTCGAGGTGTCGCCCGAGGTGGTCGAGGTCGCCCCCGGCCCGGGACCAGGGCCGGGACCGGGACCGGGAGTGGGACCGACCCCGACGCCGGGTCGTGCGCCACCGCTGCCGCCGCCGCCGCGCCCGGAGACGCGGCCGCCGCCGTCGCCCCCGTCGTCGCCCCCGTCGTCGCTGCCGGCGGTGCTGGTGGCCGTGGCCCCGCTCCCGTACTCGAACTCGGGCACGCAGGCGGCGAACACCGCCCCCGCGATCAGCACTGCCCCGAGGATCGCGCGCACGGCCCGAGCTTACTTCACCCGGGATTTCAGTGGGGGAGCGTGAACGTGAAGATCGTGCCCGCTTCGGCGCTCGACGTGGCGGAGGTCCGCCCCCCATGGGAGCGCGCGATCTCCGCCACGATGAACAGGCCGAGGCCCAGTCCGCCCGAGGCCGCGTCGTCGGCGCTGCGATAGAACGGCTCGAAGATCCGCGCGAGGACGGCCTGCGGGATGACCTGGCCCTGGTTCCGCACCTCCAGCGACACCTCGCCGTCGGCGGCACGCAGCGAGACCTCGATCGGCGCCGTGGGGTCGCCGTGGGCGACGGCGTTGGCGATCAGGTTCGACGCCACCTGCTCGATCCTTCGTCGGTCGCAGCGAACCGTTCCTACCTCACCCGCCTGGAGGCGGATCTCGCGGTCGGGGTGGGCGCTGGCCAGCTCCTCCACCACGTGGCGCAGCACCTGGGGGAGGTCGGCGACGTCTCCCGCGGTCATGGGCAGGCCCCCGCCCAGCTGCACCCGGGCGAGGTCGAGCATGTCGTCCGCCAGGTGCTCGATGCGCCGCGCGCTGCGGTGCACGCGCTCCACGATCGCGATCGAGGTCGGCGGCAGCGGCTGACCCAGCAGGATCTTCGAGCCCATCAGGATCGAGGACAGGGGGTTTCGTAGGTCGTGGCCGAGGATGGCCATGAACTGGTCGCGCAGGCCGGCCGTCTCCTTCTCCGTGGTGAGGGCCGCCTCGCTCCTCGAGAGCGTCTCCTCCGCGTCGAGCTGCAGGGAGATGAGGCGCGCGAAGAGCTCCAGCGTGGTGCGCGTCTTCTCGTCCCTCAGCGTGCGCGGGGAAGGGTCGAGCCCGCACAGGGTGCCGAAGATCTCGCCGCTGCGCCGGAAGATGGGGACCGAGATGTAGCTCTCGAAGCCGTACATCTTCGGGGCCGGGTGCTCGCAGTAGGCTGGCTCGCTGCTGGCGTGCTCGATCACGATGCTCTTCGCCGACTGGCGCACCTCGTTGCAGAACGTGGTCGTCAGCTCCAGCGTGTCGCCCGGGGCGAGGCCAAAGGCGATGCGGTCGTTCACCGCGCACGCCGTCCAGCTGGTGGGCGTGACGCGCGCGACCAGGGTCAGGCCCAGCCCGGTGAGGGCTGCGATGGCCTGGAGGATGGTGGGGACGGCGTTGAGGCGTCCGATCGCGGCGATGTCCTGCGCGACAGTCTCCTCCTCGCTGGTCTGCCCGTTCACCACGGCGCAACCTAGCGCCGTCGGAGGTCCAGTGCAGGCTCGGTGAGCATTCAGCACCGTCAGGTGCTGAACGAGGAAACAAATTCAGCACCGTCAGGTGCTGATGAGGAAGCCAATTTCAGGCGGGCGTCGTCAGCCGAGGCCGAGCAGCTTGTTCATGCTGGCCTCGTCGGCCGGCGTGAAGGGGTACTTGTCGAACTCCGAGCTCTTCACCCACCGAAAGTCGTGCACCGCCAGGGGCTTCGGCTCCCCCTCGGTGATGCGGCAGTCATAGAGGTAGAGGTCGACGGTGTACCGCTCGTAGGGGTGGCTCACGAACGAGATGAGCTGCCCCACCTGGATGGAGACGCCCAGCCGGTGGATCACCTCGCGCTGGAGCGCGGTCGCGTCGGTCTCGGACTCCTCCACCCGACCGCCGGGGAACTCCCAGAGCAGCGGCAGCACCGCGGTGGGACGGCGCTGGGTGATGAGGTAGCGGCCGCCGTCGTCGATGACGGCGGCGACCACGCGGATCGTGCGACCTACCGACATGCCTTCACAGGCTCACGCGGAACAGCTGCTGTCCCATGAGCAGCACGTCGCCGTTCAGGAGAGTCGCCTCCTTCAGGAGGCGTACGAAGCTGCCGTTCGAGCTGCCGAGGTCGGTCAGGTAGAGCTTGCCGTTCTGCCAGCTGATGCGGCAGTGCAGGCCCGACACGTACCCGTCCTCCGGGAAGAGCACGTCACCGCGCTCGCGCCCGAGGTGGAGGCCCGCCTCGGGGACCGGGTAGGCGTTGCCGGTCGCGTCGCGCCCGATGACCAGCGCGAGGCGGCCGATGAAGCCCTTGGAGGGGCTCCCCATCCTCTCCACGCCGTCGGCGGGCTTGGCAGGGGGGGTGAGCGGCTCCACCCGCAGGATCTCCTGCCCGATGCGGAAGATGTCGGTGAAGCCCAGCTCGACCGGTTCCTCACGCTGGAGCTTGCGGTAGACGCCGTTCAGAGAGCTCTCGTCCCTCACCAGCCAGTCCGCGCCGCGGGTGAAGAACGTGGCGTGACGCGGCGAAAGGTAGCTGTCCCCCGCGAAGATGCCGCCGGAGTCGCGGCCGATCATGCCGGTGGGACCGCTCAGGGCGTACGAGCCGGCCTCGGTGCCGTCGGCGCGAAGCGCCGTCAGCATGATCGAGCCGCTGCCCGGGACGAAGGAAGCTGGGTCCATCGCCGCAGGCGAGGGCGGGTTGCCCGCGACAGGTGCGGGACCGCCATCATCATCAGCGGCCGCGGGCGCCGCCGGAGCCGCCGCGGGAGATGCGGCAGGCGCCGGGACCGAGGCGGGACGACCCAGCTTGAACCCGCACGACGCACAGAACTTGTTCGTCGTTGGGTTGGGGTGCTCGCACTGCGGACAGTGGACCGTACCGTCCTCCGCCCCTGCCGCGGGCGGCGGGCCGGATGGGGCCACCGCCACCGGCTGCGCCGCCATGGGCGACGCCGGCGTGGCGACCGGAATCGCCGCCGCTGGCTGGGCTTGGACCTGCGCAGCGATCTGCGCGGTCGGCTCCACCACGCGCACGCCCTGAGGGGGTGTGCCCGAGGCCTGCTTCTTGGGCGCCGCATCGCGCGGCAGCTCGGCACCACAACCAAGGCAGAACTTGTAGTGGTCCTGGTTTTCCTTGGTGCACTTCGGGCAGATGATCAAAGGCCGCCTCCAGCGGGTTTCCCAGGATGCGCGAGGAGCATAGGCGGGGGCCGTCGCCGATGTCGACTCTCTGTCACCTCGAACCGCCGCGGACGCCTCAGCGCGACAAAATCGCGAGGGCCTGGCGGACCAGATCCGCGAGGGGCGCCGTCTCCAGATCCCCCTGGGTCTCCAGCGCAGCGATGGCGCGATCGACCTCCCCCGGCCGGAAGCCCATCCGGGCCAGGGCGGAACCGAGCAAATCGGCCTGCGCCCCCGACGCCCGGGCCCCCGCCGCCGTCGGCACCAGCCCGGCGCCGGCCGGGATCGCCGCCGCGCCGGCGTGGAGGGCGTCCAGCTTGTCCTTCAGCTCCAGCACCAGGCGCTGGGCCGTCTTCTTCCCCACGCCCGGAATGGCGGTGAGCTTCGCCGTGTCCCCGCGCGCGACGCTGGTCGCGAGATCCTCGATGCTGATCGAGCCCAGCACCGAGAGCGCCAGCTTGGGCCCGACGTTGGGGATGCCGAGGAGGACGCGGAAGACCGCGCGCTCCGCGCTGGACGCGAAGCCGTAGAGCTCCAGCGCGTCCTCTCGCACGTTGGTGTGGATGGCGAAGGTGACCGGGGCGGAGGGCTCGCGGCCGGCCGAGCCGATGGGAGGCAGGGCGTGGGCGCCCAGACGGCCCAAAGTCCCCAGGGGCACCGTCACCTCGTAGCCGACGCCCGCGACGTCGACGACGATGGACGTCGCGTCGATCTCCTCCACGACCACGCCGTGGAGCCGCCCGATCAATTGTCCTGCGCTCCCTGCTCGATCCAGGCGCGGATGAGGTTGCGCTCGGCGAGCGGCAGCGGCTTCTGCAGGCCCTTCGGCATCAGGAAGCCGCAGTCGTCCGGGCAGGACGTCTCGCTGCACTGGTCGAGCGCGCCGTCGAGCGCGTACATCATGAAGCTGTTCGCGAGGTCCCCGGGGGCCACGACGCTCTTGGTGGGGTCGGCGTACGACTCGACGCCGATGATCGCTGCGCGGATCGCGGGGATGTCCGACTCCTCCGAGGCCTTGGAGGCCAGGTAGGGCCGGTAGCCGCTCGAGGTGGTCGGGCTGTCCGGGTTGCCGTGGCACGCCGTGGAGAGGCCGCACGAGCGCTGGAAGAGGGGCAGCACACCCTCGCGGAAGGACACGTCGGGGGGCGGGTCCGCGTAGCAGGCCGCCGCGTCGAAGCAGGCCTCGGGTACGCGATCGCAGGGGTCGCCGTCGTTCCCGCCGCCGGTGGTGGCGCTGGTCGAGCCCGTGCTCTGGGCGGAGGAGCCGCCGGCGCCGGTGCCCGAGCTGATGGTGTCGCCGTCGTCGCCGCAGGCCACGGCGGCGGAGAGGCCGAGGAGGAGAGAAAGGAGGAGAAGCCGCTGCATCGGCGGGACACGCTAGCGCGTTTTTGGCCTGCCCAGAACGCGCGCCGTACCATCGCCGCATGGTGGATCCGCCCCGACCGAGCTCGCCGATGCGCGCGCTCAGCCTCGCTGCGATCGCGGCGCTGATCGCGGGGTGCGCCGGGACCAGCGCCGCCGACCTCGCCGCCCGCCGGGTGGACGGCGAGCTGGTGCGGCTCCGCGCCCAGAACGCCGCGCTCTCCGAGCGGGTCGACGCCCTCGAGATCCACGGCGAGGGCCTCCGTGCGACGGCGCTGGCCGCCCGTGCGGCCGCCGCGGGCCCCGATCTCGCCCCGCGCGAGGACGACCGACCGGCGCTGGAGGTGGTCCGCCTGGTGCCGTCGGGCACCCCCAAGGCGAAATCGAGCCCCATCGACGAGCTGCGAGCGCCCTCGTCGCCGGAGCGCGAGCAGCTGGCGGTCAGCGAGTTCGCGCGGGCCGAGAGCCTCCTGGCCTCGAAGAAATATGACGCAGCTCTGAACGCCTTTGGCGGCTTCGTGGTGCGCTTCCCGGAGCACCCGCGGGCGACCGAGGCCACGCTTCGCCGGGGCGAGTGCTACCTCCGCACCGGCGAGCCCGCGCGCGCCGCCGAGCAGCTCGAGGCCGCGACCGCCGCCGCACCCGCGGCCCCCACCGCCGGCGCGGCGCTTTCCCTGCTCGCGCGCGCGCACGACGGCGCCGGCGATCGCGACGCCGCGCGGCGAGACCGCGAGCGCCTGCGCAAAGAATTCCCCGATCACCCCGCCGCGAAGACGCTCGAGACCCGAGAAGGATCCCGATGAAGAAGCCCCGTTCCCTCAGCCGCACGAAGACCGCGATCCTGGTCGCTCCGCTCGCGACGCTGGCGCACCTCGCCTCCGGCGAGGCGTTCGCGCAGGATCCTGCGGGCGCCGCGGCTCCCGCGCCGGCGGCGGCTCCCGCCGCGCCCTCCGGGGGGACGACGACCTCGCAGACCTACGGGCTGCCGTCGGCGGACTACGACCCCAATGGCCACCTCGGGCGGGGATCGCGCGCGCAGACCGACATCAACACCGCGCGTGACGACTTCGACCTGAACCGCGCCGAGTCGCGGCCGGGCACGGCGCGCGGCAGCGACACCGGGCAGTACGTGCTCGACGGGTCGAACGTGCCCCCGGCGCACACCGTCCGCCGTGGCGACACCCTCTGGGGCATCAGCGGGCAGCACTACCGGTCGCCCTACCAGTGGCCCAAGGTCTGGTCCTACAACCCGCAGATCCTCAACCCGCACTGGATCTACCCGGGCGACCGGGTGCGCCTGCGCGACGAGACCAGGCCCGTCCGCGGCGACGGCAGCCAGGGCGCCGATCAGACGGTCTTCCTCCGCGACGTCGGCTGGATCGACGACCCGGAGAAGGACGCCTGGGGCGAGCTGGTGGGGTCGCCGCTCGAGCACATGATGCTGGGCGACGAGCAGAACGCCTACGTACAGCTCGACGACGACCGCAACGTGAAGATCGGCGACAAGCTCGCCATCTTCCGCCCGGTCGAGAGCTCCAAGGGCGGCGATCTGGTCAGCGTGCGCGGGACCATCCGCATCGATCGCTACAACCCGGAGACCGGCATGGCGAAGGGCACCATCATCGAGTCGCTCGACGTGATCGAGCGCGGCAACCTGGTCGGCCCGGTGAAGCGCCAGTTCCACATGGTCTCGCCGGTCGCCAGCGACCGGGACCTCGAGACCAAGATCATCGCGGCGCTCTACCCCCACGTCGTCTGGGGCGACCAGCAGATCCTCTTCATCGACAAGGGCAAGAAGGACGGGGTGGTGCCCGGGATGCGCTTCTTCGCCATCGAGCGCGA
>JBKJLX010000479.1:0-3183 GCA_046596645.1 Polyangiaceae bacterium
ACCCTCACCGATCGCCGCCTCGCCGGCGAGGCGCTTCGCACGCTGCTCGCTCGCGTCGAGGACGATCTCTCCACCCACGGGCGCGCGGCGCGGCTCTGCGTCCTGAAGGAGGCGCTCGCCGACGACGCCACCCGGAAGATCGCCCTCGAGCTCGCGGTCGCGGTGATGGCCAGCGACGGGCTCCTGCGCACGGCGGAGCGCGAGCTGGTGATGGAGGTCGCCGAGGCCCTCGGCATCGACCCCAACGCCGCCGCCGACATCGTCGCTCGCAACCACCCCTGCCATTCCGCGCATCTGCGGCCGGGGCACTGAGCGAGTTTCCAGCAACTCGCCTTCCGCGCCACAGGGCCGGGCGCTATGCTCGCCGCGGTGCAGACGTCGGGTCCTCCGGGTGGCGCGTTTCCCGGCCAGCCCCCCCTGGTTCCGCCGGATCCGGCCAGCGACGGCACCTCGGCGCCCGCCTCGACCGCCGCGCCCTCCTCCTCGCCCACGGGCTCGCCGACGACCATCCCCGCGCCGCCACTGCCTGCGCCCTCCTCGGGAGGCGTCGCCGCCACCGGTCTGCCCGCCGGCTACATGCCGACGTCGAACCTGCGCTCGATCACGCAGCGGATGCCCACCGGCCAGATGCAGGCGCTCGCCGGCGAGTGGCCGAACGCGCCCGCGACCGGTCGCATGCCCACCGGCTCGCAGCCCGCCCTCCCCCATCTGCCGCCGGCGCCACCGCTCGGGTCCACCTCGGTTCACCCGCTCGCGCAGACCGGGCCGCACCAGCCGGTGCACCAGACGGGGCCGCACCCGATGCAGCCGCCGCAGAACGGCGCTGCCGCCGCCGCGGCGGCCAGCTCACCGCAGGGGCTCATCCCCTTCCCCGTGCCCGGCTCGACGCTCAGCTCCTCCCGCGGGAACTACGTCGTCGGCCAGCTGATCGGAGACGGTCAGTATGGCTCCGTCTACGAGTGCATGGGGCCGTTCGACCAGCTCTACGCGCTGAAGATGCTGCGCCCCTCGAACAAGCCGTACCAGGCGGTGAAGGACGAGTGGGTTCGCGAGATGCAGCGGCTCGAGAGCTTCCGCCACCCGAACATCGTCTACATCCACGACGCGTTCGAGGACAATTATCTCTTCTACCTCGCGCTCGAGCGCTGCGACACCAGCCTCCGCAACCTTGCGAGCGCGCCCCTGCCCGACCCGCTGTTCCTCGAGATCACGCGGCAGCTGCTCCTCGCGCTCGCGTACCTGCACGACAGCGGGCTCGTGCACTCCGATCTCCACTCCGGCAACGTGCTGGTGAGCCAGCTGGAGCGTCACCCGATCGTGAAGCTCACCGACTTCGGCGTCGCCCACCAGCTCGATGGGTCGACCAACTGGTACCGACCGCAGGTCGCGAACCCGAAGATCATCGCGCCCGAGCTGCTCACCGCCGGCTACACGACGCGGCAGAGCGACCTCTACCAGCTCGGTCTCCTGATGTTCCAGATGCACACCGGCCGCCCCGCCATCGACGTCGATCGCATGCAGTACGGCGACACGACGCGCATGATCGCCGAGGGTACGCCGCGCGTCCTGGCCGAGGCGCTCAACTCGCGCTTCTCGCCGGTCATCGCCAAGCTCCTGCGGCGCCGCGACGCGTACCGATACCAGTCGGCGCGCGAGGTCTGGGACGACCTTCGCCTGCACGCGCGGCGCTGAGCGCGCGTCGCGATCGGGCTCGGTCGCCGCCAGCGAGGGCCGCGGCGTCGCGGGCGCTCCCAGCGAGGCCCCCGCTCGCCGTCATCGGGGCCCTCGGTGTCGTCCTCTCCCGAGCTCGAGATCGCCGGGGGGGAGGTGTCGCCGGACGTGCGGTTGCCGCACTCCGGGTGCGCAGGACCGGACGCACAGGTGTGGCGATGCTCCCCGCATGACGCGACCCCACGATTTGTATTCCAGATGGATCGCGCTCCATCGGGGCTGGCATGTCCCGTGCTCCTGTGTAGGTCCGCCTGACACAAGGACCTGTCAAAAGGAGACCGACGACATGCCGCACACCTCGAATCCCAGCTGGTGGACCCAGAAGCATGACAGCGCGTGGGATCACGTCCGCGACGCCATGAAGCGCGACTGGGAGCAGACGAAGTACGACTTCGGTCTGGGTGGTCACCACCTCGATCAGGACGTCGGCGAGACGGTGGCGCAGGCGGCGGGCAAGCAACCCATCCCGCCCGGCAATGTGCCCAACCCGGACGACAAGTACACCAACCGCAGTGCGGACCGCTGGGACGAGCTGCAGGGCCCGCTCGGTTACGGCTACGGCGCGCGGATGAACTACGGCACCAAGTACCCGACCTGGAACGACGAGCTCGATCGCGACCTCGAGCGCGACTGGCAGGCCTCCGGCCGCGAGACGACGCATCCCTGGCGAAAGGTCAAGGACGTGGTCCGACGCGGCTACGAGTACGTCGCCGCCAAGACCTGACCGGAGCGTCTCGTCGAGACCGCCCAGGACACGGCGAGATCGCGGATCTCGCCTCTCACCGGAGATGAAGCATGCCGCGCCTTCTGAAGTTTCACCCCGACCCCACGCCCCTGCTGTTCGCGATGCTGGCGGTCATCGGCCTCACCGGCTGCCGACTCGTCGAAGGAGTGTTCAAGGCGGGCCTGTGGATGGGCGTGATCATGGTCCTCCTGGTCGTCGGACTCATCGGCGGCGGTCTCTCGTTGTTCCGACGACGGTAGTCGGGGGCGTGAGGCCCCCTCCACCTCCACCGCAGGGGCACACCGCCCCCGCGATGGCGGGCCTCCGCGGAGAGGACCTCACGCTTCCCGGCTTTTTCTTCACGACGCGCACGCAGTGCGATCAGGGCGCGTACCTCCTCGGTGCGCGCCCTCTCTTCGTTGCTAGCCGATCACGAGGTTGCTCCACAGCGCGACCAGGGCGAAGCCAATGGCGAGGGCGACGCCGGCGAGGCCGAGGGTGGTCGCCAGCTGGCGGATGTCGAGGCCCGTCTTCCTTTCGGGGAGCGCGACGCCGGCGAGCGGGGAGACGCCGCGACCGAAGACGCCCTTCATCTTCGACGCCGCGTCCACCGACGCGGGCAACTTCGGCTGCTCCAGCTGCTGGCGCTCGGCGCTCGGGCCATGGAACGCGATGAAGAACGGGTCCGGCTCGATGAGCCCGCCGTCGTCGCGCGGGCGCGCGCGGGC
>JBKJLX010000557.1:0-8356 GCA_046596645.1 Polyangiaceae bacterium
TGTCGAAGTCGACCCAGGTGGCGCCCGCCTCGTCGATGACGAGCGCGGCGGTGCCCCGGGTGACGATGGAGCGAGCGCGACGGGGGATCACGAAGCTGCTCGCGCCACCCCACGCGAAGAGATCGTAGAAATCGGCGGCGCCGGGGTCGACGTCGGCGCCGCCTTCGTCGAGCGCCAGCGACCCGCCGGTGGAGAGCAGCCAGCGCTCGCCGATCACGGCCGCGATGCCATCGACGTGGGCGTTCACCAGGGCGCCGGGAGGCCGCGCGAAGGCGCCTGTCCGCTGGGCGAAGAGCGGCACCACCTCGCCGTCGATGGCGCCGGTCAGGAGCCCGAGCGAGCGGCCGCGCAACCCCTCGCCGTCGCCGCGCCCGCGAACCTCGAAGGTGACCAGGGCGTCGATGGGCTGCTCGCCGAGCTCGATCGACCCGCCTGGCGCGGCGGAGCCGCTGGCGACCTCCTCGCCGTCGGCGTCGCGCACCAGCACCTCGACCGACGAGATGCCTTCCATGGCGTCGGTCTCGTGGCCGAGCGTCACGGCGATCTCGATGGCCGGCGGCTCGTCCTCGCAGGAGGACGCCGCGAGCGCGAGGACCGCGCATGCGGCCGGGGCAGCGTGCTTGAACCAGCGAGCGGGCAAGGTCCAGCCGGCATGAGGCAGCGTCGGGCTGGCGGCAACTCTCGCCCGCCGCTGGGCACGCCGCCGCGCCGGGCGTGGTAAGCGCAGTGCCCCTGTGCTGGTCCGCGCACGCGTCGATGCTCCCGCCGATCCGCAGAGGATCATGGCGGCGCTCGCCGATCGCCCGGGGCTATGCGCCCTCTGCGACGGGGTGGGCGGCGGCTGGTCGGAGCAGGGTCGCTGGTCGTTCGTGGCCTGCGATCCTGACGGTGCGAGCGCGGAGCTCGACCCCTGGACCGGCGAGGCGCCGCCGGCAGGCGACCCGTTGGCCGCCCTCGTGCCCCGCTGGATCGGCGTCATCCCCTACGAGGCGAGGCGCTCGGCGCTGGAGCGCCCCGCGTGGGTGGGCGCCGACGATCGGCCCGCCGCCACCGCGACCACGGTCCACTGGTGGCGGTTCCCCGCGGTGGTCGCGATCGATCACCGCGCGGGTACGGTCACCGCGGTCGGAGTCGAAGCCCGCGCGGTGCGGAATCTGGCCGCCGCCGCGTCGCGGGCGGCCGCTCCCGATCCGCCTGCCGCGGCGTGGGCGGTGCGTGACGACGAGCGGCCCGAGGCGCACCTCGACCGCGTCCGCGCCGCGCTGGAGCTGATCCGCGCCGGCGACCTCTACCAGGTGAACCTCGCGCGTCGTCTGCGATTGACGGCGCCCGGGCCGTTTGACGCGCGCCTCGCGCTCTCGCTCGCGCGGACGCTCCTCGCCGCCGCGCCCTCGCCCTTCGGGGCGCTCCTCACCTGGCCCCAGGCGAGGGCCGTCTCGACCTCGCCCGAGCTCCTGCTCGACGCGCGCGCCGGCGACGGAGGCGCGCGCTTTGGCGCGCTGCGCACCGATCCCATCAAGGGGACGCGCCCCCGCAGGCCAGGCATGGCCCGCGAGCTCGACGCCGATCCCAAGGAGCGCGCCGAGCTGTCGATGATCATCGACGTCGAGCGCAACGACCTGGGTCGCGTCGCCGCCGTGGGCTCGGTCGCGGTGGCGGCGCCGCGCGTGGTGCGCGCCGGGCGCGTCCTTCACCGGGTGGCCTCGGTGAGCGCGGCGGCTCGCGCCGGCCTCGGCGGCGAGGCGGTGCTGGCCTCGGTCATCCCCAGCGGCAGCGTCACCGGCGCGCCCAAGGTGCGGGCCATGGAGGTGATCGCCACCCTGGAGCCGGCGCGGCGCGGCCTCTACACCGGCGGCTTCGGCCTGTGCGCGCACGACGGCTCGATCCGCCTCGGCATGGCCATCCGCACCGCGGTTTTTCCTGCGGGCGGGGAGGGGGAGGGCGAGTGGATCGTCGGTGGCGGCATCGTCGAGGCGAGCGACCCCCATCGCGAGCTCGAGGAGACCCGCTGGAAATCCAGGCAGCTGGGGTCGCTGGTCAGCAGTCCTGGTTCGCTGGATACGATGTAGGACACTGTAGACGAAAAGTTGGTCGGGTCCGATGACCCGGGCTAGGAGCGGGGTCATGGGTGTCGAGCAAGAGGTGCGGTCGATCGTCGGAGGGGCCATCGCAGGCCTGTGCGACGAGGGATCGCTGCCGGAGGCGGTTCGCGGCGCGACGTTCTCCGTCGAGCGTCCGAAGCGCCCCGAGCACGGCGACATGGCGACCAACGCCGCGCTCGCCCTGCAGAAGATCGCGGGCAAGCCGCCGCGCGACATCGCCCAGCAGCTCGCCGCCCGCATCGCCCAGCACCCCTCGGTGCGCGCCGTCGAGATCGCGGGCCCCGGGTTCGTCAACCTGCGCCTGGCGCCCGGCGTCTTCCACCGGGTGCTGGCCGAGGTGCTGAGCGAGGGCCACGGCTACGGCCGAGCGCCCTCCGGGACCGGCGAGCGCATCCTCCTCGAGTTCGTGAGCGCCAACCCCACCGGGCCGCTCCTCATCTCCCACGGCCGCGGCGCCATCTTCGGCGACGCGGTGGCGCGCCTGCTCGAGACCGCCGGCCACAAGGTGGTGCGCGAGTACTACATCAACGATTTCGGCAACCAGGTGCGCCTGCTCGCCGAGAGCGTGAAGGCGGCGGCCAAGGACCAGCCGGCGCCCGAGGGCGGTTACGGCGGCGACTACGTGAAGGAGCTCGCCGCCTGGCTCCTCGAGAACGAGCGCGAGACCATGGGGCGCGGCGACGTCTCCGAGATCGCCCGCATCGCCATCACCCGCATGCTCGACGGCGTGCCGGGCTCGGCGGTGCTCCCCGGCATCAAGAGGACGCTGGCCAGCATCGGCGTGCGCCACGACACCTGGTTCAGCGAGGACTCGCTCCACCGCTGGGGCCGAGTCTCCGCGGCGCTGGGCGAGCTGTCCCGCCGCGGCTACCTGGAGGAGAAGGAGGGAGCCCTCTTCTTCAAGAGCGCGGATCTCGAGGACGACAAGGACCGCGTGGTGAGGAAGAAGGACGGCCTCTTCACCTATTTCGCCGGCGACATCGCCTACCACGCCGACAAGGTGAACCGCGGGTTCGACCGGCTCATCACCGTGCTCGGCGCCGACCACCACGGGTACGTCGCCCGCATCCGCGCCGCGCTGCAGGCGCTGGGCCTGCCGGCGGAGCGCAACGAGACGCTGCTCTACCAGCTGGTGAACCTGCTGCGCGACGGCAAGCCGTACCGCCTGGGCAAGCGCCTCGGCAACCTCATCACCATCGAGGAGGTGGTGGAGGAGATCGACCACTCGATGAACCGCCCTGGCGCCGGCGCCGACGCGCTCCGCTACTTCTACCTGGCGCGGCGCAACGACGTCTCCATCGACCTCGACATCGAGGTGGCGAAGAAGCAGAGCATCGACAACCCCGTCTTCTATCTGCAGATGGGCTACGCACGCCTCTGCTCGATCCTGCGGCGCGGGCTGAACTTCGGCCTCCAGCCGCCCGCCTTCTCCGAGCAGGTGGCGGAGAAGCTGGCCCATGCCGACGAGCTCGCGATCCTCGCCCACCTCGGCCGCTTCCCGACGGTGCTCGAGTCTGCCGCGGCCTCGCGCGAGCCGCACCTCGTCCTCTTCTTCCTGAAGGAGCTGTCGGAGCTGTTCCAGAGCTACTGGACGCGCCTGCAGAACGAGGGCGATCCGATCCTCCCCCAGAAGTCGGCGATGAGCGAGGCCGGCTGGGAGGCGTCCTGGGACAAGGACAAGTCCAGCGCCCGCCTCGCCTGGGTCGAGGCCATCCGCCTCGTCTACCGCGCCGGCCTCGACGTCCTCGGCATCACCGCCCTCGACAAGATGGAGCGGCTCGACGCCGCGCCCATCGCCGAGGGCGCCGCCGACCAGGCGCCGCACCCGGGCTGATCGCGCCCGCCCGGCGCCCACGATCTCTCTCTCGACGACCCCGCACACGCAACGTTCAGGAGCCCGTCATCACCATGGCCATCGACACCGGCGTGAAGAACCTCGACGACATCCAGGAGACCGATCACGCCGCGCCGCGGCCGTCGCGCCTCGGCGCGCTGGTCCTCGCCTCCCTCGGCGGGGCGTGCATCGTCTTCGCGTCGGCGCTCCTCCTCCGCGCGCCGGCCAGGGATGCGGCACCGGCGCACGACCCGCTCGGCGATCTGGTGGCGAGGACCGGCGGCCCGGAGACGCGCAAGGGAGCCGGCGACGTGGCCGTGACGTTCCCGCGCATGCTCTCCGACGGCGAGCACACGACGACCGCGCTCGAGACCATCGGCAAGGACAAGGCGGCCGGCGATCTGCAGCTTCCACCGGGGCACCCGACCACCCCGCCGCCGGCGCTCGATCGTCTGCCCGTCTTCCCGCTGCCGGCGCAGGACATCCTGGCGACACGGGGCAGCGACGCCGCCGCCCCGCGCGATGCCCTCACCACCATGGCGCGTGAGGTCTCCAAGGAGAGCGGAACCCAGGTCGAGGCGGGCGGCCCGGGCGGCTTCCAGATACAGGTCAGCTCCTTCGACCAGAAGAACGACGCCGACGCCTTTGCCGCGGTGCTGCGCCGCCGCGGTCACAAGGCCTACGTCGAGTCGGCCCACGTGAAGGGCCGTGGCCTGTGGCACCGCGTCCGCGTCGGGCCCTTCAAGCACAAGCGCTCGGCCGAGGTGTACCGGCAGGAGTTCGAGGCCAAGGAGCGGATGGTGACCTTCATCGTCAGCCCGCCGAAGACCAAGGTCGCCATCGGCAGCTCGGCGGATTGAGCTACTTCTTTCGGCGCTCCAGGTGGCGTCGCGCCGCCTCCTGCACGGGACCGGTGACGTTCTTGCTGCGCGCGACCGCCCGAAGATCGCTCTCCCGCAGGTGCACTATCAGCTTGGTGGCGAGGGCGATCGGCGTCTTCGGGTTCTCGCAGAGCGACTTCTTCACCACGTAGCTCTGGGTGTACTCGGGCGTGCTGCCGATGATGCGCAGCACCTCCTCCGCGACGCTGCGGTTGCCGCACACCTTCTCCGCCTCTGCCATGGAGAAGCCGGGGCTGCGCACGGCGGCGACCGCGACCAGCCGGTTCGAGTCGCGGACCAGCAGCATCCTCTCCTCCTTGTTGCCGAGGGAGGCGAGGCGCATCTTCTGAGAGGGCGTCATCATCGACACCCGCTTCTGCAGCGGCATGTACTTGTCGCGGAGGACCAGCTTGCCCTCGTCGTCCTCCTCGTAGACGTCGTCGGCCTCGCCGTCCGCCGCCAGCTGATCGGCCACCGCCCGCGTCTCGGCGAAGAGGAGGTCGTCGGGCGACGGCTCGTCGCTCGCCTCCATGATGAGCTCGTCGCCGATGGCGGCCTGGACCTCCTTCCAGGCTGGGATGTCGAGCTCGACCTTGTTGCGCACGGCCAGCTCGACCAGTCGGTCGGCGGTCGACATGCGCGTGTTCCGGTTCATGTAGAGCAGCTCGATGATCCTCGGGTTCTCGAGGAGCCTCTGCTCGTTGGTGGCGACGAACTCGCAGGCCGCCTCGCTGCCGACCTTGGCGACGGCCTCGACCGTCTCCATGTCGAGCGTCGGCGACGTGAGCAGCCGCTCGAGGACGTCGACGCGCGCGTGGTAGCGGAGCGCCAGCTCGTGGAGGACCTGCGGCGCCAGCTCGCCCTGGATCGCGCCCTGGAGGACCGGCTCTGGCAGGGCGCCCAGGGTCTTGTCGGCGAGCTCGGCGAGCGGCGGCCCGCCTGCGGCGAAGACGACGAGAAGAAGAACCAGGTCGCCCGGCTTCACGCCAGGTGCGATGCCCTTGGCCGCCATCTCCTGGAGCTTCGGCGGCGCCTGCAGAATGCGCTGCAGCGGCGCGGAGAGCGTCGACGGGTCGACCGGAGTCAGCGGCACACTGTCGTCCTTTGGAAGCGATGAGAGGGCCGCGGCCGTTGCCGGCGCGGCATGCGGTGATTATCCTCGGCGCTGCTTGCGCGAGCAAGGTGCGGGCGGCGCGTCGCGCCGCGGTGGTTCAGGCCGGTACGAGAAGGAGCAGGGGCGGAATGGGGATCATGAACTTCGTGAAGCAGGGCGTCGGCGAGATGATGATCGCTCGCCCCGATCACCTGAAGCACCTCGTCGTCTACAAGCACCCCGACCAGAACATCCCCTTCTGGTCGCAGCTGACGGTGGACAGCGACGAGTGCGCCCTCTTCTTCAAGGACGGGCAGTACCAGGGCTGGCTGCCGACCGGGCGCCACACCCTGTCGTCGCAGAACATCCCTTTCCTCAACAACCTGATCAACAAGTTCACCGGAGGGAACGTCTTCATTGCCGAGGTGTTCTTCGTCAAGACGCAGCCGATCCGGAGCATCCCCTTCGGCGGGAAGCTGGAGTCGATGGAGGATCCCATCCTCTTCGAGTTCGTGACGCCTCGCATCCACGGCGAGTTCTCGTGCGTCATCACCGACCCGGTGCGCTTCGTCATCGGCTACCACGGGCAGGCCGCCGGCTCGCAGGACAACGACGTCATCCTCGACTGGGTGAAGCGCCTGCTGATGCGCAGCGTCAAGACCGTCATCGGTCAGATGTGCGCGCAGTCGGGACGCTCGCTCCTGAACCTGGGCGGCATGACCTCCGAGCTCGCCGGGCGGATGGTCCAGGCCGCGCCGGAGCTGAACGAGATCGGCATCAAGGTCCTCCAGATCGCCGACTTCAACATCAACTTCTCGGGGGAGGACGAGAAGCTTCTCCGGGAGGCCAACAAGACCCGGGCGGACGCGCGGCGCGGTGTCGGAATCGCCGCCGACGTGACCAAGGCCAAGCAGCTCGAGCTCGACCAGCGTTTCGGCAACGACCAGCGTTACGTCCAGCAGCTGGCCGGCAACTACACCAACTACGCCGCCGGCCAGGCGATGATGGGCGCCGGCCAGGGCATGGCGAAGGGCGAGGGCGGCGGCGGCGGCGTCGCCGCGCTCGGCGCGCAGATGGCGGTCGGGGTCGGCATGGCGAACATGATGGGCGGCGCGGGCCAGGGAATGCAGGGCCAGCAGCCGCAATTCGCGGTCGGCGCGCCGCATGCAGCCCCCGGTCCAGGCGGCGCTGCGCCCGCGGCGGCGGCCCCCAGCATCGGGGACCGCCTGGCGCGGCTCGCCTCGCTGGAGGAGAAGGGCCTCATCAGCGAGGATGAGCTCACTTCCCGCCGCAACGTCATCCTGGCCGAGATCTGACCCGCAGCTGGTCGACGGTCCCGGCGCCGGCGCGGTACCCGACGTAACATCGGGTCCGTGCCGGCGACCCTCCGGATCGCCGTGCGCGATCGCCGGAGCTTGACGGATCCGGCACGTCCCGCGAAGCTCGCCCCGCTCCGTGGCCAAGCACCAGCTCCTCCTCGTCGACAGCGATCCGCGGAGCGTCCGCGTGCTCGAGGTGAGCCTGCGCAAGGCCGGCTACACCGTCACCACCGCTTCCGACGGCAAGGACGCGCTGGAGAAGCTGGAGCTGGCGACCCCCGACCTCATCCTCACCGACACCCGGCTGCCCCACCTGGACGGCTATGCGCTGGTCCGCACGGTGAAAGAGCGCGCGGAGTGGGCGAACATCCCGGTCGTCTTCCTCACCAGCCAGCGCTCGATCGAGGACAAGATCCGCGGCCTCGAGCTGGGGGTGGAGGACTACCTCACCAAGCCCATCTTCGTTCGCGAGCTGATCGCGCGGGTCAACCTTCTCCTGGCCAAGCGCACCCAGGAGGGCATCGCCACCAAGCAGCCCACCAGCTCGCGCACGCGCTTCACCGGTCTGCTCGAGGACATGGGCGTCGTCGACCTCCTGCAGACCTTCGAGGTGAGCCGGAAGAGCGGCGTCACGCACGTCCGCAGCGCCGAGGGGCAGGAGGTCAAGATCTACTTCCGCGACGGCAAGGTCGTCGACGCCTCGCTGGGCCGCCTGGTGGGGGAAGAAGCCGTCTACCGCTCCCTGGTGTGGGGCAACGGCACCTTCGAGGTCGAGTTCTGCCGCGTCGACCACGAGGACGTGATCGAGGCGACGACCCAGCACCTCCTCATGGAGGGCATGCGGCGGGTCGACGAGTGGGGGCGCCTGCTGGAGGCGCTGCCCCCGCTCTCCACGCTGTTCGAGCTGGACGCGGTGCAGCTGCTCGACCGCCTGAACGAGATCCCCGACGAGCTGAACGGCATCCTCCGGCTCTTCGATGGGCGCAGGACGCTCATGCAGGTGGTGGACGCGCCGCCCTTCGAGGACTTGTCGACCCTGGGCACAATCTCCAAGCTCTACTTCGAGATCGTGCCCAGGGTCGACAAGTCCTCGAAGGGCGACGCGTCCACCACCTGCATGAGCGACC
>JBKJLX010000598.1:0-2541 GCA_046596645.1 Polyangiaceae bacterium
CAGCACGAGGGCGCCGTCACGGTCGGCGACGCGCCAGAAGCGCTGCTGCACCGGATCGTGTTCGACCAGGAAGCGATCCGCGAAGGTGAGGGCGCCGTTCGACTTGACGAGGCTGACGGTGGCGCTCTGGTCGGCGCTGTCCACGTTGAGATACGTCTGCACCCCGAAGCCGTCGGTGGTGACCTCATCGACCGCGACCACCACCGACCCGCCCCGGAAGTCGTAGACGGCGGTGGTGAAGTAACCGCAGTACGACGCCGTCTGGACGATCGGCTCCGCTCGTACCTCCATGACGCCCTCGGTGTCCGACGTGTCGCAGATGCCGTAGGTGGCCCACAGCGCGCTGCCATCCGCGAAGTCGTCCACCAGCCGGCAGATCTGCCCCTCCAGGCAGGGGTCTGAACCTCCACCAGCGCCACCTCCCCCATCGCCGCCGGTTCCGGTGGTCGTCCCGACGCCAGTGGTGGCCGTCGACGTGGTGGAGCTGCTGGAGCTACCGCTGCTGCTGACGCCGCCGCCGCTCCCGCTCGCCGACGACGTCTCGCCCGACGACGCGCTGAGCACGGTGCTGGTCGTGTCGCCGCCGCCGTCGCTCGTGCCGACCGCGAGGCCATCGAGGTCGGTCAGGGAGCAGGCGCCGCCTGCGATGCTCACGAGCATCGCCAGGGCGCGCAGCGGTTGGACGGCCCGGTCACGCACGCAGCGATCGTAGACGCCAGTGGAGGCGCCGTCGCGTGGTACCTTGGGCCCCGCATGCCGGACCCCCCGCTCTGGGCGCCGTGGCGCATGGAGTACGTCCTCGGCCCGAAGGCGAAGGGCAGCTGCATCTTCTGCTTCGGTGACGAGGCGGAGGACGCGGAGCTCGCTCGCCGGCTGGTCGTCTGCGCGACGCCCTCGGCGCTGGTGGTGCTGAACCGCTACCCGTTCTCCGCCGGGCACCTCATGGTGCTGCCCCGGCGCCACGCGAGCTTCCTGGAGGAGCTGCCTGAGGAGGAGCACGACGACCTCTTCCGCATGGTGCGCCAGACCTGCACCCGGCTGCGCAAGTCGGTCGGCTGCGAGGGGCTGAACGTCGGGATCAACCTGGGCGCCGCGGCCGGCGCGGGGATCGCCGAGCACCTCCACATCCACGTCGTGCCGCGGTGGAGCGGCGACACCAACTTCATGCCGGTGGTCGCCGATCTGCGCGTCGTCCCCCAGGCGCTCGACGCGACGCGCGAGCACCTGCGCCCGGCCTTCGCCGACCTCGAGCGCGAGAGGATCTGAACGGGTGGACGACCGGCGGCGACGTAGCCAGAAGATCTTCCTGTGGGTGAGCGGCCTGGTGACGGCCGCGGTCCTCGTCGTCAGCGCCGAGGTCCTCCTCCCCTTCGTGCTCGGCATCCTCGTCGCGTACGTGCTCCTGCCCGCGGTGCTGCGGGTCGAGCACCTGCGCATCCCGCGCTGGGCGGCGATCCTCCTGGTCTACGCCGCCACGCTCGGCGCCATCGGGGGGTTCGTCGCGCTGGTGGTGCCCAGCCTCATCAGCGAGGGTCACGCGCTCCGCAAGGAGCTGCCCCACACCGTCGATCACGTGCAGGAGAACGTCCTCCCCGCAATCGACGCGCGCATCCGCCAGTGGACCGGCCAGCCGGCGACCGATCTGGCCGGCGCAGCGGACGAGGTGGAGGAGGCCGCGGAGAAGGTCGCGACCTCGCCCGATCTCCGCGTCCAGCCGACCACCGACGGCGGCTTCGACGTGGTGGTGGGCGACGGCGTCGTCCTCCGCAAGAGCGGCGAGGAGAGCTGGCACGTCGAGCGCGTCGAGACCGACGAGGGGGCGATCTCCAGCGAGGCGCTGCTTCAGAAAGGCTTCGTTCGCGGCCGCAGCTACGTCGCCGAGAACGCGGGCGAGCTGCTGCGCCTGGGTCAGCGCATCGTCAGCGCGGTCTCTCGCGGGATCTTCGTCTTCTTCATGACCCTCATGCTGGGCGGCTACATGATGCTGACCCACGAGAGGATCCTCGACTTCTTCCGCGATCTCGTCCCTTACGAGTCGCAGGACTCGTTCGACCGGCTCCTTCGCCGCCTCGACCGCGGCCTCTCCGGCGTCGTCCGCGGGCAGCTCCTCATCTGCGTGGTGAACGGGGTGCTCTCCGCGATCGGCTTCTGGCTCTTCGACCTGAAGTACTGGCCGATCATGGCGGTCATCGCCGCGGTGGGTTCGCTCATCCCGATCTTCGGCTCGATCCTCAGCTCCGTCCCCGCGGTGGCGGTGGGCCTGACCCAGTCGCCGGGGACCGCCTTCGCCGTGCTCGCGTGGATCGTCGGCATCCACCAGCTCGAGGCGAACTTCCTCAACCCGAAGATCATCGGCGACTCGGCGAAGATTCACCCGGTGCTCGTCGTCTTCTCGTTGCTGGTCGGCGAGCACTTCTTCCAGATCAAGGGCGCGCTCTTCGCCGTGCCCTGCCTGTCGATCCTGCAGACCTTCTTCCTCCACTTCCGCGAGGCGACGATGGGACTGGCCGACCCCATGGCGAGCGTCCCGCCGGCGGCGCC
>JBKJLX010000630.1:0-8269 GCA_046596645.1 Polyangiaceae bacterium
GCATCCTGCGCGAGGGTGTACGCGTCCTGCTCCACGGTGGCGCTCCGGGCGCGTACTGGATTGCCGAACTCGATGGCGCGGTCGTCGGGCAGGTAGTGCGCGGTGCGCTCGGTGGCGCGGTTCAGGTCGACCTTCTGCGGGACCAGGTAGCTGAGCGCCAGGTGCGTGTGCACGTCGATGGCGGGGCCGAACTTCGCGTCGGCCAGGACGAGGGCGCCGTCCTTCACCTCGAAGTACGGCAGGCGCGCAAGATCGAGGAGGTTCTCGAACCGCAGGGTCGGCGTGGTCACTCCGCGTCCTTGTCGGTGCGCGCCGCGACCGTCCCCGCTTCGGTCGGGCGCGCGTCGGAGGTGATCACCTCCGAGGTGATCTCGCCCATCGGCACCTTGCGCTTGACCCACCACGACTTGATCGCGCCGTAGGCCACCGGGCTCACGCTGACGAAGATGATCAGGTAGATGACCTTCTCGATCTGCTTGGCGTCGAAGATCTTCCCCAGGAAGTAGCCGAGGAAGGTCATCGAGAAGATCCAGAGTACGCCTCCCGTGATGTTGAAGAGGGCGAAGCGCCGGTAGGGCATCTTCGCGATGCCCGCGACGACCGGGGCGAATGTCCGGGCGAACGGCATGAAGCGGGCGAGGATGATCGTCTTGCCGCCGTGCTTCTCGTAGAAGGCCTGGGTCGCCACCAGGTGGTCCTGGCGGAAGAAGAACGACTTCTTCTTGCGGAAGAGCGCGGGGCCGGCGCGGAAGCCGATCTGGTAGCCGATGGCGTCGCCGAGGATGGCCATGGCCATGAGCACGACGTTCATCAGCAGAAGGTTCGCGAAGGTGCTCAGCCCGAAGGGGTTGATGAGCCCGGCGTTCACCAGCACGCCCGCGGTGACGAGCAGCGAATCGCCGGGCAGGAAGAACCCGACGAGCAAGCCCGTCTCCGCGAAGATGATGAACATGAGCACCGGGTAGCCGCCCCAGGTGAGGAGGCTCTCGAGCTCGCGCAGCCGACCGAAGAACTCCCTGACGATCTCCAAAGCGCGGCCGGCTTACCCCAGATCGAGCCCGGCGTCGCGGAGTCGCTTGCGCGCCGCCGCGGTGCGCACGACCGAGGGCCCCGCTGCGGCTGTCAGCCCCAGCGCCACCACGCTCGACGCCACGGCCAGCACCGGCATCGCGTGGAGGACGCCATGGCCAAAGCTCCACCAGGCCCAGAACGCGGAGAGGCCTGTCAGCGAGACGGCGGTCGCGAAGCCGATCGAGGCCGCCCAGCCGCGCGCGCGGAGCAGCGCGGGGCCCACGACCAGCGCCGTCGCCCCGGACGCGATCATCCCCCAGAGGACATAGATGGTCGGCCCGGGCACGCGCATCGAGAGGAGGATCTGGATCGGGACCAGCGCCACGGTCAGGCCGGCAAAGGCGAGCGCGATCCCCGCGGCCTTGCCGAGGACGGGGGGCTTCGCCGCGACGAAGTCGGCGGCGTCCTCGCCGCCCCGCTCCGGTGTCCGATGGGGGCTCACGGCGAAAGCTCGCGGGCGAAGAAGTCGACGACGCGCCGGTTGGCGTAGGCGCGCGCCGTGGGGCTGCGGTAGCCGTGGCGCTCGGCGGGGAACAGCACGAGATCGAAGGGCTTGCCCGCGGCGACCAGCGCGTCGGCGAGCTTTGCGGTGTGCTCGACGTGGACGTTCTCGTCCATCATCCCGTGGAGGAGCATCAGGCTTCCGCGCAGCTCGCCGGCCAGGTCGGGCAGGCGCGACGCCGCGTAGCCCGCCTCGTTGGCGCCGGGCAGGCCCATGTAGCGCTCGGTGTAGCCGCTGTCGTAGAGCCGCCAGTCGGTCACCGGCGACCCCGAGGCCGCGGCGCGGAAGAGGCCCGGCCGCTTCAGCATGGCGAGCGCCGAGAGGAAGCCGCCGTAGCTGTGGCCGTAGATGCCCACGCGAGCCGGATCGATCGACGGCTCGGCGGCGAGCAGCGCGCGCAGCGCCGCCTCCTGGTCCTCGAGCTCGATGACGCCCAGGCGGCCGGCCACGGCGTGGGCGAAGGCGGGCCCGCGCCCGCTGGTGCCCCGGTTGTCGAACTGGGCCACGAAGAAGCCGCGATCCGCCAGGTGCTGCCACTGCGGCCGCGGCGACCAGCGGTCGGTCACCATCTGTACGCCAGGCCCGCCGTACACCATCAGGACGAGAGGGTACCTGCGGGACGGATCGTGGTCGCGCGGCGCCAGCACGGCGCCGTGCAGCGTGGTGCCGGCGTGCTCCACGCGGATCATCCGCGGGGGCCGCAGCGCCAGCGTCTCCAGGTCGGCGTCGCGGCCCACCGGGAGCTGTGCGCGCACCGCGCCGTCGGCCCCACGCAGCACCGCCACCGGCATGCGATCGTTCGCCGAGTGCACGTCGATGATGGCGGCGCCCTTCGCGCCGACCACCACCGCGTGCGTGCCCGGCTCCGGAGTGAGGAAGCGCGCGGCGCCGCCGTCCACCGGGACCGCCTCGAGGCGACGGCCCAGCACGCCGTCGCGGTTCGTGGTCGCGAAGAGCACGCGACCCGCCGCGTCCAGCCCGTGCAGCGCGAACGCGCTCGCCCCGGGCTGCGTCACCGCGCGCCGCTGGCCGCTGCGGAGATCCACGCGCGTGATGCGATCGTCGAGCCCACGCTCGGCGTCGGGCTCCAGCCAGAAGGCGCTCTGGTCGTCGGGCGCGATCAGGAACGGGCTGGGCTCGACCCAGGCCCTGGCCTCGACGGAGGCGACGGGCCGCGCCGCCGCGGACGCGGCGTCGACCCGCACCAGGACGCGCTTCTTCTGGTCGCGTGGCAGCGCCTGCAGCCACAGGGCTCCGGCGTCGTGCGACCACTCGAAGCGCATTAGGTAGGGCTCGCTCCCCGCGTCGGCCGGCATGGCGACCGGGCGGTCGCGTCCGCTCGCGACGTCGATCAGGCGCAGGGCGACGCGCGGGTTGGGCCGGCCGGCGCGTGGGTAGCGCTGGTCCATGCGCACCGCCTCGCCCGCCTTGCGGTAGCCGAGGACGGGCACCGTCTCCACGCCGCGCTCGTCCACCTCCAGGTAGGCGATGCTCTTGCAGTCCGGTGACCAGAAGTAGCCGCTGGGCTCGTCGAACTCCTCCTGGGCGACGAAGTCGCTGAGGCCGCGCGTCGTCCCCGCGGCGCCGCCACGGGTGAGCTTCTTCTCGGCGTTGCCCGCCAGATCGAAGACGAAGAGGTCCCCGTCGCGGACCCAGGCCACCCGCTCGCCGGTGGGGCAGGGCCGGGGGTCGAGCTCGGGCGCCTCGGTCTCGGTCAGCCTTCGCAGCGCGCCGTCCTTCAGGCGAACCACGACGTCGCCGCCGGCGGGGATCACCATCACGTCGGCGTCCTCCGCCCAGACATACTCGGTGATCCCCTCGAGGCGCGACCGCTGCCGCTCCCGGCGCAGCTGCTCCTCTTGCGACATCTCCCCCTTGCGCGCGGGGAGGTCCTCCGAGCGCACCAGCACCCGCACCGCGCCGGTCGCGACGTCGACCGCGAACAGCGCCATGCGATCCGACTGCGACTCGCTGGCGAGGAACGTCGCCATCGTTCCTCCCGGAGCGAAGTGGATGGCGCGCGGGACGTGCCAGCCCGGGTCGGGGAACTTCACCAGCCGGTCGAAGGACACGCGCGCTGCCCCCTCGGGGAGGATCGGCGCCGCCGTCGAGGTGATGGTCGATGACGACGGGCCGACCGTCGCTGCCCCCCCCGGCGACTCCACCTCCGGACAGGTGGAGATGGCGCACCCGGAGGGTGCGACGGCGGCGGCGAGGACCACGATCGCGGCGAGCCGCGCGGCAAAGGCACGCATCGGGGCGCGAGCATACCCGTTACGATCGCCTGCATGCCGGTGCTCGCTCTTCACCACCTCGCCGTCGTGGTCGCCGATCTGGGGCGATCCGAGCGGTTCTACGCGGGCGTGCTCGGGCTGCCGGTGCTGGCGCGGCACGAGGACCCCGAGGGCAAGCCGCGGTCGGTGTGGCTGTCGCTCGGAGGCGAGGCCTTCCTCGCCGTCGAGCGCGCCGTGGCCACCGAGCCCCGGCGCGCCGACGAGGCCCCCGGCTGGCACTGCGTCGCGCTCCGCATCGAGGTCGACGATCGCGCCCACTGGCGGCAGAAGCTCCAGGCGTCGGGGCATCCGATCGAACGAGCCAGCGCGTTCACGCTGTACGCCCGTGATCCCGATGGCGTGCTCGTCGCGCTCAGTCATCACCCGACGCCATCGGACCTCTGACGCGTCGCCGGGTTGCCGTTTCGTCGACGACGGTAGCAAAACCTCGGTAAGTTGCCGCGTGGCGTGGCCCGCCCCGAAGGGCCCCCCCGGAGCGCGATCTGCCTTGGCCCTGTTGCGTCTGTCGTCCTCGCCCGTCGTCACTCACTTCTTCCCGCTGGCCGCCGCGCTCGCCGTGGTCACGACCGCCGCGCCAGCGGCCTCGCAGGACAACGTGGCCCAGGCCGCGGTGCTCTCACGCGACGCCGAGGGGCTGATGGCTGCCGGCAAGACCGACGAGGCCTGCGCCAAGTACGACGAGAGCGCCCGCCTCGATCGTCGCGGCAGCAGCGTGCTCGACCTCGCGCTCTGCCGCGAGAAGCAGGGGCGGACGGGCAGCGCCTACGTGCTCTTCGAGGAGGCCGAGAGGAAGGCCATCGAGGAGAAGCGCAACGACCGGCTGGCCACCGCGCGCGCCAAGAAGAACGTCCTCTTCGCCAAGGTGCCGCGCGTCACCGTCAACGTGCAGCGCGACCCGCCCGAGGGCCTGAGGGTCATGGTCGGCGCCGTCGTCATCCCCTCCGGCGAGTATGGCCGCCCCTATCCGGTCGACCCCGGCGATCAAGAGGTGGTCGCGACCGCGCCGGGCCGCGCGGACCACCGGGCGAAGGTCACGGTCGCCATCGGCCAGCGCAAGGCGATCAGCATCCCAGCGCTCGCTGCGGGCGGCGGCGCCGCCCCGCCGCCGCCTCCGAAGGATCCGCCGAAGAAGGACGCCCCTCCGCCCCCGAAGGAGGAGCCCACGAAGGAGGCGCCTCCGCCGCTGAAGCCGGAGTCGAGGCCGGAGCCCGACCCGGAGGACACCGAGAAGCACCGGGACAGCGGCCTGGTGATCGATCTCGGCATCATCGCCGGCCTCGACGCAAGCTTCGTCGATCGCGCTCCGCTCGCCTCGATCTCCGGCACCGAGTACCGGTACGCCAGCGCGACCGGTGGCGAGTTCATCGGCGCCTGCGGCGAGACGGCTGCCGTCCCCGGCGCCGGCGAGTGCGAGGCCACCTTCGACCCCGCGCTCGACCTGATGCTCGGCGGTCAGCTCTTCGTGGGCTATGGCTTCAGCGACAGCTTCCAGCTCGGCGCGCGCGGCTTCCTCGCGCCGCGCATCCCCACCGGCCTCCACTTCGCAGGGGGGCCCTCGTTCTCGCTCAACGTCGTCGGCCCCCTCTGGCTCGGCGGCACCTTCCTGATCGGGACGACGGTGTACGACGCCGACGTCACCGGCGCGCGCGGCTCCATCCCCGACGAGCTGGAGGATGCCAACGGCGCCAGCGAGGTCGGGATCCCCAAGGCCGACCTCGCGAGCGGCCTCGACGCGGCGGACGCGCAGGGGACCGTCGAGCCCGGGCTGATGATGGGCGGCTCGGTCGAGATCTCGATGAATCTCGCCGACTGGAAGCCGGTCGACGCGCTCGCCGGGTCGTTCATGTTGAGCGCCTGGCCGGGGCTCATGGTCGACCTCGACGGCGGCGGCACCGCCCTCGTCGTCCCCCTCGGGCTCGGCTACCGCTTCTACTGATCGCGCTCGCTGGGCAGGCAGACGGCGGCGGGCAGACGGCGAAAGGCCCGGGCGCTCTCGCGCTCGGGCCTTCGTCGTCGTGAATCGGTGTGGCTACCGGGTCAGTGGGCTGCGCGGCGGACGATCTTGCTGCGCTTCACCTTGCTGACCCGCGTGGCCTTCCCCGCCTTGTCCGCCTTCCCCGCCTTCAGCTTGACGTTCTTGCTGCGGACGATGCGCGCACCCTCCTGCTGGGCGACGACCTGCGTGCCGGCGGTGGTCGGCGCCGCGAGGGCAGTCGCCGGGATGAACGCAGCGACGAGGGCGACGGCCAGAACACGGAGCGCCTTGGAGATCGACATGAGAAGCCTCCTTCGAACGGTGACCGCTTTTGCACGAGCGGTGCCACGGTGCGGCCAGCGTCGGCTGGCCTGATATCCAGGGAAAAACAGGATGGGTCACGCGGGGTGACGCTGTGGAACGCGGCGGGGCCCGACGGTGTGACGCAACGTGTGACGTCACACCCGCCGGGTCGGTGCACCGGGATCAGGCCTTGCCGCCGCCCTTGCCCTTGCCGTGGCCGCGCTCACCCTTGCCGTCGCCGCGGCCGGGGAGGCCATACTTGGTGCGGACCTGCTTCTTCACGTCGTGGGCGAGATCGCGGACGGACTTCGCCTCCTCCTTGGTGACGGTGCCGTCGGCGGCGGCCTTCTGCGCGGCCACCTTCACCTTGGCGGCACCGGCGTCGACGTCGGCGAGGACCGCCTTCTTCGTCGCGTCGGGGAGCGGGTGCTTGGCGAGCTTCTCCTGCACCTTGGTGCGGATCTTCACGATGCGGGCGTCGACCATGGTGATGAAGTCGCCGCCCTTCATCGGGAACTGGTGGGCCTCGCGCTCACCCTTGCCCTCGCCCCGCTTGCCCTTGGCGCCGTGCTCCACCGCGCTCGGCTGGTCCCCTGGACCGGCGGCCAGCGCAGTCGCGGGCACTGCGGAGACGGCGACGACGAGGGCGAGCGTGCGGATCATCGAGCGACCAAACATGACATCCTCCTTGGGGCCGGCCCGGGTGTGGGTCGGCGGTCTCGGACATCCGGTAGAGCACGGTTGATGCCAGCGTCATCCCCGCCTCGACCGCACTGACTTTGGGCTGTTTTCGGACGAAAGCGCCGGATGGCAGGTCGGGCTGCGGAGCCCATGTCGCATCCCGGCCGGGCCAGGCTGCGGAGCGCCTGTCGCACGCGCAGCCGGCGCGCAGGTCAGCCCTCCGGCTCGTCGCTGCGCACGCCAAAGCGCGCCATGAGCCGCTGCAGGTGCCGGCGATCGACGCCGGTGTCGCGCGCGGCGCGAGAGACGTTGTTGCCCGAGCGGCGCAGCGACTCGCGCACGAAGGCGCGCTCGAAGCGCTCGACCCAGGCGTCCTTCGCCTCGTGGTAAGGCAGGGCGAGGATCTGCCCCAGCCCGTCGTCGACCGCCGCGGCGCCGGCAGCCACCGCGGGGGCGTCGGGCGCGCCGCCGGCGGTGGGCAGCGGTGACGTCTCCCCGGGGGGGAGCGAGGTGCCGAGCACCGCCCACCGCTCGACGATGTTTCGCAGCTCGCGCACGTTCCCTGGGAAGTCGTAGCGCTGGAGCATCGCCATGGCCGCCTCGTCCAGCCGCTCCGGCGGCGGCATGCCCTGGGCGGTGCGGCGCCGGCCGAGCTCGTCCTGGATGGCGTCGACGAGCAAGCGCAGGTCCTCGAGGCGGGTGCGGAGCGGCGGTATGCGCACCGTCACCACCGCGAGCCGGTAATAGAGGTCCTGCCGGAAGCGACCCGCGGCCACCTCCTTGGCGAGGTTGCGGTTGGTGGCGGCGACCACCCGCACGTCGACCGTCTGCGTGCGGTCGGAGCCGACCGGCTTCACCTCGCGCCGCTCGAGCGCGCGGAGGAGCTTGGCCTGCATGTCGAGGGGCAGCTCCCCCACCTCGTCGAGGAGGAGCGTCCCGCCGTCGGCGGCGACGAAGGCGCCCTCCCGATCGCGCACCGCACCCGTGAAGCCGCCCTTGGCGTGCCCGAAGAGCTCGCTCTCCAGCAGCTCGCGCGGGATGGCGCCGCAGTTGACCGGGATGAACGCGCCCTTGCGGCCACCCTGTTCGTGCAGCCCCTCGGCGACCAGCTCCTTGCCGGTGCCGGTCTCGCCGTGGACGAGAACGGAAGCGTCGCTCGGCGCCACGCGAGCGATGAGGTCGTAGACCCGGCGCATCGACGGGCTGTCGCCGACGATGTCCGCGCGGCCGCTTGCGCCGACGGTGCGCTGCAGGCGACGGAGCTCGTCGCGCAGCATGCGGTGCTTGAGGGCGCGGGCGATCGAGAGGCCGAGCAAGGTCACGTCGACCGGCTTGACCACGAAGTCGTAGGCGCCGGCGCGCATCGCGGAGACCGCGGCCTCCATGCTGCCCTGGCCGGTGATGACGATGACCGGGACATCCGGGCGCGCGCCGAGCAGGCGC
>JBKJLX010000762.1:0-2518 GCA_046596645.1 Polyangiaceae bacterium
GCGATGGCGACCCGCGCGATGCCGCAGCCGCCGCTGCCCGCGCCGCCGCCGCCGCCCGCCCCGCCGCCGCCCGCGCCGCCGATGCCGGCGCCGCCGCTCCAGGCTCCGCCCCTGGCGCCGCCGTTCTCCCAGCCGCTCCCGCAGCAGGGGGGGCGCAGCGGGTCGCTGAAGACGGTGCCGCCGCCGATGCCGAGCGGGCCACAACCCGCGCCCCCGCTGCCGCCGCCGCCCGCCCGCCAGCCTCCTGTCCTTCGCGGGCTCGACGCCTCGCCGCAGCAGGTACCGCAGGCCTCTCCCTCTCAGCCGGGCGGCGCCGGCCCGGGCGGGGCATGGGCCTTCCAGCAGACGCCGGACGCTCCAAAGAAGGTGCTGCACGAGGCTCGCGCCGCGCTCGACGGCGTGGCCGGCGCCTCGAACGCCGCGGCGGACCGGCGTGAGTCCAGCGCCAGCGGGCGGGTGATGGGATCGGGACGCGAGCGTCCGCGGGTCACCTCCAACGACGTCGTCGACCTCATCTGGTTCGACGAGGGGCTGCCCGATCGCATCCGCAGGTACCCCGCGTGGAACGACGCCGTGCGCGACGAGCGTCGTGTCGACGACTGGGTGACGACGCCGGAGAAGCCGGAGCAGGCGCAGCAGGAGAAGGATCGGCGCCAGGTGATGCGCGCGCTCGCTCGCGTCCAGCCGACCGACGCCGCGACGTTCAACCGATTGCTGTCGGAGTCGGTCGACGACGAGGGCTTCGTGGAACGCCCGTTGCTGGTGGTCGCGGGTGAGGTGCAGCTCCAGTTCGATCCCATCGAGACGCTCAAAGCGAGCTTGGAGCTCGCCGCTCAGCTGGGCGCGAACGAGAAGCTGAAGGAGGCGATCGACGCGTCGAAGGAGCTCGCGCAAGCGCAGCGCGTGTCGACGCCCGTCGTCGACAGCCTCCTCGCTCGCCTGCGGACGGCCTTTGCGCAGGCGAACCGCAACCTGCCCAACGATTATCTGGAGACCACCGTGCAGCGGACGATGCTGGAGGAGCGCAAGTACCAGAAGCGAAAGGTCCTCGGCGGCGACCATGTCGTCGCGATGCTCTCCGCCAGCGGTCCGACCACCGCGATCTACCTCCCCGATCACCTGTCGGCGCAGCTCCCGGTCGTCCAGAAGTTCAAGGCGCGGATGGTGGTGGAGCCGCACCCCCAGCAGCACCCTTCCGACGGCGACGGCGTCGCCCTCGGCACGCTGGCCCTCGGCCGCGTCATCGGCAGCCGCAACCGCACGTTCTGAACGCCGCGCCGCGACGGACCGGCGGGCCTGGCGATGTCGGAGCCCAACCGACAATGGGGCAGTGGTGTGGTCGACAACCGAGCGCGAAGCGATGACACCGCGAGCGCTCGTCTCGCGTACGCTCTCCCAGCCGAGGTCGTGGCGATGAGCCGATCCGGAACGAATCGAGCGTTGCAGCGTCGAGGAGGGCCAGCACGATGAGCGCAGAGGATCAGAAAGTCCGTGAGATCTTCGGACTCGGCGAGTCGCAGGGTGGAGCCACCCCCGAGGGGTTGCCGCAGGCGCCCAGCGCCCCGGTCGATGGGTCGGCGGTCGCAAAGAGCGCGAGCGCGCCCGAGGGAGGTTTTCAGACGCCTGGCAACCTGCCCGCGTCGGGCTCGGGTGGCTCCAGCTCTGCGAGCCACGGCCTCTCTCATGCGGACACGCCGCGCTCGCTGAGCACGACGCACGGCGCGTCCTCGGCATCGTCGAGCACGGCGCCACAGCATGCGTCGTCGGCGCAGGCTTCGGCGTCGCACGCGCAGAGCCCCGGCCCCAGCAGCGCCAGCTCGAGCAGCGCCGACGGCGCGACGTCCTCGAGCAGCCACGGCGCCGCTTCGCCGGGCAGCGCATCCTCCCAGGCGAGCGCGCCATCGAACGGCGCGGCGAGCAGCGCGTCGCAGGGAAGCGCATCTCAGAGCAACAGCGCCTCGCAGGGCGGCGTCTCGCAGGCCAGCGCCTCGCAGCCGCAGGGCAGCGCCTCGCAGGCATCGTCCTCGCAGGGCGCCGCATCACAGTCGGGCGGCAGCGCGCAGCAGGGCGCGTCGAATGGCGCGAGCGCGCAGAGCAGCCAGGCGAGCGCCTCCGGGCCGCAGGGCGGCAGCGCGTCGCAGGGCAGTGCTCCCGCGGCGAGCGCGAGCCAGGTGTCCCCGGGTCAGTCCGCAGGGCAGGGCGCAGGCTCGGCGGGCGGGGCGCACGCGGGCAGCGGCGGCGCGCAGGCGACCTCGTCGCAGACGGGCGCGATGCCGGTCGGCGTGCACAGCAGCGGCGGCAACCCATCGTCGGGCGGTGTCGCGGCGGACGGTTCGTCCGCCGGCAGCGTGTCGCAGGGCGGTCCCGGCAGCGTGTCGCAGGGCTCGAGCGCATCGAGCGGCCAGGCCTCCAGCGGCCAGGGCTCCGGCGGTCAGGCCTCCGGCGGTCAGGCCTCCAGCGGTCAGGCCTCCGGTGGTCAGGCCTCCGGCGGTCAGGCCTCCGGTGGTCAGGCCTCCGG
>JBKJLX010000001.1:0-5982 GCA_046596645.1 Polyangiaceae bacterium
GGCGGGCAAGAAGGACCAGTGCGCCCGCAACGACGAGATTCTCTACAACGCGGCGCGCGCCTACCAGGCTGCACGTCTGCTCGCGAAGGCGATCGCGGTCCGCAAGATCCTGATCGACCCCAAGTACAACCTGCACGAGACCGAGTCGGCCAAGAAGGCGATCTTCGAGATCGGCGGGAACTACCAGGCCATCGCGGTCTACGACGAGGCGGCGCGCTGGTACGAGCGCTTCGCGGAGACGAACGCCAAGATGGAGCAGGCGCCGCAGGCGCTGATGGATGCGACGGTGCTCCGTCTCGGCCTCGGCCAGGAGGACCAAGCGATCAAGAACGCCGACCTCTTCAACCGCAACTACGGCCAGAAGAAGTCCGCGGAGAGCGCGCAGATCAACTTCGCCATCGGCGCCCACTACGCCGAGAAGGAGGACTGGCCCAACGCCCGCAAGCGGCTCAGCGGCTCGATCGGTCAGATCGATCGCAACGCGACCCTCGACATCCAGATCCAGGCGCACGCGCTGCTCGGCCTCGTCAACGCCAAGACCGGCGGGCAGACCGCTGCCAAGCAGGAGTACGAGAAGGTCCGCCGCTACTGGGCCAACCCGGGCGAGGTCGTGAACAAGCTCAACGCCATCCCCGGTGACGACGGACAGAAGCAGCGTCGGCTGGGCAAGGCCCTCACCGCCGTGGGGGAGGCCCTCTTCTTCTTCGCGGAGGAGAAGCGCGCCGTCGCCGAGAAGATCCGGTTCCCCGAGTACAAGGGCTCCGGCGAGAAGGACGACGTCCTGAAGTTCGTCAAGAGCAAGGTCGTCGACTGGATGCAGAAGAAGCGCCCGGCCATCAAGGACGCCGAGGCGGAGTACATCAAGATCGTCGAGCTGCAGCCGGTGCCCCCGCCGAAGTGGGTCATCGCCGCCGGTGCGCGCGTCGGGCAGATGTACGGTAAGTTCGTCGCCGAGTTCCGCGCCGCCCCGGTGCCCAAGGAGTGGAAGGGCCAGGGCATGGTGCCGGGCACCGACGTCAGCTACGCCGAGCTCCTCACGACCTATTACAACTCGCTCGACGAGTCGTCGGAACCCATCAAGCAGCAGGCGAAGGCCGCCTACAAGACGTGCCTCGGCCTCTCGGTGAAGCACCAGTACTTCGACGAGTACTCCCGCGCCTGCGAGGAGTGGCTGTCGAAGAACTACCCCGCCGAGTTCCGCCTCATCGACGAGTTCCGCAGTTCGCCCAACCGCGTGAGCTCCGGCCTCGCCGACCGTCCGCTGGTGCTCAACATCGACGGGACCGTGGTCCCCATCGATCGTCCGCAGACAGCGGAGACGCCGAAGGCAGATGCACCGAAGCCCGAAGCCAAGAAGTGAAGTGAGGACGAAGTCATGAACAACATGAAGACCAACCTCGCGACCCTCGCGCTGGCTCTCGCCACCCTCGCCGCAGCCACCGGCTGCGGCGGGTCGGGCGCCGACGCCAAGGACCCCAGCGGCAAGGGAGGTGCCGGCCCCAAGGATTCGGCCGGCAACGCTGTCTCCGCGGCGGCCCTGAACAAGTTCAAGTCCGCGCAGGAGGCCATGGCGCGGAACGACAAGTCGGGCTGGAGCGAGGCCCAGTGCCGTGAGGTGGCGCAGAGCTTCCTCGACGCCAACTCGGAGCAGGACAAGTTCTTCGCGCCCGCCGTCTACAACGCCGGCGTCTCTTACCAGCGCTGCAGCCTTCGCGCGGAAGCGAAGAAGCAATACGAGGCGGTCCTCTCCAAGGACGCCGGTTTCCACCGGGCGCGCGTACAGCTCGCGCTCTTCACCTTCGAGGAGTCAGGCGAGAAGGACGTCGACAAGGCCATCGGCGAGATGAAGCGCGCCGTCGCCGACTCGAAGTTCCAGAACGTCGAGGCGCTCGTCAACCAGGCTCGTCTGGAGATGAAGCGCGGCAACAACTCGTCGGACTCCGACGGTGCCAACGACTACGAGCGCGCCAAGAAGAACCTGCAGCGCGCGCTCGCCGTCGAGGACGCGTACATGCCGGCCTTCAACCAGCTCGCCATCTACTACCTGGAGACGGCAAAGCAGCGCGGCGGTCAGAAATCGACGAAGTCGGCGCGTGGCGCGCGCACGTCGAAGACCGACACTCAGGCGCTCGAACTCGCGGCGCTCGTGTGCTCGCAGGCCATCCAGAAGAACCCGGGCTACGCGGCGGTCCACAACACCGCCGGCCTCATCTCGGTGGAGCTGGGCAACCTCAACGGCGCCGTCGAGTCGTTCGGGAGGGCCCGCAAGCTCGACCCGAATTTCTTCGAGGCGCACATGAACTACGCGGCCGTGAACATGCAGTTCCGCGGCTTCACCCAGTCGGAGGAGGCCTACAAGCAGGCCATCCGCGTCCGGCCCAACGACTACGACGCCCACCTCGGCCTGGCGCTCGCCATCCGCGGACAGATCGACGACTCCAACTTCGACGCCAAGCTGGCGGCGGCGCAGGCCGAGCTCGACAAGGCCAAGTCGATCGACGCCAGCCGGCCCGAGGCCTACTACAACGACGGCATCCTCACCCAGGGCTTCCGTGCCAAGTCGGGGGACAACAGCGCCGAGCCGGCCCTCAAGAAGGCGATCGAGCTGTTCAAGACCTTCGCCTCCAAGGCGCAGGGCAAGCCGGAGTTCGCCGACGCCGTCGAGGACGTCACCGCCGTCCCCACCAAGACCGACGCGCAGTGCACGGGCAAGGGCTCGCGCAACGACAAGGCGTGCAAGAAGGGGCGAATCAAGGAGATCGAGGAGATCATCGCCTTCAACAAGCAGACGGCCGAGGACAAGAAGAAGATGGAGCAGGAGATGAAGCAGATGGAGGCCGAGGCCGAGGCGGCCGGGGCGAACGCCCCGGACGGCGCCCAGTAGGCCCGACTTCCCGCTCTCCGGATGGTGAGGCCTTCCCGTGGGCCGGCCCTCCTCCAGACGGCCAGGCCGGGCACCCTTGGATGCCCGGCCGAAGTTTTTTGGAACGTTCGTAGATGGTCGCTGTCGGTGCTGGCTGACTCCACCTACGCGGGCACTGGGGCTCGTGAGCAGGTGGGAGAGGTGCTCACCGTCCTTCGCTCCCACGAGCGCACGACGTTGACGGCCAGGCCCGACCGGGGATACATCCTCACTGTAACGACATTCGTTTGTACTCCGGAGGCTGGCATGAAGAAGCGCGCACTGGGTGGATTCGTCGGCATCTCGCTGCTCCTTTCGGCCTCGGCTGCGTTCGCGCAGGACGCGCCCGCCGCCGGCGGTAAGGGCAAGGATGAGAGCGGCTACGGCTACGAGTTCACCGACGATCCGCTGAACGCCGGTGGCTTCGGGCCGAACGACGCGACGATCCGCGTGCGCCCGGGCGCAGTGCGCTCGACGCTCATCCGCCCGCGCACGTCATTCGTGCCGGAGATGCTGAAGTCGGTCGAGAACCTCTGAGTCGATTCGCGTTGTTCCTGTTCTAGCCCCTGACGGTGCTGGACTGTTTCTGTGCCAGCCCCTGACGGTGCTGGCATGGTTTGCCAAGGGCGAGGTGCGGCGGTTTCATCACGCGCGCCGTACCCGGAGGAAGCGATAAGTCATGGATGCGAAGCAGAAGGTCGCCCTCACGTTTGCCCTGTACCAGGGCGATACCTTGGTCCGCCGCGAGACGGTCCAGCAGGACATCGTCAAGGTCGGCAAGGATCCCAAGAGCCACCTCCGCATCGACGACGAGCAGGCCTCGCGCATGCACGCCGTCATCGAGGTCGGTGGTCCCGACGAGATCACGCTGATCGATCTCGGCAACGAGCCCGGCACGCTGGTCAACGGCGCCCGGGTGAACCGCTGCAAGATCTCGCCAGGGGATCAGATCCAGATCGGCGGGACGATGGTCCTGCTCGAGCGTGCCGAGGCCGCGGCGGTGGCCGCTGCGCCAGCGGCCGCGGGGCCGGCCAGCGCGCCGCCGATGGGGGGAAACCCCTTCGCGGCGCCGGCCGCAGCTTCCCCGGCGATCGGCGCAGCACCCGGGACCGGCTTCGGTGGCGGTAACCCGTTCGCGTCGGCGGACCCGTTCGCGGCGGCGGCGAACCCTTTCGCGGCGGCGAGCCCCTTCAGCCCCTTCGGTCAACCGCAGGCGGCGCACGCCCACGTCGACGAGGTCCCGCACGACGCGCCCGAGGGCACCTACACCTACAAGATGATCAAGAGCGCGCCCGACGTCCCTTCGGACGAGGTGGAGACCGCATCCTCCACCGTCGAGGTCCAGATCAAGTGGGACCAGATGACGCTACACGTTGCGCACCTCACGCCCCCCCGCTCGTTCTACGTCGGCGAGGAGGAGGCCAAGGGCGTCCGCTGTGACTACTTCATCCCGGCGGAGAAGCTGGGCACCACGCGCGCTCCGGTCGTCCTGGCCGACGCCAGCAACGTCTACGTGGTGGTCCTGCCCCGCGCGACCGGCTGGGTCGAGATCGGTGGCCAGCGCATGAGCCTGCAGGAGGCGGTCGCCAGCGGCCGCGCGCAGCCGTGCTCGGAGCTGTCGGGTGCGCAGCAGATCCCCCTGCCGGCAAACGCGAAGGCGCGCGTCGAGCTCGACGCGATCGTGTTCGAGATCGCGACGACCAACGCCGGCCGCGTGGTCGCGGGCCACCTGGCGATGGATCCCGCCGCGTGGCTGTACCAGGGACTCTCGCTGGCGGTGCACGCCGGCCTCCTGGCTGCCGTGTACATGTTCATGCCGACGCTGGACCCGACCGCCGAGGACGGGATCTCCGACGAGCAGAAGTACCTCATCGAGCAGTACCTCAAGGCCGCTGCCGAGAAGGAGCTCGAGGAGAAGGAGACCGAGCAGGTCACGGAGAACGTCGCAGACAACAAGGAGGGCGGCACCGGCACCCGCGCCAAGGGCGAGGAGGGTTCCATGGGGAACCCGAACACCAAGGCGCAGGGCATGAAGTACGGCGTCAAGGGGCCCAAGGACAACCCGGACCCGCACCTCGCGCGCCAGGCCGCGCTCCGCGACGCGGCCGAGTTCGGCATGATCGGCCTCCTCAACTCCGGCATGGGCGGCGACCCCGACGCGCCGACCGCGCCCTGGGGTCGTGACGAGTCGCTGGGTCAGGATGACATGTCCGCCCGCGGCAACATGTGGGGCGACGCCATCGGCGACTCCTTCGGCGCCGGCGGCCTCGGCCTCTCCGGCATCGGCGAGGGTGGCGGCGGTCGCGGTGAGGGAATCGGCCTAGGCTCCATCGGAACCATCGGCCACGGCGCCGGCACCGGCACCGGCCAGGGCTTCGGCTCCGGCAACGGCCGCCTCGGCGGCGCCCACCGGACCAAGCCGCCGAGCGTCCGCATGGGCGGTACCAGCGTCAGCGGTCGCCTCCCGCCCGAGGTCATCCAGCGCATCGTGCGCCAGAACTTCGGTCGGTTCCGCGCCTGTTACGAAGGTGGTCTGCGCAACAACCCCAACCTCGCCGGGCGCGTCGCGGTCCGCTTCGTCATCGGTCGTGACGGGTCGGTTGGGTCCGTCGGCAACGGCGGCTCGGACCTTCCCGACGGCGGCGTGGTCTCCTGCGTGGTGCGCGCGTTCTACGGGCTTTCCTTCCCCCAGCCGGAGGGGGGCATCGTCACCGTCACGTATCCCATCATCTTCGCGCCCGGTTGACAGTCCCTGTCTGGGGGATTCTCAGCCCGCTGTGGAGTGGGGCCCGCGGCAGGTGAAGCTGTGCGGGGGGCGCCAACCCGCCTTGCCGCGACGAACGTCACAACAACGGACGGTTCCTTCGGGAACCGTCCGTTCGCGTTTTGTGCTGCGAAGAACCATGCGCGGTTCGGCCCTATCGCCGCTGGACTTCCGTGAGGGCGATTCCGTAATCTGGCGCCCGCGACGGGCACTGTCTTTGCGCCCTCGCACACGTTTGTCCGTTGCAGCACCCGTGCTGCAGACGCGCGCGTCGATAGCGCGCGCACGACAGGGGCCCCTCGGGCCTCGTTTCAGA
>JBKJLX010000177.1:0-3475 GCA_046596645.1 Polyangiaceae bacterium
CGTGATGGTGGCGCATGGCGTGGACGCCGTCTTCTTCGTCGACGTCGCCCAGGTGAAGCACGGCGTCTCCCCCCAGGCCCACCTCGCCCAGCAGCTGGGTGACTTCACGACTGCGAACTGGCCGTTCGGCGCGCCCTATCCGAGGATCTACTACGACAGGCGAGCGCTCTCGCCGGGGCCACCGTGGTGCAGCCTCCACGCGAAGTGCGTCGTGGTCGACGCAGCGAAGGCGTTCATCTCGTCCGCGAACTTCACGCAGCGCGGGCAGGAGAGGAACATCGAGGTGGGGGTGCTCATCGACGACCAGACGTTCGCTCGATTCCTCGCCGCGCAGTGGCTGGGGCTCGTGACGGCGGGCGTGGTGCAAGAGCACAGGCGGTCGGTGTGACTGCCGAGGCACGACCTGGTCATTATCGAGGGCGATCCCGGACACCGCCGCCACTCGGTCCTCGCCCGTAAGATGGGCCGGTGAAGAAGCGCGTGCCCACCGCGATCGCCAAGGAGGTGGAACGGTACCTCCGCACCGGCCTGGTCGATCCGCACCACGCGGCATGGCCGGGGAACGGCTTCATGGAACGCGCGAACCGCGCGCACGAGGACCTCCGCGGCGCGCTCGTCCGCGAGGTTCGCCGACTTGCTGGCGGACTCACCCACGTGCCTCTACCCACGGCGGATACCGTCGCCCTCACGCGCACCAAGGTCGCGCCGATGGTGCGCGGGCTGTTCCCGCGGGTCGAGCAGGACGCGGTACTCGCGACGCTCGAGAAGTCCGTCGTCTTCGTCACCAGCGCGAACATCGAGCCGCTCTTGCTGGAGCACGCCTGGGACAGCTCCGCGTGGTCGTTCGCGAACCTCTACCTCGCGAGCCTCGGTGCCAACCTGCTCGGGGAAGATGCGCAGCGACTCCTTGGCCTCAGCGAGGAGGCCACTTGCTACGTCTCGCCGGACTACTTCGCCGAGGAGGATCCTTTCGCCGACTTCATCGTCCACGAGGCCGCGCACATCTTCCACAACTGCAAGCGCGCCACCGTCGGCCTTCGCGAGACCAGGACGAAGGAGTGGCTCCTCGACATCGAGTTCCGCAAGCGGGAGACCTTCGCCTACTCGTGCGAGGCCTATGCTCGCGTACTCGAGCGGGCGAAGAGCGCGAGCGAGCGACGGGCGCTGGCCGAGGATTACGGCAGCACGGTGCGCATCTCCGAAGAGCGCGTGGACCCCGCCGAGGTCGCCGGCATCGTCGCGGAGGCGGCTGCAGCACGGAACGGCTGGAAGGTGATCCTCGCGCGCTGTGCGCCGACGACCCGTCCGAAATCGGCCCTCCAGCAACTGCGTGCGTCGTGGGCTGCGCAGGACGCGGCACGTCGACAGTGATGGAGAGTAAGACGCCAGCGCCAGCTACTGCACCCGGTTCGGCGTGACGACCGTGGACATTCGCGCCGGGAACTGCGCGGTGAACAGTGTCACCGGCCGCTGGAGCGAGGCACCGACTGTGCGAAGCTTCTGCCCGCCGTCACCCCACGAGGACGGTCCCGCCCGCCACGATGTGCCCTACCGCGGCGTCCTCCGGATCGTTGCACGTCGCCACGGCATCATCGTTCCGCGCCACACGACGGTGGTTCGCCAGCACCGTCGACGACGCGCCAACGACGATGCCCCGGTTCAACGGAGGAACATCGAAGGATTTTCCTGCCGGGGGTACGTGCGGCGGCTGGTTGAGGGCGACGCTGTCTCGCAGGGCGATGGGTCGGTGTTCAGCGAGCACGTTGGGGCTGAGATCCTCGATGAGCGGTCCACCGAAGGGTGCGGGCGTGAGGCTGCCCTGGCACAGGTGCTGGTCGACAGCAGTCACGCGGTCGTCTCGCTTGGCGATGGGCTCCATTCGGTCTCCTCAGCGCGGTGTCCTCAGAAAGATCAGGAAATGAGCGCGCCGCTCGTCGAACCGCGATCGCAACCCGGGATCGACCGCGAACCTGCGCGCTTGCTCCTCGTGGAGGGCTTTCAGCGCCAGGTCGGTCGCGATCTCGTAGCGCCTCAGGACCTCGGCCGAAGGGCCCCGGACGTCGAGCTCGGCGCAGAGCGCTGCGTAGCGATCGACAGGAAGATCCGGGATCGTCACGGGAGCCGAGAGGCCTGGGACGCCCGAAGCGACCTCGACGAGAACCGCCGAGCGCGGGAGGAACATCGTCGCGTCGCCATCCTCCTGGGTCGTCGCCGGGCTGGCACTGGCCGCAGACTCCGACGCGGAGAGCTGGGCGAGACGCTCCGGAGCAGTCGTTCCCGAGAACGGCGTCGCGCCGCGAGCCATGACCTGACGAAGTATCGCGATGTCGATTTCCTCCGTCGCAAGGACGGGTGGGCTCCCGGTCCTGGGCGTGCCCGTGGCCGGCGCGTGGCATCGGCCCCCCGCAGCAGGAACGTCATGGACCTGAGCAGGAAGCGGTGCGGTCTCGGCGATCGCAGCGGTGGACGGCGGTCCCCGGAGGAGCAGCGCGTTCTGCAGTGCGGCGAGCTCCTCGCTCTTCCGCACAGACGACAGATCGTAGGCGACGAGCACGACGCCGCCGGGCACCTCGCGCTCCTGCTTCCAGCTGCCGACCAGGGGAGGTCCTCCTGCTGGGACGTAGGTGAGCCAGCCAGCGCCCGGGAGCGGCGGAGGCGCGGTCGCTCCCGCCTCCAGCGCCACGGCGCGACTGACCGGTCCGCAGCCGACGAGTGCCAGGAAGCACCGACGCAGCACGTCCTCTGCGCCGCGCGTATGGAGACGCAGTCGACAGGCAGTCGGGAACACCTCCAGACCGCCACCGCCGTCGACCGAGCCCGACAGCTCGAGGGCGGCGCGTGACGCCCACGGGTCACCCTGGTCGGGATGACCAGCCCGGAACACCGGAGCATCCCCACGCGCCATCGCCTGCGTCGCCCTCGTCTCCCGTACCTCCGCCCCACTCTCGAGGAGGGCGTCGACGATCGCCTCGGAGCCCTTGCGGGCAGAAGCGGCGCCCACGGCGTAGTCGATCTCGATGCGGCACGTGAGGGGCGGTGCTGCAGTGGGTTGCTTCACGCGCTCATCGCTCCTGCACGGGCTCGAGCCCATGCTCCCGAAGAAGTGACTCGACCCGGCCCGCGCCGAGTGCGCCCGAGCGGAGCGAGAGCGTGCCGTCCGCGCCGGTGAAGCGAAAGGTCGACCCCTCCCGCTCGACGCGAGTGCCCCGAGGAAGGTCGGTGCGAATCTTGCCGTGCTGGAGCCAAGGTGTCCCGTCCCCGACTTGGAGCTGCCACGTATTCCTCGCCATCGTGACCTCCAGGGCCAGGCAGACACCGGCAGCGAGGAGGAGCGCCCCGGCGCCCAATACCGGCACCGCATAGAACATCGTCCACACCAGGCCGGCGGCGACGGAGGCGAAGTACTCCACCAGCGCGAAGGCGAGGACATGGAGGCGAGACGTTCCGGCATTGCCCGTGAGGTACACGGCACCCA
>JBKJLX010000133.1:0-2572 GCA_046596645.1 Polyangiaceae bacterium
GCCCGGCTCGCCGTCTTCGACGCGCACCCGGGCACGCCGCGCGCCGCCTCTTCCGCCGCGTCACGCACCCGGGCGAGCAGCGCCTCGCCGTCTTCGACGCGCACGAACCGCAGATCGACCAGCGCTTCGCAGCGATCGGGCACGGTGTTCTTGGCGTCGCCACCCTTCACCACGCCAACGTTCACCGTGACCCCGCGCTCGTGGTCGGTCATCGCCTGCACCCGGTCGATGAAGCGCGCCATCGCCCAGATCGCGTTGACGCCCTGGGCGTGGCCGTTGGCGGCGTGGGCGGCCTTGCCGTGCGCGACGACCCTGGCCATGCCGCTGCCCTTGCGCGCGGTGATGATCCGGTCCTCCTTGCGTCCGGCCTCGAAGACCAGCGCGCACGCGGCGCCCGCGACCTCGCGCTGGAGGATGGCGCAGCTCTCCGGCGAGCCGATCTCCTCCTCCCCCACGATGACGAAGCGCAGCGGCAGCTCGCCCAGCCGGCCCGACGCCTCGCCGACCGCGCGCAGCGCCTCCAGCGCGACCACCAGACCGCCCTTCATGTCGAGCACCCCCGGGCCGCGGAGGAGCGGCCCGTCGACTCGCACCTCCTCGAAGGAGCCGGGCGCGAACACCGTGTCCAGGTGGCCGACCAGCGCCACGCAGCCAGCGCTGGCGAGGGCGCCAGCGTCGGTCTCGATCACGAGGTGGTCGGCGTAGGCCGCGCTGGGGATGGTGCGCACGCGCAGCCCGGGGATGGCCGCGAAGGCCTCGCGCAGCAGGGCCCCCACGGCGTCGCCGCCCGCCTTGTTGGCGGTGTACGAGTTGATCGTGGCGAGCGCGGTGATGCGCTCGATCATCGCCGCCGCGCGCCCGGCGACGGCGCTCCGGATCGGGTCCGTCATGCGCGCCACTCTGCCACAAGGCGGCGCCGGCACGCAGCCGTGCTAGCCCAGGGGCCGGGAGGTTCCTGTGAGCAAGCGGTTGAAGGCGGCGGTGCTGGGTGGGAGCGGCTACGGCGCCGGCGAGATCATCAGGCGCCTGCTCCTCCACCCCGAGGTCGAGCTGGTCCGGGTCGCATCGATCGACTACGTCGGCGAGCCGCTCTCCGCCGCCCACCCCAATCTCGAGGGGCAGAGCGATCTGGTCTTCCAGAACCTCTCCCCGGAGGAGGCGGCGGCGGGGATGGACGTCGTCCTCCTCGGCTTGCCGCACAAGGTCGCCGCGACGGTGGTGCCGAAGATCCTCGCCGGCTCGAACGCCAAGGTGGTCGACCTCTCCGGCGACTTCCGCCTGAAGGACGCGGCGGCCTACGCGAAGTACTACGGCGGCGCGCACCCTGCCCCCCAGCTCCTGGCGGAGGCGGTGTACGGCCTGCCCGAGCTACGCCGCGACGCCATCCGCAAGGCGCGGCTGGTCGCCTCGCCCGGCTGCTTCGCGACGGCCATCGAGCTCGGCCTCCTGCCCCTGGCGCGCCTCGGCCTCCTCCGCGGCGCGGTGGACACGGTGGCGATCACCGGCTCCAGCGGCAGCGGCGCCGCCCCCCAGATCGGGACCCACCACCCGATCCGCGCGGTGAACCTGAAGACTTACAAGCCGCTCTCCCACCAGCACGTGCCGGAGATCCTCGAGCTGCTGGCCGACGCCGGCGCGAAGGATCTGCAGATCCACTTCGTGCCGGTGTCGGCGCCGCTCTCGCGCGGCATCTTCGCGACCAGCTTCGTCGAGGTCGACGCCTCGGTCGAGAAGGGGCAGATCGCCGAGGCGTTTGCCGCGGCGTACGACGCGGAGCCCTTCGTCCGCGTGCCGAGGAAGCGCCTCCCCGAGGTGGCCGCGGTGAGCGGCTCCAACCACGCCGAGGTCGCGTTCGAGCTGGGCGAGGTCGCCAACGGCAAGCGCCGGCTCGCCTGCTTCAGCGCCATCGACAACCTGATCAAGGGCGGCGCCGGCCAGGGCGTGCAGAACATGAACCTGGTGCTGGGCCTCGACGAGCGGCTCACGCTGGAAGACGCGGGGGGCTTCCCGTGACCGCGACGGCGGCCGTGGGCGACGCCCCGAGGCCGGTCGTGATCAAGCTGGGCGGCGAGGTCATCGCCGGCCCCCAGCTGGCGGCCGTCGCGGGGGACATCGCGTTGCTGGCGCCGGAGGGCGTCGTGGTCGTCCACGGCGGCGGCCCCCAGGCGACCGCGCTCCAGGAGAGGCTGGGGCAGACGCCGGTGAAGATCGCCGGCCGCCGGGTGACCGACGCCGCCACCCTCGACGTGATGAAGATGGTGCTCGCGGGGAAGCTGAACGTCGACCTCTGCGCGACGCTGGTGGCGGCGGGAGTGAAGCCAGTCGGCCTTCACGGCGCGTCCGGGTTGGTGGTGAAGGCCGTGCGACGGCCGCCGAAGCCGTACCCCAACGCCGGTCCTGATCCGGTGGATCTCGGGCTGGTCGGTGACGTCACGGGCTTCAACCTTTCGCTGCTCGAGCTGCTGTGGACCGCGGGCTACGTGCCGGTGATCGCGTGCCTCGGTGCGGATGCTGAAGGCGGCGTGTTCAACATCAACGCCGATCTCGTGGGTAACCAGCTCGCGGCGGCGCT
>JBKJLX010000429.1:0-6168 GCA_046596645.1 Polyangiaceae bacterium
CGAGTGAACGACGCCACCGTGTCGTCGACCGCTGTCGCCTCGACCTACCTCGGGCCGGCCGAGGTCCTCGCGGTCGGTCCGCTGGGAGCGCTCGTCGCTCTCTCCGACGGTCGGCGCCTGGACGCACGCCTGGCGCTCGCCTTTGCCTGGGACCCTGCGGTGGGCGACACCGCGCTCGTGATCGCCCAGGAGGAGGCGTACGTGATCGGCGTCCTCGCCTCGAAGGGGAAGGGGACGCTCGCGTTCGCCGGGAACCTGGAGCTGCGCGCGGTCGGCGGCTCACTGACCCTGGCTGGCGACGAGGGCGTCGCGATCTCCGGCCGCTCCCTCCAGGTGAACGTGGGCAAGCTGGAGCTGGTCGCGCGCGCCGTCACCCAGCGCTTCGACAGCCTCCGCCAGCGGGTGACGGAGCTCCTGCACGTCCACGCCGGCGAGAGCCACACGCTGGTCGAGGGCACGAGCCACCTGCGCGCGAAGAGCGCCTCGATCCTCACCGAGGAGAAGGTCTCCATCAACGGCAAGGCCATCCACCTCGGCTGAGGAGAAGCGACCATGCTCCCTGCATCGAACCGCGGCGCCGGCCAGAGCATCGGGTTCCCCGACGTCTGCCTCACGCCGGCCGCGCCGGCCCCGATCCCCGTGCCGTACCCCAACATCGGGATGAACGCGCAGGCGCTGGGCTTCTCGCCGCTCGTGAAGATCGCGATGGTCAACGCGCTCCACCTGGGCAGCAAGATCGCCATGACCAGCGGCGACGAGGCGGGCTCGGCGCACCCCACCGTGAAGGGGGGCGGCACCTACACCATGGGCAACCCGCTGGTGTTCATCGACAACCTGCCAGGGATCTGTCTGCTCTGCCCGACCACCGGCAACAACATGAACAATCCGCTGGGTGCGGTCCTCGTGCCGAGCGCCGTCAACGTGCTGTACACGCTGCGGCTCGACCGAGGGGCCACGGAGGGGCTCGCGCAGGCCACTGGCGACGCGCTGCACGCCGCGTCGGTGACGTCGGTCCGGCTGGAGCCGGGGGGCGTGGGCGTCATCGCCATCGCGCGCTGCGCCGCCGATCTCGCGCCGTCCGTCGTCGAGGCGGCCGTCCGCCTGGAGGAGGCGGGCGCTCGCGCTCTGCTCCTCGACCTGCGTGGAAACAGGGGAGGGGAGCTCGAGGCCGCGGTCGCGCTCGCCAGCGCGCTGCTACCCGAGGGCGCGTTGATCACGCGCCTCGTCGACGGCGACGGGGACGCGACCGACCGGGTGGCGGTCGGGCCGGCGCGCTGCCTCCTGCCGATGGTCGCCGTCGTCGACCGAAGGACCGCGTCGGCGTCGGAGCTGCTCGTCTCGGCGCTGCGCGGCCACGGCCGCGCGGTGGTGGTCGGCGAGGCCACCCACGGGAAGGGCTGGGCGTGGCGGCTCGACGTCGACGCCGACGGTCGCGCGGAGCTGCGCTGCGCCGCCCGCTGGACGGCGCCCGACGGGACGTCGGTCGACGGGCTCGGCGTCGCGCCCGATCTCGCGCTGGCGGCAGAGGGTGGGCACGACGTGCTCGCCGCCGCGATCGCGATCGCCCGGGAGCTGGTCGCGCCGCCGGCGTGATCAGCCGACGCGGGGCTCGCGATCCTGGCAACCGTTGCGTGTGCGCACTCATGACCATAAGCTCATGACCATGAAGCGTGCGACCATCATGGCCGCTGGCGAGTTCAAGGCGAAGTGCCTCGCCGTTCTCGACGAGGTGGCCGCGACCCATCGGGAGGTCGTGATCACGAAGCGCGGTCACGCGGTCGCGAAGCTGGTCCCGATCGAGCCGGCTGATGAGCAAGCCCCGCTCGAGGGTCTCATCGTCCGGCAGGGCGACCTGGTCTCGCCGATCGGTGAGCCGTGGGATGCCGACGAATGATCGTCCTCGACACCCACGCTTGGCTCTGGTGGGCGGCGGACCGGTCGAAGCTGTCCGTGGCGGCGAAGCGACGCATCGCGGGCGAGCGCGAGGCTGCGATCTCCGCGATCAGCGCGTGGGAGGTGGCCATGCTGGTCCGGAAGGGACGACTCCAGTTTCGCGGTGACACGCGAGCTGCGCTGTCGACACTGCTCGGCATCCAGCACCTCCGCGTGGTCCCGGTGTCGGCCGACATCGCAGCCGAGGCCGGCCTGATCGAGGGCTTTCACGGCGACCCCGGAGATCGCCTGATCGTCGCGACCGCGCTCTCGCTCCGAGCATCCCTGATCACTAAGGACTCCCGCATCCGGTCGGCGAAGCTGCTCGACGTCGTCTGGTAGAACCACGGCCCCAGCCTCGACCGGGCCGGCGAGCGTGACGCCGACGAGCCGATCGGCGAGCAACTCGCGCTCTCGGCGCTCTGCGTGGCCGCGGCCGCGGGGCACGGGCTCGCTGGCGACCGGCGACGGGGTGGCCCCTGGCGTCCAGCTTCAAGTAGCCTTCCGGGCCACTTTCGCGGTTGGAACTCCCTACTCGCTCCGGGCGGGAACATGAAAGATGCGGCGGATCTCTGGTCTTGGCTCGCCGATCAGGAGCGCTCGAAGGGTCAACCGATCGAGCTTCGCGCTAGATTCCGGTCGGACCCGTCCTCGACCGTGCCCTTCGCCATCGTCCTGCGGGAGGGCGAGCCCGTTGCGAAGCTCGGCCCCGAGGCGAAGGCGCTCTTCAGCACGGTCGACTTCGCAACGATCGCCTCGCAATACGTCGACTCGACCCAGGGGGAGACGTGGCGCAAGGCCTTCGAGGCCGCGCGGGGTTCCGACGAGCTCAGCCTCAACGCGGTCTGTCGGCTCCTGCTCGGGCCGCACTTTCGTCCGGGTCGAACCGTCTTCGCGTTCAACGCGAACGTCGAGCTGCAGATCGATCCGGCAGACGCGGCGATCTGGTTCGACGATGTCGAGGCGGCGGATCCCTCTTGGCCGTCGATCGCCGAGCTGCGCGATCGGCTCAGGGGCGAGGAGGAGGATGAGGAAGAGGACGCGGTGCGGCCCGTCCCCGGTGGCGCCCAGAGGCCGCCGGTCAACCTGCCTCGCACCGCGGTCGACGCATTCCAGCGGCCACCGGTGGGGCTGGGCCCCGGCACCCAGTCGCCGATGGGCAGCGTCGGTGCGGGGCGTCCCGACGCCAACCGCATCGCCATCGACGCCATCCGCGCCATTCTCGACGCCGCGGTCCCGGTGCAGCTCGTCGTCGGCGAGACCCCCGTGGACGTGGCAGTCGAGCGGCTCCCTTCCGAGCCCTGGCCCGCCACGGGGATCCTCGGCCTCGACGAGGCGGAGGATGGGCCGCTGCCACGTGCAGTACGCCTCAGCTGCACGTGGAACGGGGGAAGCACCCGGCTCGTCCTCTCGTTCGCGTGGTGGCAGGCGTCCGGCAAGTACCGTCACCTCGCCGGAGTGCGGATCCGGGTGGCTCCGACCCAGCGCGAGATCGTCTGGATCACCGTCGCCCTCTCGACGCGCTCGGCCATCGACCAGCAGGCCGTGCAAGTAAGTGCGGAGTGCTCGCTCTTCGGCCGGAAGGACGAGGCCTCCCCCGTCGCACACGCCGCGCGTGTCGCTGGGCTGCGGCAGGCGCTCGCCAGCTCGACGCTTCCGCGGCTGAGCCCCTCGCGCGTGCTGGCGTTCGAGATCGTGGCTCCTGAGGGGAGCGTGCTTCCGAGTCCGCGCATCGCCTTCGAGCGATTGGTTCACCTTGCGCTGCTCAAGCTCCCGTTCTTCCTGCGCGCGGACGAGGACGGCATCGAGGGCGTCCCGCCGTTCGAGGTGGCGGGCTACGCCAGCGCTGGGGGCGCGGAGGAGGTGGACGAAGCGCAGTCGCCCGCTGGAGACAAGCTCGCAGGTCTCTGGCCGCTGCCCGGTGGGGTCCGCCGGTACTACGACTCGCTCCTCGCCATCCTGGGGTGGTTCGCGAGCGAGTCGGGCGAAGAGCCCGACGCCCCACGGCCGACTCGGAGCCGGTCGGAAGTGCTCGCGATGCTGGCGGATCGCTTCGAGGCCACAGGAGGCGCGTCCACCAAGGCGTACGTCAACCTGCTCATTTACCTTCGGTACGTAGCGCGTCGCGATGACGACGACCTCGAGCTGACCGACGATGCTCAGGCGCTCCTCGCGGCGCCGTCGCCCGAGCTGGTGTTCGAGCGCCTGGACGCGACGTACGAGGGCATCCTCGTCACCCTAGTGGTGATCGGAGAGCTGGGGCGCGCCAAACCGGCGACGGCAGCAAGTCTCGTCGCTTCGCTCCTCGTCAAGACCTGGAAAACAGACACGCAGGCATCGTTCCGGCTGAACTGGTTGCTCTCGCTGGGCCTCACCGACCGTAAGCCCGACGGAGACGAGCTGACCGAGGCCGGGCGCGCGATCGTCGCGGCGCACCCCGAGGCGGTCGTGATCCAGCAGGAGATCGCCGACCTTCTGGCACAGCGCGGTGGGCTCGCATCGACGGACGAAAAGGAGAAAGAGGAGGCTCCCCTCGGCGAGGATCCCGAGGCGGATGATCCCGCGGAGCTGCTCGCCGCGTCCACGGCAGCCGCACCACCGAGCTGGAGCGCCGATCGCCTCGATCTGACTGCCGCGATGCTTCGCATCCACCTGGGCCCGCTCGAACTCTCGTCCACGGCCATCGAGCAGGTGTGCGCCGCCCTCTCCGCAGGCAAGCACCTACTGCTCGTTGGCCCACCGGGCACCGGAAAGACGGAGCTCGCCGCAGCCCTCGCCGAGGCGGCGCGGACCGACGGCTACTGCCACGGCGCGTTCGTGGCGACGGCCTCTGCGGACTGGACGACCTTCGACACGATTGGCGGCTACGCTTTGAAGCAAGACGGCGAGCTCGCGTTCCGGTCGGGCGTCTTTCTCCAGGCACTGGAGCGCTGGCAATGGCTCATCATCGACGAGCTGAATCGCGCCGACGTCGATCGCGCCTTCGGCGAGCTGATGACCGTGCTCGCGGGCCGCAGCACCGACACGCCCTTCGAACTCGAGCCGGGCCGCAACGTCTCGATCGGCGCCGAGCCGCGCTGCTCGCACGTCGTGCCGCGTAGCTTCCGCGTCCTCGCGACGATGAACACGTGGGACAAGACGTCGCTCTTCCGGCTGTCGTACGCGGTGCAACGCCGCTTCGCGATCGTGCACGTCGGGATCCCGGATGACACGACCTACGCCCGCCTCGTCGATACGCTCGCGCAGAAGCCTGGGATCGATCCCCCGCTCGACGCCGGCGCGGCCGCGCCTATCAAGGGCCTCTTCTGCGCGACGGGGCTGCTCGGCCATCGCGCGATCGGCCCTGCGATCCTGGGTGATATCGTCCGCTACATGCGCCGGCGCCGCGCCTCGGGGGACGGCCTCGCCGAGGCGCTCGCAATGATCCTCCTTCCTCAGCTCGAGGGCCTCGACGCGGACGCCGCAGCGGCCGTGCTGAAGAAGATCGAGGCCGCGCTCGCCGATTGGTCCACCGCGGAGGCCCGGGCCGAACTCCGCACGCGCTACCAGGAGCTTTCCCCCCACGTGAAGCTGCCCGAGTCATGAACGCAACGGGGTGGGAGCGCTTCATCGAGGAGCACTTCCCCGGGTACTTGCTCCCGGAGTCGGCGGCCCACGCGCTGTCCGAGGAGGCGGCGGCGCGGTTCCTCGAGCGCATCAGCGGCCGACCCGACCAGATCACACTGCTCCGGGCCGCGAGCACGCTCGCCCCACGCATGGAGATGCTGCGCGAACTCGCGCTCGTCCAGCTGCCTGACCTCGTGCGCCGGCTCCCTGCGCGCACCGAGACGACGCTCCGCGAATGGGAAGGAGGTTTCCAGGGCCGCCTCGACGTGCGCGCCACGCTTGCGCACCACCTCACCGGACGGACCACGCGCTTCGTTACGCGGGCTCGCACGCGTCGCTTCGACCTCCCCGAGAACGTGCTTGTCCGCGCGGTCGTCACCCGCCTGCTCGGCTTGTTGGAGCGATTGCGCAGGGCGGGGGCCATCGGGGCCGGAGGGTGGGGTCGTGACGCGCACGAATGCGAGGGCGCGCTCCGCCACGCTCTCCTCGGGACGGTGCTCCGCGAGGTGTCCGATGAGGCGGTCACGTCCTTCCACGAGGAGGCGGCGCGCGCGGGAAGGCACCCATGCCATGCGCTCGCCCTGCGCTGGTACATCGCGCTGCGCGAGGGGCTGGACGTGAGCCACGAGG
>JBKJLX010000433.1:0-13032 GCA_046596645.1 Polyangiaceae bacterium
CACGCGGCCCGAGACGGTGACGCCAGTGCCGCGGTCGCACACCGGCACGCGCCGGAAGACGTCGATGCCTCGGCTGACCCCGGCGCGCGGCACCGCCACCGGCCCCGGCACCAAGCGCAGCTGACGTCGGCTGCGCTAGCCGCTGGCCGCGATCGGCCACGCCTCGCCCAGCAGCGCGCCGCGGTGCGCGGCGAGACGGCGGCGGACGTCGGTGGCGGCGAGCCGACGCTCCGGGGCTCGGCGCAGGCACTCGGCGAAGAGCGCGGCGATGGGCCGCAGCCGCTCGCCGCGCAGCGTGGCGGCGAGGGCTGGGGGGTCGCCGTCATGGGTGAGGTGGGCGGCCACGATGGCGTGGTCGATGGGAGCGTCGAACAGCGGCCGGCCCGTCAGGAGCTCGAACGCCGTGCACGCGAACGCGTAGATGTCCGTCGCGGTGGGGCTGGTATCGATCTTCTCCAGCCACACCTCTGGCGCGCCGTAGGCCACCGTCCCGCAGCCGGGGCGGATGCGGCGACCTGCGAGGCCGAAGTCGACCAGCACCGGCACGCCGGTGGGGCGGAGGATGATGTTCGAGGGCTTCACGTCGAGGTGCCCTACGCCCACCGCGTGCATCGCCACCATGCCGGCGAGTAGCCCGTCCAGGACGTCGAGAGCGCGCGGCACGTCGAGCGCGCGCGACACGAGGAGCTGGTCGCAGCTGTCGCCGATGACCAGCTCCATCACCAGGATCGGCTTGGGGCGAGCGCCGGCGTCGAAGGTGACGAAGCGCGCCAGGTTGGGGTGCTCCGGGATCTCCATGAGCGCGCTGGCCTCCTGCCGGAACAGGCGGAGGAACTCGGTCTCGGAGAGGGTGCGCGACGTCGCGGCGTCCCAGACCGGCACCTTCAGAGCGTACCGCTCCGCCGCCGGATCGTCGTGCTCGTCGAAGCGCGAGACGAGGAAGACGCTGCCCGCCGCCCCGCCGCCGATCTGCTGGTGGACGAAGTAGCCGCCCAGGGTGCGTCGACGCGGGATCCACGGCGGAAGAGGGCTCCCGCCGGCGCGCGAAGACGCCGGCTTGTCCTCGCGGGCGGCGCCACGCAGCGCGGCCCCGGCGCCGCTGAACACCACGCCGCTCTCGGTGACGACCGGCGCGCTCAACGCCGGCTCCACCTCGGGGGCGCTGGTCGCCGCGAGGCGCAGCGCGCTGGCGACCAGGCGCGCCACGTCGAGCGGCAGATCGCGGGTGGTCTCCACCCAGGCGGCGATGCCCTCGAGGGCGACCGCGGTGGCGGCTGCGGCGGGAGGCGACGCGGCGCGGCGGGGCCGAGCGGGTGGGCGCCCGGCGCAGCGCTGCGTGGCGGCGACCACCAGCGGGCGCAGCGAGTCGACCTCGCGCAGGATCGAGTCGACCAGCTCGACGCGGGGATGCTCCACGATCGCCCCGAGATCGCGCGCCAGCCGGCCCAGGGATCGGCGCAGGTGATCGCCCCCCTGCGACACGCCCGGCTGGATTCCGAGCGCGAGGCGGGCGAGGGCGCCGACGCGCGCCGCCACCACCCCGGGATCGGTCGCCGCGGACGGGTCCTCGCCATCGCCGTCGCGGACCTGCGACGCGAAGGCAGCGCCAGGTGAGAGCACCGCGACCACGTCGGTGTTGCGGCTGGCCTCGGACAGCGCGGTGAGCGCGGCCTGCGGCCAGACCTGCGACGCGGCGTAGAGCCAGACGTCCGCCGCGTCGGCGAGGCCGTGGCGCACCAGCGCGTCGAGCGCACGGGCCAGCGTCGCCGCCACCGCGCGCGCCAGCGGCGAGCCGGGCGCCGCGGCGAGCCGCTGGCTGGTCGCCTGGGCGACGTGCTCCCAGAAGATACGAAGCTGATCGCGTCGCCGCTCGTCCAGCGTCAGGTCGGTGGTGTCGACGTCGACCAGGTGGAGAAGGGCGCGCAGGTTGCGCTGGTGGTGGGTGGGCTGGCGCGCAGCGTTGGGCTCCTCCTTGGCCTCGCGGGCGAGGAGCAGCGCGCAGAGCCGATCGTCCAGCGCCTGCACCGGCGAGGCCTCGGTCGCGGTGCCGCGCACGCCCAGGGCGAGCAGCGCAGGCAGCACGCGAGACTCCAGCAGCATCAGGTCCACCTCGCGGGTGAGCGGCGTCGCCTCCCAGTAGCGGACCTCGGCGGCCACCTCGCCCAGCTGCTCCAGGCGCGCGACCAGCTCCTCGGCCGCGGCGAGCGCGTCCGCTGCGCGCGCGTGCGCCGCTGCGGCTCCCGTCCACTCGAAGGCTGCCATCGCCTCCTCCAGCGCGCGCTGGAGCTTGCGGTCCGAGGTACCGTCGAGATCGTCGCGCACGTCGCGCGCGAGGGCGAGCAGGCCAAGATCGTCGGTGCCGCGCTCCAGCGTCGCGGTGAGGGCGTTGCGGCACGGGACGCGGGCGCGATCTCCGGCGCCGTTCACCTCGCGGCGGAGGTCGACCAGCGGCTCGGCGGTGGCGAGCGGCGCGACCTTGGCGAGCTCGGCCAGCACCTCTTCGCACGCCTCGGGCTCCGCGTCCGCCGCGGCGGCCAGCCCCCACACCATGGCGCTCGCCACCCCGGGGTCGCGCTGGATCAGCGGCGAGCGCGCGAGCTCGATCGCGCGGAGGAACGCGTCGTCGTCTGCGGTGGCGATGCTGGCCCCCAGCGCACACGCTCCGCGGCGCCACGCGGTGGCGCCCGCGTCCTCATCCAGCGCGCTCTCGATGGTGATCCACTCCTCGTCGACGACGCCGGCCAGGAGACCGCGCGCCGCGGCCGCCCACCGCCAGACCGCGCTCTCGCGCTCGCCCACCAGCGCCTCCCACGCGGCGAGGACGGACCCCGTGATCGGCGGCGGCATCGTGGAGGGCGCCCCGCGCGTGCGCCCCCCGGGCGGGGGCGGGAGCGTCGAGCGACGCGGCAGCTCGATCTCGGCCAGCAGCGCGCCGACCGCCTCCCGGTCGCCGCGGCGTGCGCGGCGGGTCGCCTCGCGGACGGCCCGCAGCAGCAACCGCGCCGCCAGTCGTCGCTCGGGGAGCGATCGCGTCGAGGCGGTGACCACCCACGTGCTCGCGAGATCGCGCTGCGTGGCGAGGGCCAGCGCGCAGCCGTCGATGCCGCCGTCCACGTCGAGTGGCATGAACATGGACAGGGCGATGCGAGCCTCGATGCCGGCACCGGAGAGGCCGCGCCCGCCGGTGCGTGCCATGCGAGTCGCGATGGCGGCGAAGGTCGGCGCCGGCCCCTGGAGGAGGAGCGTCGCCACCTGACGCCCCAGCTCGGTGCGCTGCGGCCCTCGCGGGAGGGCGGCGGTGATCTCGTAGAGCGCGGCGCAAACGGCAGGGGGCGGCGGGTCGCGCGGCTGCGAGCCTTCCCCGGCGCGCGCGCCACCGGCGAGGCCCTCGTCGAGCACGAAGCGAGCGGCGGCCAGCAGGCCCTCGGGATCTGCGGTCGCGACGTCGCTGGGCTCGTCGCGGAGGGCGCGGCCGAACGAGGTCAGCGCGACCCGCGCGACGCTGCGTCGGTCCTCCGCGCTCTCGAGCGCTCGCGCGGCCAGGAGGCTCTCGAGGAGCAGGGGGGCGTGGCTCATGCGGGGCGCGCCGCGCAAGCATACGGGAGATTGGCGGCCGCCAGCGGTGTGGGGTACGGCTTCGCAGCGATGACCTCCGCGCGCTCGTCCATCCAGGTCTGCCTCGGCCTCCTCGTCGTCGCCTCGGCGCTTGCGGCGTGTGACGACCCTGCGCCCCCAGGGGCCCAGCCGGGGTCCCCGGCGACGGCTGCGCCGAGCAGCTTGGCGGAGGCCGCCTCCGCGGCGAGCTCGGCCCAGCCCGCGGTCTCGGCAGAGCCAGTGACCCCGGCGCTTCCGGTCGCCGATGGCGACACGCCGGTCGGGAGCGCGAGCGGAAGCCCGGCCGACCCGGCGCCGTTCATCGCCGGCGGCGCAACGCCCACCGGGGGGCCCGCGGCGCCGCCGCCGGCGGGCGCCGCCCGGGGCAGGGGCGCGGCGCGCACCGGCATCCTCGGCGCTGGCGAGGCCGACAAGTTCCTGCCCAAGGGGCAAGCGACCAGGGTCCGCCTGATCGACGCCGGCGCCGAGCCGCGCGAGGCGCTCCGCTACGCCCTGACGCCAGCTCGCACCACCGCCCTGGAGATGGGGCTCACCATGACCATCGAGCTCGCCCAGGGCGACCGCGCGGTCCCCTCGCAGAAGATCCCGCGCATCGGCACACTGCTCGATCTCACCACCGCCGCCGCCCCGGTGGACGGTGGGCTGGGAGTCTCCGCGGTGGTCCGCGACGTGAGCATCGCGAAGGACGCAGGGCTCCCCCAGCAGGTCGCGGACAAGCTCTTGCCGCACCTCTCGACGATGAAGGGGCTCACACTCGGCTACGTCGTCACACCCGAGGGGCGGGTGCGTCAGGCGAGCGCCCAGCTTCCTGGCGGCAAGACGGCCGGCGCCGACGCGACGCTCCAGCAGATGTCGCAGTCGCTGGAGTCGATGATCGCGCCCTTCCCGGAGGAGCCGGTTGGGCTCGGCGCGCGCTGGGAGGTGGTCGCTCGCTTCGACTCGTCGGGGACCGAGCTGGTGCAGTGGTCCACCTTCGAGCTCCGCGAGCGGGACGCGACCGGCGCGCGGCTCGGGCTCGAGGTGCAGCAGGCCGCCGCCAAGGCGGATGTGCAACCACCGAACCTCCCTGCGGGCGTCACCGCGAAGCTCGCCGCCTTCAGCTCTCTGGGGCGCGGCGACAGTCAGGTCGAGTTCGCGTCGCCTGCGCCCAGGGCGGCGTCGATGAAGGTCGACAGCACCATGACGCTGCAGGTCTTGCAAGGCGGCGCCGCCGCCCCTCAACAGACGACGATGAAGAGCTCGATGCTGGTGGACCTGGGGCGCAAGGGGTCGACCCCGCCGGCGGCCGCCCCTGCGGCGCCGAGCGCGCCGTGAGCGTCGAGGCCGGGCGCGCGCTCGACCTCGGCGCGCTGCGCTCCGAGTATCGCGCGTTCCTTCGACCGGGCCGGGTCCTCCTCACCGGTCACTCCCACCAGGCGTGGCCCGACGCGGTCCGCGACGCCCTCGGGCGGTCTTTCGACGACGCCGCGCGACTGGTCGACGACAAGTGGGGCGAGGCGGTCTTCCCGCTGGTCGATACGGTGGGTCGGCGCGTGCTGGCGCGGCTCGGCTTCGCGGAGGACGACCCGATCGCGTTCGGCCGCAGCACCCACGAGCTCGCGATGCGGCTGCTCTCCTGCTTCCCGCGGCAGTCGCGGCTCCGCGTCGTCACCACGACGGGCGAGTTCCACTCCCTTCACCGGCAGCTGCGCAGGCTGGCGGAGGAGGGCGCCGAGGTGACCTGGGTCGAGGCGCGCCCGCACGGCACGCTCGCTGCGCGCCTCGCGGAGGCCGTCACCCCGGGCACCCACCTGGTCGCGCTGAGCGCCGTCCTCTTCGAGGACGCGGCGGTGGTGACCGATCTGGGTAGCGTGCTCGCCGCGGCCGCCGCGAAGGGGGTGATCCCGCTGGTCGACGCCTACCACGCGTTCAACGTGGTGCCGATCGACTGGGGCTCCGCCGCGGCCGCCGCGTACGTCGTCGGCGGTGGATACAAATACGCCCAGCACGGCGAGGGCCTGTGCTTCCTGCGCACGCCGCGCGACTGCGAGCTGCGGCCTGCGGACACCGGCTGGTTCGCCGATTTCGCGCACCTCTCCGCCCCGCGCGACGCGCGCGTCGAGTACGGCCCCGGCGGTGCGCGCTTCGCCGGCTCGACCTTCGATCCCGCGCCCTTCTACCGCGCCGACGCCGCGCTCGCGGTGCAGGACCGCCATCAGCTCGATCTCCCACGTCTCCGCGCGATCTCCACCCGGCAGACGCGCCGCATCCTGGAGGCCCTCGAGGGCGAGGCCGGGCTCACCGTCGCGTCGCCGCTTGCGGACGCGGACCGGGGCGGCTTCGTCGCCGTTCGCGTCGAAGGGGCGGAGGGGATCGTCGCCGCGCTCCGTGCGCGGGGCGTGTTCGTCGACAGCCGCGGCGATCGCGTGCGGCTGGGCCCCGCGCCCTACCTGGAGGACGACGAGATCGACAGCGGGGTGGCCGCGCTGCGCGACGTGCTGCGGGCGCGCCGTTGAGCGCCGGGGCCGCACTTCAGGTGCGGTGGACGGGTGCGGCTCTGGGATGCAGCGGCATCAGCCCGGCGTCGGCGACCTCCCGCGCGTTCTTCGCCGGGCGGTCGAGGTCCCACTCCAGGATGAGCTTGTCGCCGTCGTAGCAGCCGAAGCTGGTCGAGATGCAGAGCAGCGGCTCGCGGTCGATGGCAAACCCGGCGCGCGCCACGTCGTGCCCGTAGATCGCGACCCTGGCCTGGGGGTCGATGGCGCGCAGGAACGCGTGGGCTCGCTCGGTCGACGTCGTGCGCGACCAGAACAGGGCAGCGACCCGCTCGCGAATCAGGGGGTCGACGTCGTCACCGTCGAACACGCCCTCGATCTGCAGCTCCTCCAGGTCGTCCGACGAGGTGATGGGGACGTGGGGCGCCGCGTGCAGCATCACCAGGCCGGCCTTCCGCGCGGCCGCGACGAACGGCCACTCGCGTAGCCACTCCCGCACCGCCAGCGCGCCTGCGCGTCCCAGGAGGGATTCCAGGCGCTCCGCCTCGTCGGGGAAGAACTTGGCGACGATGGGGCCGCCCACGTGCGCGTGCTCGTGGTTGCCGAGCAGGTAGTGGACCCGACCCGGGTACCTCTTCTGGAGCGCGCGAGCCCGCTGCAGCAGCTCGGTCGATGCGTCGCGGTAGAAGCTGCCCAGGTAGTCGGGCCACTCGTCCTCCGCCAGATCGGGGCCGTGGACCAGATCGCCGGTCACGACCAGGCAGGCGTCGCCCCGCTCCCGCTGCACCGCCTCGAAGTGCCGCTCGACCGCGTCCCAGTCGTCGAGGTTGCCCTGGAGATCGGTCGCGACGACGAGCCGGCCCGTCTCGGGGAGGGTCACGACTCGCGGCACGGAGGGGAGGATACTCGGGGGCGGGCGCGGGAGGGAGGTCGCGGACGCGGGGCGCATGGATCCGGGCGCCCCGGCGCACTAGGGTGCGCGCGTGGAGGGCGCCATCCGGGGTCGATGCGCGACGCGGGGGTCGGCGAGGGTCGCGATCGTGCTGGCTGTGCTGGGCCCGCTGGCTGTGCTGGGCCCGCTGGCTGTTCTGGCCCCGCTGGCCGGGTGCGGGGGCGGCGACCCGCCGGAGGGCGATCGTCCGGCGCCCGCGGAGGGCCCGCCCGCCGCGCCGGCGTCATCGGCGGTGGGCGTCGCCCCGGTGCCGCCGCCGCCGCGGGCGGTGAGCGCTCACCCCAACCCGCTGGGGCTGCCCCCGCGCGAGCTGGAGCTGCCGGCCGGGGCCCGCGTGTTCGCGGTGCCGGAGCCGATGCTGCACGGGGCCCGCCTGGGATCGACGATGGTGCTCCATGCTGCGCGCGTCGTCGGCCGCGACGCCGACGCCCTCCAGGTGGAGACGCGCGAGGGCGAGCCCTACAAGCTGCACGCTGGCTACGTGGTGCCGGTCCCTGCGAACCCGAAGAAGCCCGGCGTGGGGGATCCGGTGATCGCCGAGTGGGCGGGGGTCCTCAAGCATGGCGTCCTCCGGTCGTGGAAGAAGGCGCGCCCGATGGTGCGCTTCTTCGACGCCAGTGACACCGCCGATCGCACCCTCGACGACGGCATCCTCATGCGCGCAGAGAGCGGCTTCCGCCCCGGGAATTTCGCGGCCGCGCGCCTCGGCAGCGAGCTGCGTCACGTGATGCTCCTCTCGCCGGTGGAGGGAGAGTCCAAGCGCTGGCTCGTCCTCGGGCACGCCGGTGCGGCGATGCTGGTGGAGGAGGCGGCCCTCGTCGCCATCCCCGTGGAGTGGGCGCCAAAGGAGCAGGGGCCTGTGCTGGTCGAGTCGCTGGGCCGCATGCGCGCTGCCACCGTCCAGGCGATCGACCGACCTGGGCTCTACACGGTGAAGCTGGAGCGGGCGGGGCGGCCCTCCACGGTGGGCTGGGGCTTCCTGATGCCTCCGGCGCGCGGGGCAGAGTGAGCCGCGGAGTGAGCGGCCGGAGAGCCACCGCGAGGCGGCCCTTGCCAGCGCGCCCGGTTTCGGCTGACCTCTCGCCCCCATGCCCCGTATCGACACGAAGGCGATCCTCTCCGCGGCCGGCGACTACCTGCGCGATCACCCGGAGGAGATCCTCCGCGCGTTGAAGGGGATCCTGGGCCTTCGCATGGGCGTCCCGCTGGACGCGCTGCGATACCTGGCGCGTGAGCTCGCCGGCGGGAAGAAGGCGCCCAAGGAGGTGGTCCTCGAGCCGGCGCCGCCCGGCCTCCGCGCGCAGATGACGGTCGACGCCATGGGCACGCCGCTGCGCGTCTCGGTGGTCGTCACGGTGGAGGAGATCCACGTCGGCACCGAGAAGATCGAGTTCGTGCTCCGCGTCTCCGACCTCGCGCTCAAGGTGCTGGACGACGCGGCGACCACGCCGGTGGCGGCCCTCATCAAGTCGGGCGCGCTCGACCTGTCCAAGCCGGGCAACCTGGTCGGCTTCATGCCCAAACGACCGGCCATGCTGACCGACGCCAAGGACGATCGAGTCACCCTCGACCTCCTGAAGATGCCGAAGCTCGCCGAGAACGCGAAGGTGAGGAAGCTCCTCGCGGTGCTGACGCCGGTGCTCGGCGTGCGCGCCATCCGCACGCGCGACGATCACCTCGACGTGCACCTCCGCGCGTCGCTCGGCGGCGTCACCGAGGCGATCGCCGCGGCGCGCAGCTAGCGCGCGCCGCCAGCCGCGGGTCAGGGCGCGGGCGAGGACGCGGCGCGCCGAGCCGCGGGCGCTTCGCTGGGGGGCGGGGCCACGTCCTCGCCGACCTGGCCGCCAATCGCGGTGAGCAGGGCGGCGATCGACTCGCGGGTGCGCTCGCGCAGGTCGCCCACGCGCGCGCCCTCGCGCCCCTCCGGAATGGCGAACAGGGGCGCGCCGATCTTGACCCGGACCACGCGATCGTTGCGCTCGCCGGTGTGCTTGGCGCCCTTCTTCATGAGGCGGAACGTGCCGTCGAGCGCCACCGGGACGACCGGCACGCCGGCGCGGATCGCCGCGTGAAAGGCGCCGTTGCGGAAGCCGCGCATGGCGCCGTCTTCGCTCCGCGTGCCCTCGGGGAAGACCAGGATGGGCTTGCCGGCCTTGAGCACCTCGACGAAGCGGCCGATGACGGTCGCCGCCGTCCTCGCGCCCTTGCCGCGCTCGACCGGCACGTGGCCGGCGAGCTTCAGGTGCCAGCCGAGGAAGGGGATCCTCCACAGCGAGGACTTGGCTGCCCACTTGAAGTTCCCCGGCAGGACCGACCCCAGGATGAGGATGTCGACGATGCTCTGGTGGTTCGAGCAGTAGACGAAGGCGCCGCCGTCGAGGACGTTCTCCAGACCCTCGGCCTCGACCCGGAGGTCGAGGGCGGCCGCGCTCTGGCGGCACCACGTGCGCATGGCCCAGAGGCTCGCCCGATGGTCCGGGGTCATCGGCCCCAGCGCGCAGGAGACGGATCCATAGAACGCCGTCCGCGCTGCAAACGGGACCCATTGCTTCGCTGCACGCAAGGCGTCGGAGGGGCCCATCACGGCGGTGCTGGTTAGCAGACGTCGGTGGCTGCGTCACGGTTGTGTCACGGAACCCCGAACGTGCGGCTCTGGTACGCTCCCCCCGCGATGCGCCAGCAAGGCCCTGTGGGACAGATGGCGCCCGGCGCCGCCCCGTCGCCCGCGGCCCATGCGCCACCCCACGGAGGCGCGCTCCGCTTCACCACCCTGGCCGAGATCGCCTCCGGCGACACCGCGCGCATCGACCTGTGTCGCGTCACCGAGCCCGACGTGGTGCGCGGTCGCCTGGTGGCGACCAAGCGCCTGCATGTGCACCTGCTCGCCGATCGCGAGCTGGCGTCGATGTTCTTCGACGAGGTGTGGATGACCGCCTCGCTTCGCCACCCCAACGTGGTCGAGGTCGTCGGCTGGGGGGCAGACGAGGAGGGCCCGTTCCTCGCGGTCGAGCTGGTGGAGGGCGTCTCGCTGGCGCGCCTCACCAAGACCGTCTTCGACACCGGCGAGATCTTCGGCGAGCGCATGGTGGTCTACGTCGGCTCCCAGATCTGTCGAGGCCTTGCGGCCGCGCACGAGATCCGCGCGCCCAACGGGGAGCAGCTGGGCCTCGTGCACCGGGATCTGACGCCCGGCAACGTCCTCGTCGGCTTCGAGGGGCGGGTGAAGATCACCGACTTCGGGCTGGCCAAGGCCAAGCAGCGGATCACCAAGACGGTGACCGGGCTGCTGAAGGGAAGGCCGCAGTACATGGCGCCCGAGCAGGCGCGCGGCGACGCGGTCGACGCTCGGGCGGACCTGTTCTCGCTCGGCGTCGTCCTCTTCGAGCTGTTCGCGGGGCGTCGGCCCTGGTCGGGAGCGACGGAGTTCGAGGTCCTCTCGACGACCCAGAACGATCCCCCGGCGGACCTGCGCGAGCTGCGACCCAAGATCGATCGCGAGCTGGCATCTCTGGTGATGCGCCTCCTCGAGAAGTCACCCGGCGACCGCTACCCGTCGGCGGCCGAGGTCGGGATCCGCCTCGACGAGTGGCTGGCGGTACACGGCTGGTCCGAGGGGAACGACGAGGCCCTGGCTCGCTTCGTCCGCCGCAACGCCATGAGGCAGATGCGGTGGTTCGAGCGCGCCATCAAGGGTGAGCTCCCGGCGCCGCGGCGCAAGGCGCGCGGTGGATCCATCCCCAGCCTTCCCGAGACGCGGCCGAGCCGGCGCGAGCGCGCCAAGCGCGTCGGCGGCGAGGACGAGACCGAGATCTCGCACGCCGCCGCGGACGCGTCTCGCTTCGACAACCCGCAGCGGCAGGAGACGGTGGCGAGCTCGCTCGACATCATCGAGTCGACGCCGGCCGTCGGCCGCGCGCTGGCGGGGTTGCACGACTTCGGGGAGGAGGTCCCGACGCTGGTGCACCGCGGGGAACGCCCGCTGACGCCGGGGTTGCCGGGCGCGCCGAGCGTCGCCCCCCCGCGCTACGACCCGGCCGACTACGGGATCCTGGAGGAGGACACCGATCAGCGGACCACCGCGGTGAAGGGGAGGAGCCCGGCCGCGGGGATGCCGCTCCACGCTCCCTCCCGACAGGGCGTCGAGGAGGACATCGCCGACCCCGAGACCGAGACCATCCCCGTGAAGGGCCCCCGCCAGGCCGCGGTGGTGGCGGCGCTGGACGCTGCGCGCATCTCCGCGCTGCCGCCGGCGCGCCCGCCGCCGCGACCCGTCGGAGGGCCCGCCTCGGTCGCCCCGCCCGCGGCAGCGCCTCCAGCGTCCGCCCCGACGTCGCGGGGAGTGGCGCCGTCCCCACCCCAGCGCCAGGGGTCGACGCCGCCCCCGCCGTCCTCCGGCCCGCCGACGCACTCGTCGCCCGCCGAGTCCCCCCCCCACGGTCCCTGGACCACCGAGCGCGTCGTCGAGCTCGCCGATCGCATCGCGGGCCTCGCCGTCGCGGCAGAGGAGGATGCCCGCGCAGCCGCGGCGACCGCCGCGCACAAGGCGGCGGTGGCGCGACGCATCGCCGAGGCCGCGTCGCACGTCAGCCACGCGGCGCGGAGCGCCGCTGCCGGAGGCGATCTCGTGGCGTCGGTGCGCGCGGCGGAGGAGGCGGAGCGAGCGGTCGTGGCCGCACAGCGGAGCGACCCGGAGCCGCCGCCGCCGGGACGTCACCCGTCCTTCCTGTCGCTGCCACCGCCGGGGCGCGCCGAGCCGGCTCCTGGGTTCCCGCCGCCGGCGCCCGCGCATCACCAGGCGGTGGCGCCCACGCTCCTCGGCCACGACCCCTACGATCCCGCGCGCCTCGCGGCGCGGGTGGATCCCTACCGGGGTGGGGCGGGCGCCTCTGCCCTCACGGCGCTCTCGATTCGTCTGAGGCCGCTCTTTCTGGGTCTGCCTCCCGCGATGGCGGTGACGATCGTGGTGCTGGCGGTGCTCGCGATCATGCTGCTCATCCTCGTCATCTCCGGGTGAACCGCTGATGCCAGCCGGCCGAGCGACGCCGGAGCTCGGACGAGTGGCATCGAGTTGCCGGGCGGAGGGAGGCCCGCAGGGCCGGCGGAAGACGGAACGGCGTCCGACGTTGATCTCGACGGCGTAGGGCCGCTACCGTCTCTCCAATATGAGCGAGACGGAGTGGGTCCTCATTGGCCTCGACCCGAAGATGGCCAAGCAGAAGGGCTTCCCGCCCAAGCTGCCGATCCCGAAGAAGGACTTCGAGGGCATGGCCGAGCACGGCCTGGCCATCGACAAGGCCCGCGTCTGGATCAAGGACTTCCTCACCAACTCCGAGACCGGCAAGGACGGGCGCTGGCGCAAGGAGAACGCCAACCTCGTCAATGCGCTGGAGGGCTTCCTCGACAAGGCGCCGATCCTCGAGAAGGTGTCCAAGGCGTTCGCCGAGAACGACCACGAAAAAGCGATCTCGCTGCTGAAGCGCATCACTGGCCTCGACGGCGAAGACCACTCGGCGCGGCTCAACCTCGGCTACGCCTACGCCAACTCGGGCGCGCTCGACGACGCGATGAAGCAGTTCAAGCTCGTCGCGCTGACCTACAAGGGCGACCCCGACTACCACGTCGCCCTGGGCCAGCTGTACCTCCGCAAGGAGGACAAGGACGAGGCTGCCAACCAGTTCGTCCTCGCCCTGGAGGCGAAGCCCGACCACATGGACGCGATGGATGCCCTGGTCAGCCTGGGCGTCCTGTCCAAGGTCTACGAGGACCCGAAGAACGCCTCGTCGCTGCTCTACATCCGCACCGACGCCGTCGAGCAGTACCTGATCGAGCAGTGGGATGGAGACGAGCCGGAGGCCGGCAAGCCCCCCCGCGACGAGGCGTTCTACCTGGAGCAGCTCGCCTACCACGAGCGCGAAGGCCGGGCCCCGGTGGCGCAGGCCGCCGCCGATCGCGCCATCGCCGCCGCCAAGAAGGCCGGCAAGCCGACCAGCG
>JBKJLX010000530.1:0-2971 GCA_046596645.1 Polyangiaceae bacterium
ACTCGCTCCCACGACGGCGCGTTGGATCACGATCGTGCCGCCGCCGCATCGCTGACGCACCCCGGGTGGGTCTCTGAGCCGCCGCCGATTGGATCAGTCCAAGGGCGCCGCCGAAGCCCTGTTCAGAGTGCGCGCATGATCGGGGAATGGAGCTCTCTACCGGCCCAGTCGCGTCTCGGTTCGGGTGCGCTCGACGTCGAGGCCGTGCTCGCCGAGTACAACGGGCCGCAGATCCTGCTCATCCGGCGCGACGGCCACAGCATGCTGGGCATCGCCGCGGACGAGGAGCAGGGCGTCGTCCGCTGGATCTTCGCCCCGGTCACCTCCGTCGAACGCCGCGCCCTGGCGCTCGGCGCGCTGCCGACGCGCGAGGTCTTCATCACAGGCCAGCCTGTCACCGTCCTCGACGTGACCGAGGACCTCTGCGTCGCGAGAGAGTGGACCGGCATCGACGGCTCCACGCTCGGGGAGAACCTGCCCGATGCGGGTGCTCTTCTTCCCGAGCACGCCCAGCGGTTCCTTCGCGAGGCCTTCCCCAGCCCCGAGGTCGCCGAGCTCTCGCTCGCGACCCTCGAGTCCGGGGAGCCCGCGGCGCGAGGCGTCGGGTTCCGGCTCCTCGGGGAGGTCCTGAGCGTCGTCCAGCGGTTCGCGAATGCCTTCGCGCAAGCCACCCTCCAGGAACCCGGCGATCGCGGAAGGCAGACGGCGGACGTCATCCGGCGGGCCTCGCTGTCCTTCGAGAGCGCTGCTCCGGGGTCGCTCCAGATCGGTGTATCCCCGGAAGACCGGGCGCTGTTCCAGCGGATCCTCGGGTATCTCCGGGAGGCCATCGAGGCGAGCAGCGACGGCGCCCTCGCGTCGGTTGCCGACAGGAACGGCCCGCGCGTCCGCGCCAGGCTGCAGGAGCTGCTGGATCTGGTGCGAAGGAACCGGGTCCAGCTGCTGGCGCGGGACGGCGCATCGTCGTTCTTTCTCAACTCCGGGATGGCCGAGCGCATCGCCGGCAGCCTGACCCCGCGCGTGATCGAGGCGACTCACACCCGCCCAGCGTTCGGCAGCTTCGTTGCCTACGACTCGGGCGCCCTGACGTTCGAGTTCCTGAGTGACAGCGACGACGTCGTCTACAAGGGCACGGTCGCGCGGGGCGTCGCCGAGCGGAATGCCGCGATCGCCGTGGGCCCAGGCGCCACGTACATCGTGATCATCACGACGACCCGATGGTCCAGACCAGGGGGGAAGCGCGACGAGTACGAGCTGATCGAGGTGAGGAAGGTCGACGAGGTCCCCGAAAAGGCCGATCCGTAGAGCTCGGCGTCCGGAGCCGGTGACGGACCGGCGCAGCCGCGGCATGCGGGAGACAGCCGCCGCTCACGTCGTGGCTGCCACGTGTGCTGCGGCCACGCCCGCCACCTTCCGCACATCAATCTGCCCGGTCACGGCGGCGGAGATGAGGGCGGTGCGGCGCTCCTGGAGGAGGTCGATGGCGCGCTGCGCTTCTTCAACCGCGGCGCCGAACCGGGACGCCTCGCGCGCGACAAACCGCTCAATCTCTCGCTGCTCCGAAATCGGCGGGATTGGCAATCGCAGCTCACGGACAGAGCCACCCGCGATCTTCCAGATGCCGGCCGACGTTTGCGCGGCAGCCTCTAGCTGCGGTCGTATCGCACTGCTGTTGAGGGATGCGACCAGATAGGACGCGGACAAGCACCTTGAGGGGCGGAGACGGATCAGTATGTCCGGGTAGATGCAGTTTGCGGGCGGCACCGTCATGACCATGCCGGCGGTGCCAACCAGCGCCTTGCTTCCGCTTCCGCGAAGGAGGAGGACATCGTGCTGGGCAACCAGGTACGGCTGCGCTTCCGAGAGCCCGATCGCGGCGTATTTGACGTGTTTCTGAATGTCGACAACGCCATCCCTTACAGCCGCAATCGAGAAGGTAGGGGTCGTTCCGTGGGGGGCGACGTCTGGCGAGACGCCGTTCTTCGGCGGCTCCAGTAGCGCGTGAAACAGCTTTGGTGTCTGCCAGTGCGCGGGAATTTCACCCAGCCACTCGACGCCCGACCCCTTCATCGCCACGTCGGGCTTCAGCCCCTTGGTGACGGCGTGGGAGATGACGGCTTGGCGCTTCTCCTTCAGCAGCTCGATGAGCCGCTCTTGCTCGGCCACGAGGGCGTCGATCTTGGCCGTTTCGCGGTCGAGGAAGGCGGCGATGGCCCCCTGTTCGATAAGCGGTGGGAACGCGACTGGAAACTGGCCGAACTGGTCTTGTCCCAAGTTCTTCATGCTTGAACTCGTGCCTGTGCAGGCCGCCTCGACGTGCGCCCGATATATCGAGGTGAGGGTCCAGAAGTGCATGAAGCTCGCGGTCGCGTTGACAAACGACACCTGCCACAACCGATCGGGCAGGAACAGGTTCGTCGGAGCTTCGCGAACCACCCCGGCAGCACCGACGAGATCCGGTGTGTTCATTCGGCTCACAATCAGGGTGTCCTGCCTCACTGGGCACGAAACGCGGTGCAGGTCTTCGTCGGTGACCAGCTTGTTCTCGGAGGGGTCAAAGAAGCCCCCGTAGACGCAGCTGGTCTTCAGCACGCCGGCCCGACCGTCAGTTGCGGGCTGATCGGAGGAGTTGACGCTCGTGCCGGACTCCACGCGGGCAATGTTTCGTTTGAGCGGCGCAACTTCCCAGTGCTCCGGCGCCCCTCCCAACCCCTCGACCCCGCTGTCCTTGTATCTCGGGTACCGAGGCAGGCTCACTTCGAGAGCCCCGCGATCATCGTCAGGATCCGGTCGGTCACCCCCTTCAGGTCGGCGTCGATCTCCGCGAGCGGCCGCGGCGGCTTGAAGACGTAGAAGCCCCCTGCGTCAGGGTAGTTGCCGCCTCTCCTCCTGAGATCGTGCGGGGCGAGCAGCGACGGGATCGTGGCCGAGTACAGCGAGGCTTTCCGAAGGCGGATGGTGCAGAGGATGA
>JBKJLX010000769.1:0-8305 GCA_046596645.1 Polyangiaceae bacterium
CTCGAGCAGCCCGCCCTGGGCCAGCACGTACTCGACCCACGCCCAGCGGGCGCTGGTCGCCCGCACGTCGGCCCGCCCGCGCAGGCCCTTGCGCAGCCGGTCCAGCCGCTTGTCGACCACGGCGATGCCGGCGAAGGGCAGGCCGTCCATCGGCGTGTTCCGCTTGGCGCAGAAGGGCGCGATGCCGAGCGAGATCGGCACCACCTGCGACAGCTGGCCGATGAAGGAGACGCACTCGTCGATGTCGTCGTCCGTCTCCTCCGGCAGGCCGATCATCAGGTAGAGCTTCAGCCGCTTCATCCCGTGCTTGCGCGCCATCTCCGCCGCCTTTTCAAGGTGGCGGATGCGCGCGCGCCGCTCCAGCGCCTCGCGCAGGCGCTCGCTGGGCCCGTCCATGGCGGTGGTGAGGGTGCGGTACCCGGCAGACTTCAGCGCGCCGACGAAGGCGTCGCTCAGGCGATCGGGCCGCAGGCTCGACAGGCCGACCTCGCGCCCGCTGGCCGCGAGCTCGCTCACGATCTCGATGATCTTCGGGTGGTCGCTGACCGCGGCGCCCACCAGGCCGACCCGCCTCGCGTCGGGCGGGATGAGGCCCATGATCTTCTCCTTGGAGACCAGGCGCATGCCCCCGTTCGTGGACCGCCGCATGACGCAGTAGGTGCATGCGCGCGAGCAGCCGCGCTCGGTCTCGATGAGGAACATGTCGCTCAGCTCGGTGTCCGGCGTGCGGATCGGCGCCCAGGCAGGGAGCAGGCTGACGTCGGCCTTGGCGATGGGCGGCATGACGATGCCGTGGTGCTCGGGGACGAACACGTGCGGCACGTCGGCCAGCGCCTGGAGTGCCGCGGCGCGGCTCGGCGCCTCGCGCAGGATGCGCAGGCAATCGACGGCGAGCGTGTCCGCCTCGCCCATCACGATGGCGTCGACGAAGGGCGCCAGCGGGAGCGGGTTGGAGAAGGTCAGCGGCCCGCCGGCGAGCACGAAGGGGTGCTGCCCGTCGCGCTCCTCGCGCAGCGAGGGGATGCCGGCGTGCTCGAGGAGCTTCACCAAGCCGCCGATCTCGAGCTCGTAGGCGACCGACGTCGCGATCACGGGGAAGGCCCCCAGCGCTCGCAGACCCTCGTAGGAGATGGCCCCCTCGCCCGCCGCGCCCTCGTCGTCGGGGAGGAAGACCCGCTCCGCGGCCATGCCCGGCTCGTCGTCGATCGCCCTGTAGATCGACAGGAAGCCCAGCGAGCTCATCCCGGCGCGATAGGGCGAGGGGTAGGCGAGGGCGACGGTGTAGGGCGACTGCTTGGTGGATCGTCCGACCTCCCGGCTCAGCCGTTCACGAATCACGGTCGACTGCGTCCGGGACATGCTTTCCCATACTTCACCCTGCTCCATCGGCGGGCAAGCCGCGGTAGTCTGGTCTCCGTGAAGCACCTCAACCTGCGCACCCCTTCGTCCGAGCTATCCTTCGCCCTCGCCGCTGCGCTCCTCACCGCCGCCAGCGTCGGCTGCAGCGGCGCCAACACGGCCGGGAGCGAGTCCTCCGGCGTGTCCGCGGGCGGCGGGGACGGCCAGGGCGGCGGCAACGCTGGCGGCTCCAGCGCCAACAACGGCGGCAGCTCGGCGGAGACGACGGTCGCCGTGTCGGTCGGCCAGTCGACGGGCACCGGCGCGCAGGGCACCTGCGACTCGGGCGCGGACGAGGATCGCGATCTGGACGGCATCACCAAGACCGGCGGCGACTGCAACGACTGCGACAAGAACGTCAACGCCAACGCGATCGAGGTCATCGTGACCGAGGCCGATCCGGAGACCGGCGAGGTCCCCCCCCCGGCGGACGAGGACTGCGACGGCACCATCGACAACCTCCCGACCGCGGCCTGTGATCAGGGCATCGCGCTCTCGTCGACCAACGCCTTTGACGGCGCCAAGGCGATCGAGCTCTGCCACGACGCGCCCGCCCAGGGCGGCTACGGGGTCGTCTCGGCGGCGTACATGCGCGCCAACGGCACCCCGGTCGCGAACTCGGTGCAGTTCGGCATCCAGGCCGGCTTCGGCCCCAACGTACCCCCGCAGGGCGGCTCGTCGATCCTCAACCTGTCGTCGGGCGCCGCACGCCTCCCCGATCAGCCCAACGCCTGCGGTGCCTGCGACTGCGGGTCCTTCAACGAGGGCTCGACCCCCGACGGCAGCTCCTTCCCGCAGACCTCGCCCGAGTGCGGCGGCGGCCCGGGCACCGACGTCTACGACGACATCGCTTACGAGGTCACGCTGCGCGCGCCGTCGAACGCGACCGGCTTCGCGTTCGACTTCTTCTTCTACACCTTCGAGTACCCCGACTACCTGTGCGCCGAGGTGAACGACCAGTTCATCGCGTGGATGCAGCCGCCTCCCGCGGGCGTGGCCAACGGCAACATCTCCTTCGACGAGACCGGCAACCCCATCTCGGTCAACGCCGCCTTCTTCCAGGTGTGCAATGTGCCCGCGGGTGACAACAGCTGCTCCCAGGGCGGCGCGCAGATGCAGGGAACCGGCTTCGACAGCTGGTCCTGCTTCGCAGACGACGGCGAGGCGGGCGGCACCGGCTGGCTCCGCACCCAGGCGCCGATCGTCGGCGGCCAGGAGTTCAAGATCCGCTTCGCGATCTGGGACACCGGCGACAACATCCTCGACTCCACCGTCCTCATCGACAACTTCCAGTGGATCGCCAGCGGCGGCACCGTCGTCGTCGGCACCACCCCCAACCCGCCCCCGAACTGAACGCGCGCCGCGCCGGCGGCGTCCGTCAAAAATGGGGCCAGGCGAGGCGCAGCGCCTCGCCGTCGGTCGCCACCACCACGCTGCCGCCGAGGTCGGTGCGAGCGTGGAGGGCCCCGGCCAGGCGCGCCGTGGCTTCGGCGTGGGGGTGACCGAAGCCGTTGCGCACGCCGCACGACGTGACGGCGACGATCGGCGCCACGCGCTCGACGAAGGGCGAGGTCGAGGACGACCGGCTCCCGTGATGGCCCACCTTCAGCACGTCCGCGCGCAGCGCGTCGCCGTGCGCCGCGACCAGCTCCGCCTCGGCGGCCACCTCGGCGTCTCCAGTGAGGAGGATGGCGCGGCGGCCCCATGAAAGTTTGAGCACGAACGAGTTGTCGTTTGCGCCGCGGTCGGGGGCGAAGGACGGGCACGGGGCGAGCACGTCCACCAGCACGCCGCCCAGGTCGTGCCGGCGGTCGCACAGCGCATCCGGCCGGAGGATGGGGACGCCGCGCGCGCGCAGCTCGCTCCACATCGCCTCGATGGCGCCTCCGCCTTCGTGCGCAGCCGCGGCCTCGCCTGTGTCCCACACCTCGCCGACGTCGATCCGGCGGAGGGTCGAGGCGAGGCCCCCCGCGTGGTCGGCGTGGGGATGGGTGAGGACGACGACGTCGACCCGCGTCCGCCGCCGAGCCGCCAGCGCCGGGAGGAGGACCCGCTCGCCGACGTCGAGCCCGCCGCCAGGGAGACCGCCGCCGTCGACCAGCATGAGGCGACCGTCCGGCAGGTCGACCAGCAGAGCGTCCCCCTGGCCGACGTCGAGCGCGGTCAGCCGCAGGACGCCGCGCGGCGCGCCCGCCGAACGCGCCACGACCTCGAGCAGCGCCAGGGCCGCCGCGCCGGCCACCGCGGCGGCGACGCGCCCGCGGCCGGTGGCGGAGGCGAGGCCCCACGCCATCGCGGTCACCAGGGCCGCGATCTGCGCCGCCGTGGGCGGCGGCACCGGCAGCGCGACGTCGGGCGCGGTCGCTGCGCGCGCGATGGCGAGCACGGCGAGCAGCGCGCCGGAGCCGACCGCCGCGGCCCCTCGCTCCAGCGACGGCGACGCGCTCGCCGCCGCATGGAGCAGGCAGACCGGGAGCGCCGCCACCTCGCCGATCGGCGCGGCGACCAGGTTGGCGAGCAGGCCGAGCACCGGCAGCTCGCGCGCCGTCCCCGCGATGACCGGCGCGCAGGAGAGGGTGGCTGCGGCGGTGGTCACGATCCCGCGACCGAGCGCGGCCAGCGGCGCCGGCCACGCACCGGGCTCGTCGAGCCTCGCGGCTGCGACCAGCGGCGGTGCGAGGAAGAGAAGTCCCGCGGTCGCCGCTGCGGAGAGCGCGAACGAGAGATCGAGCGGCGCCATGGGATCGGCGAGGAGGCCCATCGCCAGCGACGCGGCCAGCGCGCGCGATCCGCGCGGCCGATGGCCGGCGGCGCGCGCGATCAGCACCGCGCCCAGCATGCAGACCGCGCGCAGCACCGAGCCCGATCCGCCCGCGAAGTCGGCGTAGGCGATGGCGAGGATCAGCGCGATGGCGCTCGCTGGTCGATCGGGGTCCACGCGCGTGACCACCGCGGTGACGCGAGCGAGGACGGCGCGCGCCGCGCCGCCGATCGCGAGGGCAGCCACAACCAGGTGGGTGCCGGACACGGCGAGCAAGTGCGAGAGGCCGCTGCGGCGAAAGGCCAGATCGTCATCGGGGGTGAGATCGCTCTCGCCCAGCACCAGCGCGCGCCCGAGCGGCGCCGCGCGCACGTGGTACGTCGCGTCGATGCGGGCGCGGACGTGGGCACGTGCCCGGTCGATCCACGCGGCAGGCCCCCGGCTGCGCACCACCACGAACGCCACCTTCGCGCTGCCCGAGGCGGCCACCCCGCTGCGCGCGACGCGGGCCCACGCGGTGCCGCCGCCCGGCGCGCGGAACAGCGAGGGCGCTGCGAGCTGGGCGACGCCCACCAGGCGATCTCCCCGCGCCGCGCTGCGCGGCACGTCCCGGATGCGCGCCACCAGGCCGGGCGGAGCGCGCTTGCCGTCGACGCATTGGACCACCTCCATCGCGACCACCGCCGAGGCCGCTCCGTCGCGCACCACCGGCGACGCCGCGACGACCCCGGAGAAAGCGCACCGCACGGGCGCGCCGAGCGAGAGTGCGGCCGCGGTCCAGCGCGCCCGTGCCCCGGCGGCGGCCGTGTCCGCGCGCCAGGCGCCGAGGGCGAACGCGAGGGCGGCGACGGCGGCCGTCGCTGGCGAGACGCGCCGCGTCGCGAGCTGGGCCCCCAGCGCCAGGACCAGCGCGGCGACGGTCGCCGCCGCGTTCGCCGCCGTGAGCGCGGCGCCGAACGCGGCGAGGACGACGACCAGGACGGGATCCGGACGCACGTTCTCGCCCGAGCATGCGCCGGGCCACCGCCGGGGGTGTGGCTCGTGGCGCGATGCGCCGCAGCGGCGGGTGGCGAAGGCCGGTTCAGCGTGGCGGCCGCCAGGCTATGCTCGCCCCTTCGCGGCGCCGGAGTGGGCTCTGCGCTCCAGGAGGTTCTGAAGTGCTTCGACGTGGCCTGCCGATCATCGTCCTGGGGGGGACCTTCCTCGGCTGCCTCGCGCCCGACGAGCCCGACACGCGCACCACGAGTGCGCCGCCGTCGGCCGTGGGCGAGAGCAGCGACGCGATCCGCGGCGGCTACGTGGATCCCGGGGATCCGGCCGCGGTGGGCATCGTCACCTTCGCCGACGGTGGCGTCGGTGTCTGCTCGGGCTCGCTCATCGCACCGAACCTGGTGCTCACCGCGCGGCACTGCGTGTCGGCGACCTACAACGACTCGGGCGGGGTCATCTGCGGTCAGACGAACTTCAGCGCGCCCTTCTCGCCGACCGACTTCTACGTCACCACCCGCGGGGTGTTCGAGCAGAACGAGGACGCGTACCACACCGTGCAGAACGTCGTGACCCTGCCGGTCGACGACAAGCTCTGCGGTCAGGACCTGGCGCTGCTCATCCTCGACGACGTGCTGTCGGAGTATGAGGCGGTGCCCTACGTCCCCCGCGTCGACACCGCGCTGATCGCCGGCGAGCAGTACTACGCCATCGGCTTCGGCATCACGAACGACGGCCTGCAGGACTCGGGCATCCGCCGGCGCCGCGACAGCCTCTTCGTCGAGTGCGCGGAGGAGGAGTGTCGAAACCGCCCCGGCATGACCACCGCCGAGTGGGTCGGCGACCAGGGCATCTGCTCCGGCGACTCCGGTGGCCCGGCGCTCGATCTGCTGAACCGCGTGGTCGGCGTCACCTCGCGCGGCGTCCAGGGCTGCGACGATCCGGTGTACGGGTCGACCCGCAGCTGGGGCCAGTGGATCAAGGACAATGCCCTCCTGGCCGCGCAGATCGGCGGCTATGAGCCGCTCCCGTGGATGAACGGGTGGCCCACCGACCCCGCCTACTCCCACCCCGTGGGCCAGGCGTGCACCGAGCCCACCGCGTGCCCGTCCGGCCTCTGCTACGCCGAGACCTGCACGCGGCTCTGCAACGAGGCGTCGCCCTGCCCCACCGGCTTCGTGTGCGAGGTGCTCGACGACGGCGTGACCTCTCTCTGCGCCCCCGAACCACCTCCCGACGAGGACGATGGCGGCAACGAGGACGAGGACGAGGACGCCAGCGCGGCCAGCGACGGGTCGAGCGATGGCGCCGCCGCCGAGGACGACGGCGGCGGCTGCTCCTTCAGCGGCAAGGATCCGGTGACGCCGGTGCCGTGGGTCGTGGGCCTCGCCGTGGTCGGCCTCGCGGTCGCGCGCCGCCGCCGCCGCTGAAGCCCTTCGCCGCGCTCCTCTCGCCGGTGATCCGACGTCGCCTCGCGCTCCAGGGCGCCCTCGCCTCGACCTTCCTCGCCGCCTGTGGGAGGTCGAGCGCGCCGGCGCCCGGCGCCGCTCCGCGCGTGGTGTCGATCTCGCCGAGCACCACCGAGGCGGTGTTCGCGCTCGGTCGCGGCGCGACGCTGGTCGGGCGCTCGACCTACTGCGACGAGCCGCCCGAGGTCCTGGCGGTCCCCGCGGTGGGGGGATTCGCCGACCCGAGCCTGGAGCGCATCGTCGCCCTGGCTCCGACGCTGGTGGTCGGCGAGCGGGGGCCGGCCGGGCCTCGCCTGGTGGAGGCGCTGGACCAGCGAGGGGTCGCGACCTATTTCCCCGCCATCAGCAGCCTGGCGGACATCGACGCGTTCCTGCTGGGGCTGGGCGATCGGCTCGACGCCCGCGCCGCCGCCGAGCAGGTCGTCGCGCGGATCCAGGCGGCGATGAGCGAGGTCGAGCGCCAGATCGCCGGCGCACGCCGTCCACGGATCCTCTTGCTGTTCGACTTCCAGCCTCTGGTCGCCGCCGGGCCGGGGACCTTCCCCGACGAGCTCCTGCGCCGCGCCGGCGCCGAGAACGCCGTGGTGTCGGGCGGCATGTACCCGCGGCTGGGCCCCGAGGGGCTGCTGGCGCTCGACCCCGACGCCATCGTCGACGGCTCGGCCCCCGGTGCGTACCGCGAGGCTCCGCTCGCGCTGCTCCGCGCCATCGCCGGCCTCGACGCCCTGCGCGCCGTGCGCGAGGGGCGGGTGGCGCGGCTCGAGGGAACCGCGGCCCTGCGCCCAGGGCCGCGCATCGGCGAGGGTCTGCGTCAGCTCGCGCGCGTGGTCGCCGAGCTCGCGGCGGCGCGATGAGCGCCCCGCCGCCGCGCATCCGCAAGGTGCGGGTCGATCAGCTCCTGGTGGAGCATGGCCTGGCGGACTCGCGCGCCCGCGCGCAGGCTCTGGTCCTCGCCGGCGACGTGTTCCTCGGTGAGAGACGCATCGACAAGCCGGGCGACGTCGTGCCCGAAGGCGCGACGCTGCGGGTCGCGGCGCGCCCGCGCTTCGTCTCGAGGGGCGGCGACAAGCTCGACGGCGCGCTGACCGCCTTCGGCGGCTTCGACGATCTCGCGGGGCGCGTCGCGCTCGACGTGGGCGCATCGACGGGTGGCTTCACCGACTGCCTGCTGCAGCGCGGCGCGGCGCAGGTCTTCGCGGTCGACGTCGGCTGGGGTCAGCTCCACGCGCAGCTCCGCGCCGACCCGCGGGTCGTCGTGCGCGAGCGCACCAACGCGCGCGAGCTCACGCCGGAGGACCTCGACCCCGCGCTCGACCTGGTGGTGGTCGACGCTTCCTTCATCGGCATCGAGAAGCTCCTCCCGGCGATCGCGCGCGTGCTGGGGGCGGGCGGCGAGCTGGTCGCGCTCATCAAGCCGCAGTTCGAGGCGGGGCGCGACGTCGTCTCGAAGGGGAGGGGCGTGGTACGCGACGTGGCCGCGCGCGAGGCGGCCATCGCGTCGGCGCGTCAGGCGGTGATCGACGCCGGCTTCGAGGTACTGGGCGAGGTCGACAGCGCGGTGCACGGCCCGAAGGGGAACGTCGAGCGGTTCGTGTACGCCCGCCGCCTGGAGTGAATCGCCCGACTCCATTGGCCTTTCACCACGGAGGCACGGAGGAAGACCCGTGCCTCCGTGCCTCCGTGCCTCCGT
>JBKJLX010000806.1:0-11780 GCA_046596645.1 Polyangiaceae bacterium
CGGGCAGGGGCGCGACATGCAAAGGCGGCGCGGGCGCCGCGTTCGCTGGTGGGGGCGGCGTCCAGGTCGTGGTCTCCCCGGCGCGAACCGCGATGGGGTAGCGCTCTTCCCCCGCGCCGCGGTCGACGACCACCACGTGATCGCCGGCGGCGATCCAGCGCGGCACGCCGGCACCCCAGGGCGCATTGGCGACGCGGAGCGAGCAGGTGGTGGCGCCACACGAAGCCACCAGCTTGCCCGCGCGCGACTGGAAGCGGTCGCGTGCCGCGCGCGCCGCGGCGTCCACCCGGGGGTCGCCCTTGCGCCCGTCGGCCACGTCTGCGAGCTGCATGGCCAGCGCGGGGTCGTCGGCGCGGGTCGCGGCGGTGAGCGCGCCCTCCAGCGCGGGGGCGCTCGGCGCCAGGCCGTCCGCCGCCTGGAAGTGCTCGGCGGCCTGGCGGAAGTCCCCCGCGTCGAACGCGCGAGTGCCGCGGTCGTAGGCCTCTGCCGCCGCTGCCCTGTCGTCGGCGCCTGCGACCGTGGTGGACGCGAACAGCGCCGCCGCGGCGGCGGTGGCGGCGAGCGCGGACAGGCGGACCATGGCGGCGAGGGTACCAAGAACGGCGTGACGGCGCCGGCGCGTCGATCAGCAGCCCGGGCACGAGCAGTCGCTGAGGCCGCAGTCCTGAGAGCACGCCGCGCCGTCACCGCAGGCGAGGTCGCAGCTGCCGGCGCCGCAGTCCTGGCTGCATGTCGAGGTGCCCTCGCAGGAGGTGGTGCAGGCGCCGGCGCTGCAGTCCTGGGAACACTCGCCGGTGACGTTCAGGCAGGTCTGCTCGCAGGAGCCGGTGGTGCAGTGCACGACGCAGGAGGCCGCGCCGTCGCACGACACGTCGCACGCCCCGACGCCGCACTCGACCTCGACGTCGGCACCCGCCGCGGCCTCGATGGTGCAGCCGTTGGCGCCACACTCGAAGCGGCAGGTCTCTCCGGCCGCACAGCTGCAGCTCTGGCCGCAGCTCGTGGGCCCGCCGCTCCCGGACGACGCCCCGTCCGGCACGTCCCAGTCGAGGACGCAGCTCGCGGCGGGGGCGGAGACGGCGAGGGCGAGGGCGAGCACGGGGATCGATCGACGCATCAGGAGGGACCGGCGCGCATCGTAGGTTCTCGCCCGCACCGGCGTCACCCGCTCAGCGCTCCACGTCGCAGGAGCCCGCCACGCAGTCCACATCGCACGCCGCGCCGCGGCAGGTGACGTCGCAGTCGCCGCCCACGCAGTCGACGTCGCAGGACTCGACCTCGCCGCAGTCGACGTCGCACGCGCCTCCCACGCAGTCGACCACGCAGTCCTCTCCGGCGCCGCACGCCACCTGGCAGCCGCCCGCCACGCAGTCGACGTCGCAGCTCGAGGCCTCGCCACAATCGAGGCGGCAGCCGCCGGCCACGCAGTCGAGCTGGCACGGCTCGCCGGGCCGGCAGGAGGAGCCGCTCCCCGACGGGCGGTCCCCGCTGTCGTCGGGGTCGTCGCCGTGGAGCCCCCCGTCGTCGCCGCATCGCTCATCGTCGTCGCAGTCGCCGCGACGGGTGGTGAAGCCGCACGCGGCGCTGGCGAGCGACAGGAGCACGAGCGCGGCCACGGACGACGCGAAGGGAAGACGGTGCATGACGGAACCTCCGGCGAGAGGCCATCGCATCGCACGTGCCACCCCGGATCTCGCGCGGCCGGGCGCGTTCCCGCGGCGCCCCACTTCCGACCCGTCGATCACGGTCGACCCGGTGTCGACTCCAGTCGACACCCCGGGGCGGGCGCCTCAGCCCTTGGTGATCCCGTGCTTCTGCAGGAGCTTGCCGAGGTACCCGCGGTCGAGGTCGGCGATGCGCGCGGCGGCGGTCTGGTTGCCGCGGGTACGCTTCAGCAGCGCCTCCAGGTAGAGCCGGGTGAAGATGTCAAAGACCGCCTCGCGCTGCGCGCCGAGGGCCCTGGTGGGATCGACCACCTCGCGCATGGCGAGCTCGAGGGCGCCCGCCATCGAGCGGCCGGTCTCGGGGAACGTGCCGAGGGCGCCCCACGCCTGGACGGCGTTGCGGAGCTCGCGCGCGTTGCCGGGCCAGGCGCGACCGCGCAGCCGCTCCACCACGTCGGACGGCAGCTCACCGAGCCCGAAGGCGGAGGCGAACCGCTGCGCCAGCGGCTCGACATCCTCCGGCCGGGCCCGCAGGGGCGGGACGGCGAGGCGCACCACCGCCAGCCGGTAGAAGAGATCTTCGCGGAAGCGCCCCCCCTGCACCTCGCGCTCGAGATCACGGTTGGTGGCGGCGACGATGCGCACGCGCACCCGCCGATCCTTGTCGGCGCCCACCGCGCGGACCTCGCCCAGCTCGATGGCGCGGAGGAGCATCGGCTGCACGTCGAGGGGCAGCTCCCCGACCTCGTCGAGGAACAGCGTCCCCCCGTCGGCCGCCTCGAACGCGCCCACGCGGTTGTCGGTGGCGCCGGTGAAGGCGCCCTTCCGGTGGCCGTAGAGCTCGCTGGCGACGAGCTCGCGCGGGATGGCGCCGCAGTTGACGGCGATGATGGCGCCGCTCGCGGCCGGCGACCCCTCGTGGAGGGCGCGCGCCACCTCCTCCTTGCCGACGCCCGACTCGCCCTCGATGAGCACCGTGGCGAGCGAGCCCTCGAGGCGCGCCAGGATCGCGAAGATGCGGCGCATCGCCGGGGAGGCGCCGACGATGCCGCGATAGAGCGCGTCCGGCCACAGGGCCACCTGGCCGAGCGCGCCGCCGTCGGCCTCGATCGCGATGGTGGCGCCGCCGAGCTGGATGCGCGCGCCGTGGCGCAGCACGATCTTCTCCACCCGCTGGCCCAGGTAAAACGTGCCGTTGCGGCTGCCCAGGTCGCGCACCACGACGCCCTCGGGCGCCAGCGACAGCTCGGCGTGCATTCGCGACACGGTGGTGTCGTCGATGAAGAGATCGCAGGCCGGGCCCGACCCCACCACCGCGACGCCGTGGCCGAGCTGGAGCACCGCCGGCGTGGACTTGCATCCGTCGCCCCGCACGACGGCGGGGATGGGCCCCGGCGTCGCGGCAGCGCGGATCAGCGTCTCCGTCTGCTCGACGCGGCCGCCGGCGGGAGGACCCGGCTTGCCCGGACCGTGAGCGCCCCCGCCGGGCACCGCGTCAGCTCAGCGCGTCGCGGATCGCTTGCGCGAGCGCGGGTGCCGCGGCCTGGTCGAGGCGACGCGTGGGCCAGCCGACGCCGAGCCCCTCGTCCTCGTTGGGCTTGGGGATGATGTGGAAGTGCACGTGCATCACCGCCTGGTGCGCGTCGCTCCCGTTGTTCTGGAGGATGTTGTACGCGCGGGTGCCGGTCGCCGTCATCACCGCGCGGCACAGGCGGGGGAGCACGCGACCGATGGCCGCTGCGCTCTCGTCGCTCAGCGCGTCCAGCGACTCCGCCGGCTCCCTGGGGATGACGAGGGTGTGGCCGTGCGCGACCGGCCCCACGTCGAGAAAGGCCAGCACGAGGTCGTCCTCGTACACCTTGTGGCTAGGAATTTCGCCCGTCAGGATCTTGCCGAAGATCGTGTCCGCCATCGCCTGCCTTCGTGGGGGTGAACGACCGCTCGAACGCTCAGTTGGGGACGACGCCGCAGCCGGTGCGACCGCCGGCGTTGCCGGTGGGCTGGCCGCCGTCGTCCTTCTTCTCGTGGATGATGATGGCGCGGCCGCGCAGGCTCTTCGCGTCGCCGACCTTCAGGTTGGCCCCGCCGATCTCGAGGCTGAGCGCGCCCTTGCCGTCCTTGCCGATCTCGATGTTGCCCATGTCGCCGAGGTGACGCATCGGCTTGCCGGCGGGCAGCGCGTGCTCGTGCTTCTCCGGGTTGAAATGGTCGCCCGCGCTCTTGCCGTCGGGCGCGCTGCAGTCGCCCTTCTCGTGGAAGTGGGCGCCATGGGGGCCGGGGGCGCCGCCGTTCTCCACCGTGAGCTCGACCTTCACGCCGGTGGCGGTCTCGGTGAGCACCGCCTGCCCTGCGAGCTTCGAGCCGCTCCGCGCCTCCACCTTCACGGTCATCGTCTGCGGCGCTGCCGGCGCGGAAGTGGCCCCGGGCGCCGCGGCGGGAGCGGTGGGTCCGGCCGGCTCCTCGTCGAACATCGCCTGCGTGGCGTCCTTCATCGGCGGGTTCTGCGGCACGCCGGGCGGTGCGGGCGGGGGCGAGCCTCCGCCGCATGCAGCCAGCGGGAGACTCAGTGCAGAGCCGAGGACGAGCGCGACGAGCGCCGCGCGGACGGGCATCAGCGAGTGGGACATGGCGCCCGGGGTACCTTAGCGGAGCGCCGATCGCAAACTGCGGCCCGCGCCCCCGATCCCGGCCGCCTCAGGGCAAGTTCAGCTGGTCGAAGCGCGCGAGGCCGGTCGGCGCCGAGGAGAACACCAGGGCGCCGTCGGTCAGGGCCGCGTCGGTCCAGATGTCGTCCTTCCAGCAGCCTACGCAGATGTACTCGCCGCCGCGGACGACGCCGGCGCAGGTCTGGCCCTGGACCGGATCGTGCGCGATGAACTGGCGGAGCGGCAGGTTCTCCCCGGTGCGCACGCCGAGGGGCGACGGCATGGCGGAGCCCCCCGAGGCGTCGGGGCCATAGCGCTCCGCGGTCAGGGTGACGTTCTCGCCGCTCTGCACCGTCTTCAGGCTGATCGTTCCCCAGTCGGACTGATCGCCGACCGCCTCCAGGTCGCGCAGCCCGAACTCGGCCTGCATGAAATCGGGGTCGTCGGGCAGGGTCACCTGGGCGTCGCACCCGAGGAGAAAGCCGTTCCGCGTGTTCGCCGTCGGATCGGCGCAGGGCTCGCCGGCGGCGGCGACGCCGACCTCGAGGACGCTGAGCAGGTCGGCGCCGAGCGCCGCCTCGCGGACCACCGACGCATCCGGGCAGCCGAACTGATCGAGGATGGCGCCGCCCGCGGCGAAGTCGTCGGTGGCGAGCTTCAAGCTGTCCGCGTCCTCGGTGCAGATGGGCGCGTTCGCGAACGCCACCGGGAAGAGGGCGCAGGAGCCGACGCCGCCGAAGTTCTCCGATGTGCCTCCGCCCCCGGCGCCGCCGGTGCCGCCGCCCTGGCCTGCGCCGCCGTCGCCACCGCCGCCAGGTCCCGCGCCGCCGTCGCCGGTGTTACCGCCGGTGCCGACGACCGCGATGGTCGCGCCGACCTGCACGCCGCTGGGACCGACCGCGGCCGCGTCGCCGGAGCCGCTCTCGGTGCCGCCCGACGGGGGCGGCACGTCGTTGATGCCGTCCTTGTCCTCCACGCGCTCGCTGACGTTGTCCTCGTCGCAGGCAGAGGCCATCGCGGCGAGCGGCAGCGACAGCGCGAGAAGGGCGATGGTGGTCTTCCAGCGAGTTTGCATCGGTAAGCTCCGCCGGTGAGCGTACCCGTCACCGCCCGGCGATCCAAACTCGTGCACGTCTACGACGCCCGGCCGAACAGCTCAGCCAGGCGCTTCAGGCGTGGGAGGTGCGCGTCGATAGCGCCCTGGCGCAGGCGCCACGACCAGTTTCCCTCCGCCACGCCGGGTCTGTTCATGCGGGCCTCGCGCCCCAGGCCGAGCACGTCCTGGACGGGGACGATCGCGGTGCGAGCCGCCGATCGGTACACCGCCCGCACCAGATCGTCGGCGAAGCGGTCCTCGGTCGTGGCCAGGTACTCCAGCGCGAAGTCCCGCTCCCGCTTCCAGGAGGCGGCGGAGCTCGCAGGCGCCGCGTCCGGCGCGGACGCGATCCAGCCGCGCGCCGTGTCGTTGTCGTGGGTGCCCGTGTAGGCGACGCTCCGGGGGAGAAACGAGTGGATGCGCCAGGCCTCGGCGCCGGGATCGGGGGAGAAGGAGAAGAGCCCCACGCTCATACCGGGCAGGTGGAACGCATCGCGAAGCGCGCGCACCTCGTCGGTGACCACGCCCAGGTCCTCGGCCACCAGCTGGACCGGCCCTAGCGCCGCGAACACGGCGTCGAAGAAGCGATCAGCCGGTCCGGGGTGGAAGGTGCCCTCCTTGGCGCTCTTCGCCTCGGCGGGGACGGCCCAGTAGCGGCTGAAACCGATGAAGTGGTCGAGGCGGACCGCGTCGAAGCGCGAGAACGCCGACCGCAGGCGCTCGATCCAGAAGCGGTGGCCGGTCCGCGCCAGCGCATCCCAGTCCCACAGCGGGTTGCCCCAGCGCTGCCCCTCGTCGCTGAAGGCGTCGGGGGGGACGCCCGCGACGACGCTCGGCGCGCCCGTCGCGTCGTCGATCTGGAAGAGCTCGGGGTGCGCCCACACCTCGGCCGAGTCGTTGTCGACGTAGATGGGTAGATCGCCGAGGAGGGCGACGCTGCTCTTGCGCGCGTGATCGCGCAGCGCCGCCAGCTGTCGTGCGAACTGGAGCTGGCAGAAGATCTCGAGACGCACCTGGCGCTCGTGCACCTGGCGCGCACGCGCCAGAGCCGCGGGGTCGCGCCGTCGCTCGTCCTCCGGCCAGTCGTGGAAGCTGCCCCCGCCGTGGGCTCGCTTGAGCGCGGCGAAGAGCGCCCAGTCGGGCAGCCACGACGCCTCCTGCGCCAGAAACGCGTCGAGCTCGCACTGTCGCCCCGCCGCCTCGAAGGCCGCGAACGCGCGCGCGAGAGCGCCGCGGCGGCGATCGCGCGAGGCGACGTGATCGATCTTATCGCCGGCCGGGCAGGGGACGAGCGCGGGGTCGCCGGCGTCGAGCAGCCCCTCCGCGGCGAGCGTCTCCAGCGAGACGAGCAGGGGATCGCCTGCGAAGGTGCTGGCGCCCGAGTAGGGAGAGAAGCCGGGCCCCGCGGGGACCAGCGGCAGCACCTGCCACCAGGCATGTCGCGCCGCGGCCAGCGCATCGACGAAGCGATGGGCCGAGGGCCCCAGATCGCCCGACTCGAACGGACCGGGGAGAGAGGTGGGGTGGAGCAGCAGCCCGGCCGAGCGACGATCGAGGCGGACGGTCATTCGCGCTGGACTCTACGCCATCGGGTGCAGGGGTGCTGCCACACCCACCGCCGGCGCAGCGGAATGTTGCGGATCCAGTGCGGGTTGAGATATTGCCGCGTCATGGCCACGCGAACGAAGATCCTTCCCAAGCTGTTCGCCACCGCCGCTTGCGCGCTCGCCGTCCTCGCGTCGAACACCGACGCGGCCGCCGTCGAGGAGAACGACAAGGCCGGCCCGTGGATGGCGAACTTCAAGATCGGCCCGGCGCTCAAGATCACCGATCGCTCGGTGACCCAGTTCGCGATGCAGATGGAGATCGCCTACGCGGTCATCGAGGAGGACGGCTACCTCGGCTTCGCGCCCCAGTTCCAGTTCGGCAACCGCCTGACGACCATCACGCTGCCGCTGGCGTTCCAGTACGACATCCACATGCCGGTGGAGAACCTCTACCTCTACCCTCGCATCGAGGCCGGCCTCGCGGTCTTTCCCGACTCCAACCTGGACCCAGCCTTCGCCCTGCAGCCCGAGTTCGGCGTGAAGTACCAGTTCCACGAGAACGGCCACGCCATCCTCGAGCCCCTGAGCCTGCCCATGTACATCGGCGAGTTCACGTTCCTGCAGTACCGGATCTACTTCGGCGTCGGCGCCGACTTCTGAGTCCGGAGGGACCTCGCTGCGCGGCCCAGTCCCCCCCGCTCCGCGACGCCGCTCCGTGACGGGGCCCCCCACCCCGAAGGCTCGTCTCCGCCGTGAGTCCCCGATGCGGCGGGTGACGTGTTGCCGAGGCGGGTGAGCTTGCACTGATCCGCAGCGGGGCCTGCCGGGGCTGGTGACGTGCTCGTAGAGCTCGGCGGTCGCCCTCGTCGCCCTGGTTGCGTCCAGACGCGGGCGAACGCGTCGTTGCGCACCAGGGCCAGATCCCGCGCGTGAACTGCCCTGCCGCGACGCGGGCGACGGTGCCCTCGAGCGCGCGGGACGGCGTGGTCGGGATCGATGCGCTCGGCTGTCCAGCGCGCTTTGCACCAGAGCCGGCTAGCTTTGCGCGATGAAAGCGACGACGCGCCGCCTGCTGCTCGCGACCGTCCTCGTGGGATGCTCGAAGGCACCGGATGGATCACCACCGCCCGGGACCCCGGGCGGGCCCGCCGGTTCCTCCACGCCGGTGGCCGCCCCCAAGGCGATTGCGCTGCCGCTCGCGACGCGACCCGCGGTCCGCGACGACACGGTGACAGGTCCCTTCGTCGACGGTGTGGCGCTCGAAATCCGCGCGCTGAGGAGCCACGCGACGACCGCGGACTCCCTCGGCTTCGCTGTGCGCCTGCGCCCGGAGAAGGCTTCGGCCAAGGACGACCCCCAGGAGCGTCTCGACTGGACGCAGGTGCTCCCGATGCTGCGCTTCGAGGTGAAGGCGCCCGACGGCGCGACGCACGTCCTCGAGGTCGCGGAGCCGACCGTTGCGAGCAGCAACTCGTGGCCCCTTGCCATGTTCCGTCTGGCCCTGGCGATCGACGGCAGCGGTCTGGCGCAAGGCACCGGGCGCACCGCGTGGACAACGACCGCTCCCGGGCTCCTGTCGAGGCCCGGCGCGTACTCGTTGACCGTCTCGGGATCGGTCGTGACGTCGCGGCGCACGCTCGCCATCTCCGCCGGGCCGCTGCGCTTCACCGTGGTGGAAGCAGGCGAGGCGTGGAAGCCGCTCGTCGACATCGAGCTCCGCGCGTCCGAGATCGCCAGGGCGACATGGGGAGCGCCGGACATCCAGGCTCCGTCGGGGCCGACCGTGGAGGACGTCGACGGCAACCTGTCGGTGCGCTTCCGCAGGAGCAGCAACGCCAAGGCCGAAAGCACCGGCTACGACGACGAGATCCTCGAGATCGGGCTCGACCCGAAGGGCGAGAAGATCGCCGTGGACCAGTACAGCCACTTCACCTGCGTCGCCGAGGGCACGCCCATCGCGACGCCCGAGGGGCCCATCCCGATCGAGCGGGTCACCGTCGGATCCCGGGTCCACGCGTTCGACGTGGAGACGGGCGCACGGTCCATCGCTGTGGTGCTGCGCGTGGACCGGAGCCGCGCGGAGTCGCTCCGCGCGTTCGGTGCGCTGCGCGTGACGAAGGAGCACCCGCTCTGGGCCGACGGGGCGTGGCGCCTTGCGGGAGACGTCGCCCCCGGCGCGGAGCTTCTCGGCGTCGACCTGCAGCCGCTCGGCGCCGAGCCGGTGGTGCTGGACATGCCGGCGACCGTGTTCGACATCGGCGTGTCGTCGCCCCATACCTACTTCGCGGGCGGGGTGCTCGTGCACAACAAGGCCGATCACGTCCCCCTCGGCGGTCGGCAGCCGTGGGGCGACCTGTTCCACCGGCGCGCCGCGAAGCGCTGATCACTCCGGCCACGGCGGAACCACCTTGCTCTCGCCGGGCTCGAGCCCGCCGAGGTGCTCGAGGATGTCCGCATACTCGGGGTGACCCTTCGGATACTCCACCCGGCCGTGGCCGTGGCCACCTTCTTCCGGCAGGTCGGCACGCAGGTCCAGGATGATGGTCCGGTCGGGCTTCATCGTCGCATGACCGATCGGCGGGCCCCTGCCGATGCCCTTCTTGCGAGAGCCGGCGCCCGCCAGCGCGCCCTCCTTCTCGCAGCGTCGCATGAGCCCCTCGAGCTCCTGGCCGAGGGCCTTCAGCTGCGCGGGCAGCGTCGTGAACAGCCGAGTCTCGAACTTCGCCCGGCCGTCGCTCGCCCAGAAGAGAAACGCGAGCGCGATGTTCGCCGGCCGCCGCTGCTGCTGCCAGGTCTTCGACCACACGTCGGCAGCGGCGACGGTGTCCAGGGTCGCCAGGCTCCCTCCGTGGTCCAGGATCCACACCCGCGCCGGCGTGCCAGGGAGCTTCTGGATGTAGCGCAGCCTGGTGCCTCCCGGTCGACCGTCGACGCGCAGCGTGTCGATGGTCCCGTTGGCAGAGCGCTCGTAGATGAACGAGACGCGCTCGCCCGCACTGCCCGCCGCCAGCTCTCGGACCAGGCCGGCTGCGGCGGCCACATTCTGCGAGGGATCCACGGCAGGCTCCGGGGTCGAGGTCGAGGGCGGAGTCGACGACGGTGATGTCGAGGCGGCCATGCCCCCGGCATCGAGCTCCGCGCCTCTAGAGCCGCTGGAGCACCCTTGCCGACCGTGACGATCAGGACCGTCGCCGTCAGAGCGATCTCCCGCATCCGCATGCGCTCAGCGTAAGGTGGGTGAGGGGCCCCAGCCGGAGGCTCAGCAGCCCGGTGCGCGGGAGATGCCCAGCTTGAGGCGGGCGATCTCCTGCAGCTCCTCGGCCATGGCGAGCACGCGGGCGCTGGCGGCGCGGGCCTCGGCCTGCGCCTCGTCGGTGGTGGCCAGCTCGAGGAGAAGACGCCGGCCGAGCTCGTGGTGGTGGCGCTCGTCGGGGTTGATGACGTCCTCGTAGAGCGCGGCAGTCGCCTCGTCGCCCTGGCCGCGGCAGAAGCGCGCGAACGCGTCGTTGCGCACCAGGGCCAGTGCCTCGCGCGTGAACTGCCCTGCCGCGACGCGGGCGACGGTGCCCTCGAGCGAGGTGAGCCAGGCGAGCAGCGGGCTGCGGCCGGCGGCGAAGGGGTCGTGCGCCGTGGTGTCGACGCCCAGGGCGGCGAGTCGGTCCTGGATCAGACGGTAGTGCTTCGCCTCGTCGCCGGCCTGGCGCGCCAGGGCGAGCTTCACCTTCACCTCGGGCGTCGAGCCGAGCCAGGCGGCCGCGCACTCGGTCGCTTCCATCTCGTTCTTCAGCGCGAGGAGGAGGAGCTTCGCGACCGTCAGCTCGGCCGGGGCCTCACCGGCGGATGTCCTGTCGCCGATGCGCTCGAGAGCGCGGGCGTTGTCGGCGTCGAGCTCGGCGACGAAGTCTTCCGGGGTCATCGACGACCGAGTGTACTCGCTCGCCGGGCTCAGTCCTGCCCGCGTGTTCCGATCGACACCTCGCTCGCGTCGAAGCGGACCGTGCCCAGCCGGGCGCGGACCTCCGGAAGGACGGCGGACACCTTCACCGGTGTCGTGATCGTCGCCGACCCGTGCCCGGTCACCTCGACCGCAATCGGGATGGCATCCGGCACCGACACGTCGAGCCGCTGCTTCAGCGGGATGGAGACGGTCTGCCGGACCGGCACCTGGGCGCGGCCCTTGACCCGCAGCTCCTGCTTGAACGGGACGTCGGCGTTCACCGGCAGGTCTACGTGGAAGGGGAGGCGGAAGCTCTTCAGACCGATGGTCAGCTTGTCGCGCACCCGCACCTTCTGGCGGATGGGGACGCGCAGCTTGATCGGCACGTTCATCTTCACCGGCACCTCCACCCCCAGGACGGTGGTCGCCGTCGAGTCGATGGGGACGATGGTGTCCACCAGGATGACGTCGTCGACGAACACCGAGTCGTCGATCGGGATCTCCAGGCGGCTCAGATCGAGCTCCTTCTCGGTGATCACCATGTCGACCGGTACGGTCGTCCGCACCCTGATCACCTCGTCGACCATGACCTTGGCGTCGAGCGGCACGTCGAGCGCGAGGTTCAGCGGCACCCGCAGCACCTGGTCGACGTCCACCGCGAAGGGCTCGACCTTCGCGCGCCCGTCGACGTCGGCGGTCACGTCCACCTCCACCGGGGTGGCGACCTCGGCGGTGATCGTGAGCGGCCCGCTGACCGACACCGGCACCTCCGAGCGGAGCTGGATGGTGATGACCACGCGCCCGGCGGCCCAGAACAGCAGCGCCGTCAGCGCGGCGCAGCCGGCTGCGAGGATCAGCGCCGTCTTGAGCTTCATGCCGTCCGCGTAGGCG
>JBKJLX010000807.1:0-8919 GCA_046596645.1 Polyangiaceae bacterium
TCGTCATCCGGCAGCGAAGATCGACGAGCTGCTGCCCGACGCCTGGGCCGCCGCGCTGTAGCGATCTCAGCCTCGGCCGCAACGGCGTCCTCCTACGTCCGAACCTGGACGGTTACGCTGCTGGGAAAGACGTGCTGGAGCGTCGAGTACTTCCACCCCACGGGGTTGTCGCTGAACGCCGAGGTGCGGATCCACGAGCGAAGCGTCAGCGCGTTCGGGTCGTACCCCGTCTGCTCGACACAGAACTCCTCGGTCAGTGACGCGAGCGCGGCCACCGCGGGCGCGGCGAACGAGGTCCCCTGGCTTCCCGCCACGAAAGTATCCGTGGCGGTAGTGGCCACCTGGACTTGGTCGACCGCAACTCCGTCGCACTCGTAGTGTCCGGTGCCTGGGATTCCGGGAGGATGCTCGCCACCGAACCCCATGACGTCCGGCTCCTCGCGGTCGTCGTTGGAGATGAGCCAGCTCGGGTTCCGCCACACCGAGTAGCAGGACCGTTTCTCGGAATCGGAGGTGGTCGCGCCGACGCACATCGAGTTCTTGGTGCCATCACATGCGCTGTCCACGTCGGTCGCGAAGCTCGAGGCGTTGGCATTGCCTGCGGACTTGGTCACGAAGACGTCGTTCACGCGGGCGTGGTAGTCCTGGATCGCGCCATCGCTCAAGGTGCCGCAGCCGAAGCTCTGATTCACGACCTTGACCTGGTTGGCGAGGAAGAAGTCGAAAGCAGCTGCGAGCTTCTGGAGCGAACAGATCTCGTCGGTCTGCGTGGCATCGTTGTAGTAGAAGAGCAAAGCGTCGGGCATCATCTGGCCCACGATGCTGGCCACGGCGGTGCCGTGGCCGTCCCTGCACTTGAAGCTTACACAGGCGTGCGGGAGGTCTCCGGGCGTACCGCATTGCGAGTCGCACTCGGCTGCCGAGACGCAAGTGCCTGCGCTGGTGTTCTTATATGTGGTCGGAGCGTCCACCAACATGTGGGTGCTCCGGATCCGGCACTTGCCGGGCTCGATGATGCCGACCCTGCGGTCGGTTCCGGTCGTCCCTGCCCCGTACGCCAGCACGTTGTGCACGTTGTACGGAGACGTCGCGTGATCGACGGCGTCGCCGACGGGATCGTCCAGGAGCGACGCCGCGCCGTCGAGCTGAGCCACCGCCTCAATCTGCGCGGGCGTTCCTTCGGCGAAGAGGAACGGCGCGTAGACAGCCGCGCCCGTCACGCTGACGCCATGCGCGACGGCGAGCTCGCGGAGCGCACCGCCCATCTGGGAGATCCGCGCGGCGTGCTCGGCGCGTGCCGCGCTGGCAACGTCCTCCTCGTCCGACAGCAGCCGCTCCGCCAGGTCGTCCTGCCCGGCGAGGGAGTCGAAAGTGATGGCGAAGCGCACTTGCTCGTCAGGGGCTGCCTGCGCCATGCGATCGACGAGCGACCCGGTCGCGCTCCCGTGACGGCTACTCCAGGCCAGGCCCTCTTCGCGCTCGACCTGCTCCAGCATCTGCACCCGGCCGTCCGCCCGCTCGACGCGGATGGATAGCTCCGACTTCACGATCGTCGCGTGCTCGTCGAGCCCCGCAAAGTATCGCGGGACACGCCGCTCGAATCGCGGTTCGACGGGCGGGCTGTTCTGCACGCTCGGCGGTGGCGCTTCGGTGGAGCACCCGGCGACGACAGCGAGCGAGCCCACGAGGAGCAGCTCAGCGGCGACGGTCAGTCGCGAGGGGGGCGAATGGCTGGCAGTTGTCATGATGTCGATGCGACAGCGGTCCGGTCGGGCAGTCAACGACGATTCACGCGCCGAGGTGCCGCGCGGCGTCGTCCCACGGCGCGCGCGGGTCACGGCGGTCGACGGTGCTCCTCGCCCCCGGCTCCTCCACGTCGCGCGGACGGCACACCGCGACCTCGACTCGTCGGCCCAGGCCCTGCGGCGGGCGAGCCGCGATCGACGCGCTGGCCGCGCCGTCGGCAGGGCGACACGGAACATCGCCCAGCCATCGACCGACGACGCGCGGCGCACCACCATCGCGGGCGCGTTGCCGGCGTCGTCACCGTCGAGGTCCTCGTCCCGGTGAGGGCGCCTAGGTCAGCACGGCGCGGACAGGCTCTCCCCGTCGGTCAGGGAGATGGGCCGCCCCTCGGGGGTCACGCGGGTCAGCGCGGGGTCTAGCCCCATCGCGGCGGCGATCGTCGCGTGGAGATCGGCGACCGACTCGGGCCCTCCACCACGCGATCGCCGCGCGCGTCGGTCGCGCCGTGGACGACGCCGCCGCGCAGCGAGCCTCCGGAGAGGACGGCGCTCCACGCCGCCGGGTGGTGATCGCGCCCGTCGTCGCTGGAGATGCGAGGGCTGCGGCCGAACTCGCTCATCCGCGCGACGACGACGTCGTCTGCCAGACCTCGCGCCGCGAGATCGTCGCGCACCGCGCTCATCGCTAACTGGCGCGCGCACACTCTCCGCTGCGACGCGCGCTCCGCAGTTGCGAACGCCGCATGCGACGTGAGCTCCGCAAGGGGTGTGGCCGCAATACCCCTTGCTCGGCCGCAGCTCGCTCGGATAGACGTTCAGCCTGGCCCTACCCTCGCGGGTTTGGGTCGACGGGTTCCGGGCACCTTCAGGGGGTACATGAGCGCCTACTTCTCTCGCCTCGCGACGTGGGCAACGTCCGCGCTGGCCGTTGTTGCGCTGACCGGTTGTTGCAAGAGCTACCTCATCGTCGAGACGAGCGGCGGTCAGGTGACGGAGTCGAAGCCGGCGGAGGTCCGCTCGACACCCACCTTCCAGGCGCAGCTCACCTCGATCAAGACGGTGAGCATCCGCCTTCCCGACTCGTGCCTGCAGCAGACCGCGGCGCAGGCGACCGGTGCGAGCCTCGACACCCAGCTGATCCTTCGCAGCGACTGCGCGATCTACCTGGGTGAGCTGGAGCGCGTCCTGGTGGGGAGCCAGCTCCGCGTCATCTCCTGGGACGCCCTGGTACGCCTCGAGCGGTCGAACGGCATGTCGACCTACGACGCGGCGAAGCAGCTCGGTGCCGAGGCGGTGTTCATCGTGAACAGCCTGGAGGCGCACGCGCTCAAGGTGGGGGAGAGCAAGGGCATCACGCTCCAGTATTACGACTCCGATCCCCTGGGAAACCGGCTCGACGAGCGCGGTCTCAGCCAGAAGCAGCGAGAGGTGCTGAAGACCCTCGTTCTCCAGCGCTTCGGGGTGAAGCTGGAGTCGAACGAGACCCAGGCGATCAGCGCGACCCTCGACGTCACCGCGGTCCTCGCCGCGACCGGCGAGAGCATGTGGTTCTACCGCAAGAGCGAGACGGTGCCGCTGAAGGACGCGGCGTACACCCGGTTCCTCTTCCGCGGTCGCGACGAGCAGTGGCGACCCGTCAACCCCGACCTCCCCGAGGTCGAGAACGTCGTGGAGAACGAGAACCTGTCATCGCGCGAGGAGATCTCGTCGCACCGCAGCGCCGACGTCTCGGATCCCTTCGCGAAGGAGCGGCTGCTGCTCTTCCGGAAGGTGACCGAGGACTTCATCCTGCGTTTCCGGAGCGGTGGGGCTTGACGACGATGCGACCGCTTTCGCAAATCTCCGCCGTCCTGGTGTCCGTGGCTGCGCTCACGGTGGCGTTCGACGCCGCTGCGCAGGTCCCGCCTCCCGCGGCCGCGCCACCCCCCGCGGCGCCCCTCCCGGCCGGAAGCCCGGGTCAGCCTGCTGCGCCAGCGCCGGGGACACCGCCGCCTGCCGCGCCCACCCTGGCTGCGCCGCCGCCCATGGCCCCACCGCCGCCGGTAGCGCTGCCTCAGGCCCCTGCCGCGACGCTCACGCCGGACAGCGCGCTTGGCTTGCAGTCTTCCGACGTCGTCATGGAGAAGAAGGACGTCTTCGTCTGGTACCCGGCGACGGAGAACGACGCGAAGCTCGAGTGGAACCGACGCGACGCCTGGCGCATGGTTCGCTTCGACGCGAGCCTCGGGACCGAGATGGTCCACTTCCTCGCCGGGCCGGACGCCATCGCCGGGACGGTGGGCAGCACGATGCTGCTCCGCATCGGGGCGCCCTACGCGGGCGTCGTCATCGGCACCTACCTGCCGGGCGGCAACCTGGTCGCCGGCATGGAGTTCGCGCGGGAGCTGGCACTGCCGCTGGTCGACTTCGGCCTGCCGGACGTCCAGCTCGGCATGGTGTTCATCAACCCGGGCGCCCGCTACGTCGGCAACACCGACGACGTCCACACCGTGCAGATCACCACCGCCTCACCCGGGCTCCGCCTGGCGTGCTGCGACCTGGTCAAGGTCGATGCGAGGGTCGGCATCCCGCAGATCTGGATCGGTGGGTTCGACAGCACGGTGAGCGCCGCGGTCTCGTGGGGCTTCTCTCTCGACGCCGGCGTGATCTTCTAGGAACGGACGACAACGATGCAGAACAACCGCATCATCGGGCTTCTCGGCGTCAGCGCCATCGCCGCCATCGCCGCGTGCAACGCCGACCTCGCCGGGTTCGAGACGGAGGACCCGTACGAGGCCGACTGCGAGGAGTACGCCCGCGAGACGCGCGCCCGTGGCTGCGGCCCCTCCGGCGAGTACGACACCTGTCCCGCGGAGACCGCGCGGGCCGTTCGCTGCTACCTCGACAATGCGGTCAACGTCTGCAGTCCGACCGCGGACGAAACAGCGCGAATCAACGACTGTTACCGGGGTGGGGGAACCCAGACTTCGTCGGCGTCGTCCTCCGCGGTCGCTGGCCCGGGCTCGGGGTCCACCGGGGTGGGCAGCGGCGGGTCGTGCGCCGGCTCGCACGCCGCGTGCGACCCCACATTGTGCTGCATGGCGGTCGACGAGTGCGCGAGGTGGGACGACACGGACGGCTCAACGCCTGTGTGCTCGCCCCCATGCCAGGACGGCTCCGATTGCGGTGATTCCTCATGCTGCTTGAACAACGCCGCCGCAGGCGGACGGTTCTGCGCGCCGAAGTCCCATTGTTTCTGACCGCCACGGGGCGGGGCGGGAGAGGTCCCTGACTTGAAGCGGGCCCATGCCGTGCTCGAGCCCAGGTCGCTCTTCGCGGAGCGCTACCGGGTCGAGACCTGCCTCCAGCAGGGCGGCATGGGCGCCGTCTACGCCGTCGTCGACGAGCGCACCGAGCGACGCCGCGCGCTCAAGGTGATGCTGCCGAACATCGTCAGCGATCCCGACCTTCGCGCCCGCTTCCGCCTCGAGGCGACGATCGCGGCCGGCATCGAGAGCGAGCACATCGTCGAGACGTTCGACGCCGGCGTCGACGAGCCCACCGGCATGCCCTTCCTCGTGATGGAGCTGCTCCGCGGCGACGACCTGGGGGCCACGGTGCGCCGCGCCGGCAGGCTCCGACCGCCGCACGTGGTTCGCCTGCTCCACCAGGTGGCGCTGGCCCTCGACAAGACGCACGCGGCGAACATCGTCCACCGCGATCTGAAGCCGGAGAACCTCTTCGTCACCCGGCGCGACGACGGCACCGAGCGCGTCAAGATCCTCGACTTCGGCATCGCCAAGGTCATCGCGCAGAGCACCGGCGCCGCGCAGACGCGCAGCATCGGGTCGCCGATGTACATGGCGCCGGAGCAGATCCGCGGGGAGGCCAGGATCGACGGCCGCGCGGACCTCTATTCGCTCGCCCAGATCGCCTACACGCTGCTCGTCGGTCGCCCGTACTGGGAGCCGGAGATGACGCGCGCCGAGTCGGTCTACCCGTTCATGATGAAGGTGCTGCAGGGCACGCCGGAGGCGCCCAGCGCGCGCGCGGCGCCGCACGGGGTGGAGCTGCCGTTCGCCTTCGACGCCTGGTTCCGCAAGGCGACGGCCCTCGTCGTCGACACCCGCTACTCGCATGCCACCACGCTGATCGGCGCGATGGCCGATGCCCTCGGCGTGCCCCGGATCCCGATCGCGATCGAGAGCGCAGGTGGCCATCTCGACGACGTCACGGTGTCGGCCCCGGCGCACGCGGTGAGCGCGAAGTCGTCCGAAGAGGAGGGGTCGCTGCCCACGCCGGTCGAGCCCGCGGGTCGCACGACGGGCGCGGTGGTGAGCCAGCCCCAGGCAGCCACCGCGCGCGGCGGCGCCGTCGCCATCGCGCTCGGGGCCGCCGTCGCGCTCGCCGCCGTGGTCGGCGTGACGGCGTGGGCCACCACGGTCTGGGACGGTCGCTCTGCCGCCGAGCAGGGCTCCACCGCCGCGGAGAGGCCGTCGATACGGCCGTCGGATGCGGCGCAGCCCGGCGCGGCCGGCAGCGGCGGCGACGAGAGGGCCCCGACGGTCTCGCCGAAGCCGCCGGCGAGCACGGTCGAGTCGGCCGCACCGCCACCGCCCGCGAGCGCGAGCACCTCCCCGGCGGCGGCCAGCGCGCCGACGCTGCCGACCGCCGCCCCCGCCGCACGGCCCGGCCCGAGGGCGCTCCCGGTGACGGCTGCCGGCGCCCCCGCACCGGCACCGCCACCCGCGGCGACTCCGGCGGCGGCGGCGCCTCCAGCGCCGGCCCAGCCCCCACCCACGACGCCGACGGCGCGCCGGGACCCCCTCGATGACCTCTGAGCGCGCCCGGCAGACCGTCCGTGCGGGGCTCGCGTCGGCGATGGCCGTCGTGGTGTCGCTGGCGGGCTCGCCCTCCTCCGCGCAGGAGCCGAGCGAGTCGGACCGCGCGCTCTACCGCGCTGCGCGCGACGAGCTGAAGGCCGGCCACTGGAGCGCGGCCTGCGCTCGCTTCCGGGATCTGATGGGGCGCGTCCCGTCGGCGAAGGTCTCGCTCGGGGTGGCGCAGTGCCTGGAGCAAGAGGGAAAGGTCGCCAGCTCCCTGGCCGTCCTGCACCAGACGCGGCGCCTCAACGACGCGGGTACGGGTGCCGCGCCCGAGCCGCGAATCGAGGAGGAGATCGTGGCGGCGATCGCGCGCATCGAGCCGCGCGTTCCGCGACTGACCGTCGTGGTCGGCTTCACCGCCCCGGGTCTCGCCGTCACCCTCGACGGCAAGGCGGCGCCCCTCGGTGCACCGATGCTCCTCGACCCCGGACCGCACCAGATCCTCGCGACCGCGCCAGACTTCGAGACCGAGCAGCGCACGGTCACTCTGGTCGAGGGGGGCTCGTCGACCGAGCGCATCGTGCTGCGCATGAGCGTGCTCCAGCGAGGGGACGCCGGCGATGGGCCCCACCGCCGACGTAGGGACCCGGGGCGCCGCGGCGACCCCAGCGATCCCAGCCAGTGGAAGGTCGCCGGCGCGCCGCTGTGGGCCGTCGGCGTCGGCGCCGGCGGCATCCTCTTCACGGGGTTCGCGGTAGGCTTCGCGATCGACGCCGCCGGCGCGGACGGAGACGACGCGCGGGCCACCCGCGATCTCGCGCTCGCCATCCCGCTCGGCGTGCTCGGCGCCGCGGCGATCACCGTCGCGGTCGTGGCCTTCGCGTCGGTGGAGGATCAGCCCGCCCCGGGCGCGAGCTGGCGCCTTCGCGCGGGCGCCACCCCGCGCGAGGCGGGCGCGACGAGCGAGCTCACCTTCTGAGAAAAACGACGCATGAGGAGTGGTCCCATCGGTCGCCGTACCTCGGCCCACCCTCCTCCATCTCCCAGCGGAACCGCGTGAGCGCACGCTCTCCCGCGCGACGGCGGCTCGCAGCGTCGGCCGGGCCTGCGACCGACGCTCCGCAACCCCCGCGACTCACGGATAGATGCCCAGCTCGTGGGGCTGGTTGAGGCCGTACTCGAGCAGCGTCTCCTGCAGGTAGTCGGGCACGGATTTGTAGCCGACCAGCTCGTAGGCGTGGTGGTTCTTGTAGATGGTGAGCGGGGTGCAGTCCTCGTCCTCGTTGGTGTCGCAGGGCTGGACCTCGACCAGCTGCGTGCCGTCCTCGCTGACGTCGAGGATGGCCGGGTCGGGCACGATGATCGGCGTCCCGTCGAGGTGGTAGACGACCACCGCGCGCCCGTGCTCATCGAAGCCGGGGCCGTAGGTCTCCGACTCGACCTCCTCGTCGAGCTGGTAGCCGCGCGAGGTGAGGAAGTTCGCGTACTCGAGCACCCGGGCCGCGATGCCCTTCTGCACCCACTTGCCGCCGCGCGCGCGGCACGACGCGGGGGCGTCACCGTCGGCGAAGAGGCACTCCATGCCGCAGGTCTTGGCGTAGTAGACCTGGCCCGAGGTCGGGTGCTGCCACTCGATGCGCTCCTCGAACGCGGGGTCGGCGTCGGTGCCGAGCCGGTAGACCCGCATCATGTCGAGCCACGCGCTCTTCTCGTTGGAGGGGAGATACGCGAGCGTCCACGCGATGATGAACTTCTGCACCTCCCAGCCGACCTGGGGATCCACGTCCATCGTCTCCTCGACAGAGGCGGGCGCGAAGTCGCCGCCGATGTAGTCGCTGCAGGCGAGCCGCCCCTCGCTGGGGAAGCAGACCTCGGGGCCCGCCTTCGGCCACCAGCTCTTCCAGCCGAGCGGGCGGTCCGGGTACATGTCCGCGTCCTGGTCGAGCGCCGTCGAGGCGTCGCCATCGACCATCGGACGCTCGTTGGCCGCGGCGATCTGCGGAGCGAGGATCGATCGGTCGTTGACCAGCGCGTTGCCGACGATGCGGCGGAAGCCCTCGGGCATGACGTCCGCCATGCCGACCGCACGGAACCGCGCGTCGTAGAAGTCACGGCGCGACGAGCTGACGAAGCGGTCCTCCGACTCGGAGAGGAGGATCGCGGTGTGGATCTTGTCGTAGTAGCTGCCCGCCGAGATCGTGTACTCGGTGTTGAAGTCACCCTCGTCCGTCGCGTAGGCGTTGTTCAGCGGGCGGCCGCCGAAGCCGACGTCGCGCAGGTAGCCGGTCGACCCGTTGGGGATGACCACCAGCGTGTCGGTGTTGGAGAGCGAGCCGCCGAGCGACGCGCCCGCGCCGTAGTCGTCCGGG
>JBKJLX010000138.1:0-8125 GCA_046596645.1 Polyangiaceae bacterium
GGTGGAGATGGCCCCGTAGCCCGCGCCCCAGCCGGAGAGCGCGACCCGCCGCAGCCTGGGGCGGACGATGCCGCGCTCGTGGGCGCCGCGCTGGACCGACTCCAGGAGCTGCTCCCACGTGCCGGGGATCGCGTACGCCTCCTCGTAGGGCGCCGAGCCGATGCCGAGGTTGATGACGGCGACCATGGCGTCGAGGCCCGCCCGTTCCGCGCTCTCGCGGACCACGGCGGTGTTGCCGTGGAAGTGGACGAGAAGGTCGTAGCTGCCATCGGTGCTGGAGAACGACCGCGGCGCGAAGAGGATCCCGCCGGGGATGCTGGCGTGGCCGTCGCGCTTCAGCGCGTCCTTGCCCGGCACCTCCGTGCTGGCCGGATCGAAGGCGTCACTCGCCAGGGCGATGGCGCTCGCTGCGTCGACGTGACCCGCGGCCACGCGCCGGGCGATGGCGTCGGGGAGGCGCATCACCGACGACCAGGTGGTGAAGGCGCGCAGCGGCGTCCCTTCCAGGGTTCGGTTCGCCACCACCACCACCGCGAGCGCGAGCAGCGTGATCGCCGCCAGCGCCCGCCCCAGCCTGCGGGGGGCGCGACGTCGTCGCGAAGAGGGGGGCGAAGAGGGGGGCACTGCGTCGCGCGCCTCCGCGACCTCGACCGGGGGCGGCGTCGGCGTCGGCCCCACGAGGAGCATCGACGGACCGTCGGACGAGGACACCACGAGGCGCGGGCGCGATCCGGACCGCCGCTCGTTGCGGGGCAAGGCCTGGCTCCCCGCGCCCAGCGGCCACGAGGCCGACTCGCGGGAGAGCGAGGGACGGAGGGAGGGACGCCGGGCCATGCCCGACTCCTCGCCACAGCCCGGAGGTTCGGGCCAAATTTGTCGCGCGAAGGCGCCGGACTGCGGAAATGTGCGCCTCGGCGCTCAGGGCCCGGTGGGATCGGCCTTCTTCGGCGCAGGACCCATCATCGGCGGGGCGGCGGACGGCGCCGGCACCGGAGCGGGTGCCGGAGCCTTGGCCGGGCCCGCGGGAGCGGGTGCCGGAGCCTTGGCCGGGCCCGCGGGAGCGGCGGCGGGCGCCTTGGCGGGGGAAGCGGCGGGGGCCGGGGAAGGGGCCGGGGGCGCTGCCACCTTGGCGGAGGGCGTCGCCCCGGCCAGCGCGCGCAGATCGAGGAGCTCGTCCGCGTTCGGCACGACGACGATCTCGCAGCGGCGGTTGGCCTGGCGGCCCTCGTCGGCGTCGTTGGCGGCGACCGGATCGGTGTCGGCGTAGCCAGCCGCGCTCCACTTCTCGCGGGGGAGGCCGCCCTCGGCGGGGTCGGTCAGGTAAAGAACGACCTGCCGCGCGCGCATGGCGGAGAGGCCGAGGTTGTCCCCGAAGACGCCGCCGGCGAGCTTCTTGGCGTCGGTGTGACCGGCCACCTGGTACTCGCGCGCGGACAGTGACGCGTCGGCCTTGATGACCTCGGCGACCTTCTTCAGGGCGTCGCGGCCGGCCTTCTTGATCTTGTCCTTGCCCGAGTCGAAGAGGACGTCTCCCGGGAGGGCGACCACCATCCGGTTCTTGCGCACCATCACCGTGAGGCCGACGTCGGTCATCGCCGACAGCTTCTGGCGCAGCGTCTCGAAGCGCGCGCGGATCGCCTCGAGCTTCTGCGCGCGCGCCCGGTACTCGACGATCGCGCGCTCGCGCTCCTCGATGGTCGCCGTGGCCCCGGCGAGGTCGGTGGAGAGTGTCTCCACGTCGATGCCGGCCGCGGCGAGGCGCTGCTCCAGCCCCGCCACCCGGCTCTGCTGCTCCGCCAGGGAAGCGTCGGCCTTGGCCATCCGGTCCTCGGCGGCGTCGCGCTTCGAGCGCTCCCGCTCCAGCTTGTCGACCTGCACCTGCCACTGCTGCTCGGTGTAGCCGCAGCCCGTGACGGCCAGCGCGAGGCCCAGCAGCCCGGGGAGGCCCAGCAGCCCGGGGAGGAGGGGCGTGCGGGTGCGGCGCGAGGCGCGTCTCGAGAGCTTCTGCATGCGGGGGCGCGTCCTAGCGTGGGTGGAACCGGCGCGGAAGCCCGACGCGCCGGAGCCAACCCTGCCGCCAGCGCCCGCTAGCGCTCGGGCGCCGTGGCGTCGCGCTCGAGCGACGGGTCGAGGTCGCTCCGCGCGCGGAGCGCCGCCAGCGACTGGTCCATCATCCGCACCAGGCGCTCGGCCACGATCGGCTCGGCGCCCGGGCCGTCGAGCTCGGTGACGAAGGCATAGGCGAAGCACTGGCGCGACCAGGCGCCGAACGCGAGGACGAGGCCGTAGAGCGGGGCCGTCGTCGCCGGGGGCCGGGGGGCGGGCCGGAACAGGGCCGCCGTCGCGACGGTGTCGTGGTCGGGGGGCACCGGGAGGTTCCGCACGTCGACCACATCGGCCGCGTCGAGGGAGGGGAGCGACCGGCCCCGCCGCGCCACCGCCTCGCAGCCGTCGCGGTCGATCGCCGAGAGCTCCCGCCAGCGGCGCACCAGCAGCGTCGAGCGGGAGCCCGCGTGCTTCGCCACCAGCCACGGTCCTCGGGTGTCGTCGATGGCGAAGCCCCGCCCGTCGGGCAGAGGCAGCGACAGATCGAAGCGCTTGCTGTGGAAGATGCCGATGGGCTCGCTGGCCAGCGGGTCGCGCCAGGTGGGCGCCGGTGTCGGGGCCACGGGCCGGGGGGCCGTGGGGGTCGGCGACGAGCCGCACCCCACGAGCGCCGCCGCGAGCAGGAGAGCGCGAAGGGCGCGGCTCATCGCGCGAGGAGGACGCACACCGAGCCGGCGCTGCCGAGCCGGTCGGTCACCGAGGCAAAGGCGGCGACGTCGCGCTGGGCCTTGCCCTGGCTGAGCCACGCCGCGATCTCCCCGCGCAGGACGGCGATGCCCCGCGGCGAGTGCAGGCCCTTGCCGTGCACCACCACCACCGCCCGATCGCCCTGAAGGCGGCGGCGCCGCAGGAAAGCTTCCAGCTTCTGGCGCGCCTCCACCGTGCCGAGGCCGTGCAGATCGAGCGTGCCGTCGATCGCGTAGCGGAGCTGGCGAAGCTTGCGGATCTCCCGCGGATCGACGTCGAGCCGACGACCCTCCAGCGTCTCGCCGTCGTCGATGACCTCGAAGCGGATGCCCTCGGCGACCAGCGCCTCCAGCCGGTCGCGGGCGCCGCGGTCACCCGGTGCGTCGCGGGCGTCGTCGCCGCCCTCGCGTCCCTCATCTCCGAGGGGTGCGCCGGGCAGCGCGTCGACCTCCCCGGTCGGCGATCGCCGCGCGCGGGCGCCCGCCAGGGGCCTGACCCCACGCATCAGCTGGGCGAAGCGGCGGCGCTCGTCGTCCTCCTCCGTGCTGGCCAGCGCGGGGGCCAGCGCGGGGGCCAGCGCGGGGACCAGCGCGGGGGCCAGCTCGCCGGTCGCCCTGCGGACCGACCCCGAGGCCTGCATGGCGGCAGGGGCGCGGCGCGCGGCCTTGGCGAGCTTCGCGAAGGGGCGGTGCGAGGTGGTGGGCTCGTCTCTGCTCGCCCGGGAGGTCGCCTGCCGCTTGGCCATGGAAGGCCCACATCCTACTCGACCTGTCGCGTTGATGTAGTCTGCGACGCGAATGGCTCCCTCTCGATTCCCCTCGGCGTCGACGCTGATCCTGGGCGGGGTGACGCTGGTCTCGGCGTGCTCCATCATCAACGCGCCGGACGACGTGAACCCGGGCGGCGCCGGCGGCGACGATACGACGGCCTCGCAAGGGTCGACGAACAGCGCCGGCGGTGCCGACGTCGCGTCCTCCAGCGCCAGCAGCGCCTCCGATGGCGGCGCCGCGACCACCAGCACCACCCAGTCCGGAGGCGGCTCCGCAGGCGGGCAGGGGGGCGAGGGCGGCAGCCCCGCGCTCTGCGAAGAGCCGGCCGATTGTGAGCCGACGGAGTGCCAGACCGCCGCCTGCGAGGACGGGCGCTGCGTCCTCACCAACGGCGACGTGGGAAGCGCCTGCGGGCCGCTCGCGGGCACCTGCCAGGCCGCCGGCACCTGCGACGAGGCGGGCGAGTGCTTCGTCGCCGACCTCGAGGGCGCGACCTGCGCCAGCTGCGTGGGAGCTCCGGAGACCTGCGTCTGCCAGGGCGGGGCCTGCGCCAGCTGCGACACGGTGGCGCCCATCAACTTCTTCGCCGACGACCAGCTGCCGGGCTGGGAGCTGACGGGCGGCTGGGGCCTCTACACGCGCTTCCCGCGCGATCGCCAGTCGCCGACCGAGGTCCCGATCGGCAAGCGCGTGCTCGGCACCGACGGCAACCGCTCCCATCCGTATCCGGGCGGCGCCGACCCGGGCGTGGGCGGCTCGATCGAGAGCTCTGCCGCCACCTCGCCGCTCACCGTCCTCCCCGCCGTGCTGACGTTCCGCTCCTGGCACGAGGACGAGGGCGGCGCCGTCAACGGTCGCGACAACAAGGCCATCGTCCTTCGCGACTCGGAGGGTGTGGAGACGATCCTCGTCGACTGCGACGCGGGGATCCAGTCGGACCAGCCGTTCTGCCTCCTGCCGCCGGGGGGCGGCCTCGCTGCCCAGCGCGCCGCCGACAACTGGGACGAGATCTCGATCCCCGTCCCCGGGGCCCTGGTCGGCACCTCTGCACGCGTCGAGCTCCGCTACGCCTCCCTCGACGCCGCCGGTGGGCGCGAGCGCGGCTGGTTCATCGACGCGCTGTCGGCGGCGGGCCGCTGCGGCTGCCAGGAGGACGCCGACTGTGCCTACCTCTCCGGCGCCTGCTCCGAGGCGGTCTGCGACGAGGGCTCGTGCTCCTTCACGCCCCGCGCGGGCAGCCAGGGTGACGCCTGCGGCACCGCGATCGCCACCGCCTGTGACGGCGCCGACCGCTGCGACGCGTTCGGCCTCTGCGATCCGCAGCACCGGGTCGACGGCACCGCCTGCGTCGACTGCGGCGGCGGCGACTGCCAGGCCTGCGGCGACGGCGCTTGCCTCGCCTGCGAGGCCCCGCTGCAGACCTTCGACGGCCTCCTCCCCACCGCCTCGTGGATGCTGGAAGGGGGCTGGCAGGTCCGCACCACGGCGCCGGCTTCGGCGACGCACCCTGCCGTCCCCTTCGCCTCGCCGCTGCTCGGCACCGACGGCGGCATCGGCGGCGAGGAGACCTCGACCGCGACCACCATCCCGACCGCCATCCCCGGCGTCCTCACCTTCCGGTCATGGCACGTCGACGAGGGCGGCCTCGAGGGCGCCGACAACAAGACCATCACCGTGCTGACCGAGGATGGCGATCGCGTCGTGCTGGTCGACTGCGCGAGCGGCATCGGGGACGAGCAGCCGTTCTGCTCCGTCGAGCTCGGCCCGCGCGCGGCCAACGACTTCGACGACATCAGCATCGACACCGGCGCGCCGGGGACGATCGGCACCATCGTCTTCGGCTACGACACCGGGAGCGACTCCCAGACCTTCGAGCAGGGCTGGTACATCGACGACCTGAACGCCGTCCGCTGCCCGTGACGGCGGGAGCGCTGGACCGGGCGACGGGGTGACAGGTCGATGAACCGAGCCGAGTTCGACGCCGAGCTGCGTCGCCTGGTCGAGGCCCACCAGCGGGGCCAGGAGAACGTGGGCTGTGTGGAGTGCACCTCCTGCGAGGGCTGCAGGGAGTGCACGTTCTGCCGCAACGGCAAGCGCCTCTTCCGCTGCCACTACTGCGTCGACTGCGACCGTTGCTCCTCGTCGACCCACTGCCGCGCCAGCCGCGACCTGCTCGCCTGCAACCACTGCGAGCGCTGCGAGCGCTGCTCCCAGTCGTCGTACCTGGTGCAGTGCGTCGACTGCAGCGGCTGCACCTACTGCTTCGGCTGCGTGGGCCTGGTGGGCAAGGAGTTCCACGTCCTCAACCAGCCGATGTCGCGCAGCGAGTACTTCGCGACCGTCGCCAAGCTCGGCAAGGCGCTCGGGGACCGGTAGATGCGCGCGGTCGTGCAGCGCGTCCGCGCCGCGCGGGTGGAGGTCGAAGGTCGGGTGGTGGGCGCGATCGAGCGCGGTCTGTGCGCCTTCGTGGGCGCCCAGCGCGGCGACGTGGAGGACGACCTCGCCTGGGTTGCCGGCAAGATCGCGAATTTGCGCGTCTTCGACGACGACGCTGGGAAGATGAGCCGCAGCGTGGGCGAGGCGGGCGGCGCCGTGCTCCTGGTGTCGCAGTTCACGCTGTTGGGCGACGTCTCCCGCGGCAACCGCCCCGGCTTCGGCGAGGCCATGGACCCCGAACCGGCGCGGGCGATGCTGGACGCGATGCGCACGCGCCTCGCCGCGGCGCTTCCGGTCGCCTGCGGCGAGTTCGGCGCCGCGATGCGCGTGCTCGTCGACAACGACGGGCCGGTCACCATCGTGCTCGACTCCCGCGCGCGGCGCTGATGCGGATCGCGATGGTGGGCGCAGGCGCGCTCGGTCGGATCTACGGCGTGCGCCTCGGCGCGGCCCACGACGTGACCTGGGTGGTGCGCCCCATCCGCCTCGCCGAGCGCGATCCCATCCGCGTCGAGGTGGCGACGCCGCTCGGCGCCGTGCTGGAGGATCGAGCGCCGCGGCGGGTGTCCGCCATCCCGGGAGACGCCGACGTGGCCATCGTCACCCTGCGCTTCGACACCATCGCCGCGCCGGACGAGGACCTGCGGCGATCCCTGGCCGCGCCCGATCACACCCTGGTGCTGACCCTGTCGCCGGTGTTCGCGGCCCAGCACGCCATCCTGGAGCGGCTGGTCGGCCACGCCGTGGTCTCGGCGATGCCCGGCGTCAGCGGCTACGTCGACGCGCGAGGCGTCGTCCGCCACTGGGTGCCGCCGTTCGCCCCGACGATGATCGACGACGGGACGGCGCGCTGGGGGAGCGTCGACGCGATCGACGCCGACCCGTTCGCCTCCGCCGACGTCGCGCGCCGCGAGCAGCTCGTCGATGCTCTCGAGGCGGCTGGTCTCCCCGCGCGGCTGGAGCCCGACGTGGAGGCGGTGGACGCCGCGACCACCACCGCGTTCTTTCCCCTCATCGCCGCGGTGGCGGTGGGTGACGGGGTCGCCGGGATGGTCGCCGACCGCGCGCTGCTCGAGCTGGTGGTGGAGGCCCTGCGCGAGTGCGGCCCGCTGGCGTCGCGCCTGGGGAAGGCGGCCCCCTGGGCGTCGCTCCCCGGTCGGCTCCTCGGCCCGCTCACGCTGCGGGCCGGGGTGGCGGCGGCGCGGCTGCTAGCGCCCGAGCCGATCCACTTTCTCGACCAGCACTTCGGGCCCAAGCTCCGCGATCAGCACGTCGCGATGGGCGACCACATCCTCGCCCTGGCCGCCGAGCGCGACGTCGACATGCCGGCGCTCTGCGCGCTCGTCGCCCGTGTGCGCAGGGCGCACGGACCCCGCGGCCCGAGCTCCGCGAGGCGCTAGAACGCCTCGTAGCCGACGAACACCTGCGGGGCGATGACGAAGGTGTTCGTCGACGCCGAGACCGAGCTGGAGCTGACGAAGGCGGCGCTGCCGGTGAGGAGGCGCACGTCCGCGCCGAGCGCGAGACCCTTGCGGCGCACCGGATCCTCGCCTTCTCCGATCAGCGGGTAGTACGCGAAGTGGAGGCGGCCGCCGTAGAGCGCCGCCGCGCCGGCGGTGGTGGAGCTGAAGGCGACGAGCACGGCGGTGTCGGGGCCGACGCCGAGCTGGATCTCGTCGTCGAGGGTGAAGTCGACCAGGATCGCCGAGCTCAGGCCAAAGCCGCCGACCGAGCCGAAGATGATGTCGAGGCTGGGCGCCCAGTAGACGCCGATGAGGTCGTTGATCTGCGCGCCGACGTGACCCTCGACGCCGACGGCGGGGAGCGCTTCCCCCGCGTCCGGGAAGATGAAGACGCCGCCCTGGGCGCGGATGCCGCCGCGGAAGCGCGCTCCATCCTCGCCCTCGTCGCCTCCGCGGCGACCCTCCTCGTCCTGAGCGCTCGCCGCGGGGGCGACCAGCGTGACGGCAGCGAACGTCGCCGCCGCCAGGCCAGCGACGGACATGAAGCGAAGAGTCTTGATCGGCACGATCGTTTCCTTCCGGGAGGCGCACCCCCCAAAGCAGCCAGTCTCGAATTCCGCTCGCCGCATGGCCGAATTGGCCCCCGCTGCCGCACCTGACGAT
>JBKJLX010000148.1:0-4815 GCA_046596645.1 Polyangiaceae bacterium
GCGGGACCTACTACTCGTTCCAGCCCGACAACGGCGACGCCGTCCACGAGTACGCGGCGGAGGTGGCGACCCGGTGGTTCCAGGAGCACCGCGCGATCGTGGAGAAGGCGCCTCCGCCGGCGCCGTTCAAGTGCGCGGCGGAGGAGAACGCACGCGCGTGGAAGGCGGTCGCCGACGCGTTCTTCGCGGGGGTCGACCTGACACCGGAGTGCAGGGCCTCCCCGCCGTAGACTAGAATCACCGTGATGCAGGCCCTAGCGCACACCTCGGACCTCGAGGAGGACCAGCGCGTCGTGCTGCGCGGCATGTCGTGGCAGGACTTCGAGGCGTTCCTGGCGCTGCGAGGAGATCGCGCAGGCGTGCGCATGTACTACCTCGACGGAGAGATCGAGATCATGAGCCCGGCCAAGATTCACGAGTCTCGCAAGAAGACGCTCGCACGGCTCCTCGAGGTCTGGTCGATGGAGGTCGGGATCGATCTCAACGGGTTCGGCTCGTGGACCCTGAAGAAGGAGCTTCGCGAGGCCGGCGCCGAGCCGGACGAGTGTTACCTGCTCGGGCCCTCGACCGAGGCGGACGTGCCGGACCTGGCGATCGAGGTGGAGTGGTCGCGGGCGACCGGCCTTCCCAAGCGGGAGATCTACCGCCGACTCGGGGTACGCGAGCTGTGGACCCTGAAGAGCGACGGCGCTCTCGTCCTCTTCGTCCTCACGTCGGGTGACTGGGTCGAGACCTCGAAGAGCGAGGTCCTGCCATCGCTCGACGTCGCGTGGCTCTGCTCGTTCCTCTCCATCGAGCCACAGAGCAAGGCGGTCGTCGCGCTGCGCGACGCGCTCCGGGCCCGCCCTGGCTGACGCCTTCGTGTGAGAGCCTGACGCCAGCTGGCCCTGCAGCGCCAGGTCAGCGCTCAGTGGAGACGACACGACGCGCGCGGAAGGCGCGCGCGAACGCGTCGGCGCGCGCGGGATCGATCGGGCCTCCCGCGACGCCGCCCTCCCGGAGGGAGGAGCCGACGATCACGCCGTGCGCGCGATCGAGGTCGGCGAGGGTCGCCTCGGTGACGCCGCTCGCGACCAGCACCGGGGCGCGGACCGCGGTGACGACGCGCTCCAGATCCTGACGCGCGGCGCCTCGTCCCGTCCCGCTGCCGGTCACCAGCACCGCGTCGGCGAAGGCGCGCTCCACGAGATCGTGCGCCTCCTCGTCGATGGGGCGCGGCCCGAGCGGCGCCGAGTGCTTCACGTCGACGTCGCAGAGGAGCAGCACGTGATCGGCGCCGAGGGCGCGGCGCACGCGCAGCGTCTCGTGCGCGCGCCCCTCGATCAGCCCCTGATCGGTGACGCGCGCCCCGATGTGCACGTTGACGCGGATGAAGGAGGCCCCCACCGCGACGGCGATGGAGAGCGCGGCCAGCGCGTCGTTGCGCAGGACGTTGATGCCCAGGCCCAGCGCGGGCGCGGCCTCGCGCACCGCCAGCGCGCAGCGGGTCATGGCAGCGACGGTGACGGCGGGGACGATGCCGGGCTCGAAGGGCGCGTCGCCGAAATTCTCCACCACGATCGCGTCGAAGCCGGCGGCGGCGAGGGCCCGCGCGTCGGCGGCGCTGGCCTCGGCGACGGCGGCGAGATCGCCGCGCCAGCCGGGACTTCCCGGGAGCGGCGGCAGATGGATGACGCCGACCAGGGAGGGGACGGCAGGCCGGGTCACGCCCGCGCGACCGCCGGCTTCTTCGACTTCGAGGCGAGCGACGGCGGCGCTTCCTCCTCCTCGCCGAGGAGCGACGGTCCGCCCTCGGCCCCGATCTCGGCGAAGATCGCATCCGCCGCGTCCACCAGCGCGTGGACCTTCGCCGCGTCGACGTGGCCGTAGCGCACCAGGGCCATCGAGTCCCCACGCACGAAGAGCCAGCCTGCCTTGTGCTCGAGCAGCACCTCGCGCACGCCCTCGGAGAGGAGCTCCTTCGCGGAGCGCCCATCGGCCGCCTCGGTGATGAAGGCGGCGTTGAAGCGCAGGTCCTTCAGCTGGACGGTGCGCGCGGTCGGTCGATCGTCGGCGACGCGCGGGCGCACCGTGATTTCGGAGCGCTTGGCCTCGAGCCTGGCCACGACCGCGATGAAGTCGCTGCTCGACATCGCGTCGGCCTCGACGGCGATCACGTAGGCGAGCTTGGGGAGGAGCTGGTAGACGCCGACCTGGCGCCCACCGCCCGCGGCCTCGACCATCGACGACAGCTCCCACGGGGGGGAGACGACCTTCTTCGCCTTGCCGCCGTCGGGCTCGGGACCGAGCTGCTTGCGCGCGAGATCACGACGGTCCGGCGTGCGCACCACGGCGGGCGTCCGGTACCCCTCGAAGACGACGCGCGCCTTGCGCTTGCCGGAGCGCTTGCGCCAGGCCTCCATCTCCTCCGCGAGCTTGCGATCGTCGGTCGACGTCACGATCCACGCCAGGAGGACGGCCGCGGGCGCGGTGACCCAGAGCACGTCCTGCCCGATCGACGGCTGGTAGATCGCCCACAGCGTGCCGAGCACGAGGGGGATGGCGAGGAGGGCGTGGGCGCTGCGCGGCATGAGGCGGGCGAGCCTAGTCCAAGGACCCTCGATCGGGGAGTCTCCACACGGGGGCTCCGCGCCCGTGCACCCCGAGAGGCCACGGGCGGGGCCGTCGCCTTCGCCGTGCTGCCGTGCGAAGCGCCGCCGGGATGACCGAGCGCGTGGCCCTCGACCCGCTGACCTTCGGCGTGGAGCAGCCCTGCTTCGGCTGCCGGCCGGACCACCCACCGGGCTGCGGCTACGCTTCTTCCGCGAGGCGACGCGATCACCAAACCGCGCGGCCGCCGAGAAGCTGCTGGGCCGCGCCCTGCCGGAGCACTGGGCCCGGTTCGGGAGGTAGTCGCAGCGAAGCTGTGCGCCCTCACTCACCTACGCAACGAATGTGCCTCGGGAGGGGAAAAGTCTTTCGGGGTCCGCAAACATTTCCGCGTCGAGCCGGTCCGCTCCCGAGCGGCCGAGCTCGCGGCCGGTCGTTTGCTCGAAGAAGCGGCCACCCAAGCGTCGGCACGGCAGATGCCTGGTGACACCGGGTTGGGTCGGGCTGCGACGAGCCAGCGACCGCTGTCCCACATCCGGCGCCGCTCTGCGCGGCTCCAGGTTCCTGCGCCGGGACAGCGCCTCGCGGGCACTTCGGGACTACGATCGTTCACGACCGCGTGAAGGAGCTTCCATGGTGCCGAGTCGGGTGCGCAACACGTTCCACTACGCGCTGCATGTTGGCGCGCTCGCGCTCGCGCTCTTCAGCACCGCGTGCGATGCCGACGGCGTCGACCAGACGAGCGGCACGCCCACCGGATCCGCTGCACCGTCCAGCGGGCCCACCGGCGGCGAGAGTGGCAGCGGCGGCAGCGGCGGCGCCGCGCCGGAGGCGTGCGACGAGCCTGGCGCGGTCGAGGAGTGCCACATTCCGCTCGGCGTGCAAGACGGGGTGCTGAGCTGCATCGTCGGGCAGCAGGTATGTCGCGAGGACGGCACCTGGGGCCCTTGCGAGGGCATGATCAGCTCGCGGATGGCGCCCGGCTGGCTGCCGGAGACAGCGTCGCGCGAGGAGCTCGAGGACACCCTGAGCGTGCAGCGGCTCCGCGAGGCGTACTACGCGAGCTTGCTCGCCGAGGCCGACGTCGTTCGCCGCGAGGGCCCCGACGACAACGGTGAGGTTCCCTTCGATCCCGACCAGGTGGAGGACGCGGTGAACCGCGCCCTCACCGACAACGCGAGCTGCAACAGCCCCTGCGATCCCGACTGCCAGCAGTTCCCGGATCCCATCACCGGGACGGTCGCGCCCACGAGCAGCGTCCTGCCGCCCCCCGCCAGCATCGGCGGCGCGTTCTCGGATTTCGTCGGTGTCGGCAGCGGCATCGGTGGCGCGATGATCAATGCGCTGCTGCGGTCTCCATGCTCCAGCGACGTCCAGTGCCAGGCCGACACTCGCTGCCAGGGCGGCGCGTGCGTACAGTTCGCGGAAGGTGCATCGCGGAACGTGGGTGGCGTCGACTACACGGTCGGCGTCCCCTGCGGCACGCGCATCCCCATCTGCAACCGCGGCAACACGACCTCGACTTCGCCCGTCGTGCTGGGCTTCTACCCGGCCGCTTCCTCCGGGATCATCACGAGCGACATCGCGTCCTGCACGCTGCCGGCGGCCAGGAGCTTCAGCCACCTCTGCAGCATCCCCGGCGCGATTGCGCCAGGACAATGCGTGCTGGCGCCCGCCGCCTGCCTGACTGGCCTGACCGGGAGCAACAAGGCGCTCATCATCAACCCGTCCGGCGGCAATCCGAGCCAGGTCGCGAAGGCGGAGGGCGCCGGGATGTGCGGCAACAACTGGTCGTTCTACGGCACCGGCGTCGGTTGCGGCGCGTGCACCGTCCGGCAGGAGACGAGGCCGGTACCGGTCGTCGGCGCCGGCGCCAGCGCCGTCTGCAGCCCGGTGCCGTTCGCCACCCTTCTCGTCTCCAGCATCGCCAACCGACAGGTCAACGGGTCGATCCGCGCCACGGGCGGCGGGGCGTGGACCCCGGCGTTCCAGGTCCAGGAGGCGCAGGGCTGCATGGGCGGCAACGACTTCTGGATCGACACCAGCGGGACCTACATCACGGCCAACCTGTGCCCCACGGCCTGCGATGCGATCAAGGCCGGCGCGGCGCCGCAGATGAGGATCATCATGCCGTGCCCGGTCACCTACGGGTCGCTCACCGGCAGTCAGACCTACAACGGCGTGTGCCCTGACGTGGGGACCCGCGTGCAGTGGGGGTACCTCGGG
>JBKJLX010000303.1:0-17862 GCA_046596645.1 Polyangiaceae bacterium
GAAGTTCATCTCGGTGAAGCCGAAGAACTCCGCCATCGTCCCCGCCAGGTAGGTGATGCGGTCGCAGACGCGCAGCCCGGGCGGCGTGGAGAAGGAGAACGCGAACAGGTGATTGTAGCCGTTGGCCTGGTCGACCACGTCGGTGACGTAGAACCCGTCCTTGGCGATGCGGGTCACCACCAGCACCTGCGGCGCGTCGGACTTCACCTCGATGCCCTCGAAGGCATACGGCGTCTCCGCGGCGCCGCCCTGGACCTGCCGCAGCGTGGGCAGCGCGTACTGGATCGGCTTCGAGGTGCCGGCTGCGAAGGTGCCTAGCTCCTCCTGGTCGTCGTCGGCAAAGGCGCAGCCGGGGTCGGTCGGGTAGTCGACGAAGACGTCCTCGTCGGGATCGTCGTTCTCGCCGTTGGCGCACGCCGGCGTCTCCCCCGCCTCGGCCGGCCGGTACCCCAGGTCCTCGACGATGAGGCGCGTGGGGCCGTACATCGCGGTGATCTCGACGATCGCCCGCGCCTTGCCGCTCTTCAGCTCGAGGTTGCGCGCGGTCGGCTGCCCCTGTGCGTCGTACACCTGCACCACGGCGCCGGGCTCGACGGAGATGCGCACCGCGCCGTCGAAGTCGATGTCGTTGCCGGCGTCGTCCACCGCCTGCACGGCGATCTCGAGGAAGTCGGAGCTGTCCCCGATGTTGGCGGGGCGCGGCGCGTCGGCGGCGGGCGGCGGCAGCTTCGGGGGGAAGGCCTCGTCGACGGCGACGACCTTCACCTCGAATGACTGCACGCCCGGCGTCAGCTCCGGCTCGACGATGCACGCCGGAGCGATGGCGCCGACGGCGATGGCGGCCATCGCCATCCCGCCGAGGCGCAGACCGCCGAGGCGCAGACCGTCGAGGCGCAGACCGCCGAGGCGCAGACCGCCGAGGTGCAGACCGCCGAGGTGCAGCCGGCCGAGGAGGCTCCGATCATTCACTGGCCCACCATCCTCAAGCGACCGTCGGAGAAGTTGCCGAGGCGACGATCGACGCAGGCGAGGAACTTGCACTGCTCACCGCCCGCGGCGCAGGGGAGGATCAGGTCCTCGCACTTGCTCTCGACGTCGTCGTTGGGCGCCTCGTCGCACGTCTGCCGGATGAAGGCGGCGACGTCGCGCCGGCAGGCGGCAAGCACGCAGCTGCCCTCGCCCTCGCCACAGCTGCCGCCGTTGGAGGTGCACTGCCCGTCCTCCGTCACCGAGGAGGGACAGGCGCAGATGTACGAGCCGTCCTCCAGGCCGCACAGGCTGGGATCGCCGCTGTCCTCGCAGCCGCAGTCGGAGTCCTGCCCGCACCCGCGGAGCGGCGCCTTGACCTCACCCTCGGGGATGGTGCTGGCCGAGCCGCAGGGTGAGCCGGCGCTGATGTAGTCGAGCAGCGCGTCGCGCTGCTGCACCTTGGTGTCGTTCTGCGTCGTGTTGCGCTGCAGGACGCGGAAGCCGCTGCCACCCCCGGCGAGGTAGTTGCTGGTCGCCAGCTCGTAGTAGCCGAACGGCTCGATGGGGGTCCAGCAGCGGCCGATCTCGACGTCGCAGCTGCCGAAGCCCTCGCCCGGGCAGTCCTCGTCGCGACCGCACTCGATGCTGGTCGCGCCGATGTAGATGCCCGTGGCGAGCCCCGGAGAGACGAGCGCCCCGTCCACCGACTCGGGCTCGGCGGCGCAGTCGACCACCACGCGGGCACCTGCGATCTGCACCTGGGAGACGCACCCGCGGCCGGCGGAGCGGCGGGCGACGAAGTCGAAGAGCTGCTGCACCTCGACGCCGGACAGCTGCATCTTGGTGATGGAGTTGTCGAAGGGAAAGATGTTGTACATCTGCTCGACCGAGACCGGGCCCGGCACCAGATCGGCGCGGATGCCGGTGGTGTTGGTGAGCGAGAAGTCGGTCTGGATGCCGAGGCGCAGCCACATCGCGGTGGCGATCAGGTTGCCCAGGGGCGAGTCGCCGCCGGTCGCCGAGCTGCGGCGCGAGCCGTCGGGCGCGTAGCCGATGAGGAGATCGAGGTTGGCCAGGTTGTCGAGGCCCTGCGCGTAGGGCTCGAGCACGCTGGCGACTGTCGGGTCCTCCGGCACGTCGTCGTTCACCGGGAACAGCTGGAAGCTCTCCGACAGGACCTCGTAGCCGTTGACCGGATCGTAGCCGGAGCCGACCTCGTCCTCGTCGTTGGAGAGGATGAGGTCGAGGCGGCCCACGTACTTGGCAAAGGCGCCGGAGTGGGCGAGCACCACCTCTCGCGGGCGGCAGTAGCGGCGGACCTTGCTCTCCGGCTCGGCGCCGTTGAGCTCGATGTAGTAGCTGTTCTGCTCCTCGTCGTAGTGGCTCGAGCAGTCGCGCACCACCTTGGGCGGCTGCAGAACGATGTGGTTGTGCCCGCCGAGGATGACGTCGAGCCCGGTGGTGTCCTCGATCATCTCCTCGTCGTTGTCGAGGCCGAGGTGGGAGACGGCGACGACCACGTCGTTCCGGGCGCGCAGCGTGTCGATGTAGAACTGCGCCACCTCGCGGGTGGTCAGCGGGGTGATGCCGAGGCGATTGGGCGCGTCGAAGATCGACGTCAGGCTGCTGAGGTTGGCCATGCCGATGACGCCGACGCGGAGCCCGTCCAGGTCGAACTCGGCGGTGGGCTCGAAGACGGTGCCCAGCGGTGAGGCGCCGGGCTGCGCCGGGTCCTCCAGCTTGTAGTTGGCGGCGAGCGCGGGGAAGGTCGCCCACTTCTGCAGCTGGATCCCGAGGTTCTTCGCGCCGGTGTCGAACTCGTGGTTCGCGATCAGCATCGCGTCGACGCCCATCGCGCTGAGCGACCGGATCTCGGCCTCACCGAAGTAGAAATTGAAGACCGGCGCGCCCTGGAAGCAGTCACCACCGTCGATGTGGAGCGACCGGCCGGAGCGCGCGCGCTCGCGGCCGATGATGTGGCTCATCCTCGCGATGCCGCCGACGTTGCCGATGGCGTTGGCCTCACCGAGGCCCAGCCCGGCGTCGATCTGACCGAGGAGGACGTTGTACGGAAACAGCCGGGAGTGGATGTCCGACGTGTGAAACAGCGTCAGGTGGACCTGACCCTGCAGCTGCGTCGGCGGCGTGTCGGTGTAGCAACCGGGCGCCGCGGCCGCGCCGATGGCGCCCGCCGCCAGGAGGGAGCAGGGCAGGACGGCGCGACGGAGGCGGCTCATCGAGGGCAACCGGCGCATCATTAGGAAAGCCCGCCGGCTGGCTCAAGACAAAACGCGGCCCGTCACCAGGCTTCGCGCGCCGCGCCGCGGCGGTGTACCCCGCTCCGGGCGTCGGCTACGCTCGGCCCTTGCTTTGTTTCCGTTGCGACGCCTGACGCGTGCTCGCACCCTACCCAGGAGGACGGCCGATGGACTGGAGTCGAGTCGCCTTCGCGCTCTCGACCACTGCCCCATCTGCGTGCTCGGGCGACGACGCGCAAGGCAACGGAGGCGGCGGAGGTGGCACCGGGGCCCAGAGCGGCGCCATGTCGAGCAGCGGCTCGACCGTGACGTCGAGCGCCAGCGTCGGGCCGCGCTCCCGAAGGACGATCGCGCACCAGCCTGCGAGGACGTCAACTGCCTGATCAGTGTGCCAGTCGAAGGGCCTGCCCGACGGCGCCGAGCCCGCGGGACCTGGGACGTCTCCCCGGTGGGGCAGTCGGGGGGGACGGCGTCGCAGGTGGTCAGGTTGAGGCATCGTCGAGCTCGCCCACCAGGATGTCGACCAGCAGCGGAGCGATCCGCTCCGCCACCATGTTCTCGACCTCCTCCGCGGTATCCGCCGCGAGCGCGAGCGCGGCGACCGTCTCGGCCTCGGCGAGGGTCACGCGGTGGAGGGACTCGCGCAGCGCGGGGAGCGCCGCCGCCTCCATGCTGAGCTCGCGCACCCCGAGGCCGACCAGGAGCACCGCGCCCAGCGGATCGCTCGCCATGGCGCCGCACACGCTCACCGCGCGCAGGTTCTCGGCGCCGGCGCGCACGACCTGGGCGATGAGGCGGACGATGGCGGGATCGAAGGGCGAGGCCAGGTAGGCCAGCGTGCGGTTGCCGCGGTCGACTGCGAGCGCGTACTGCACCAGATCGTTGGTGCCCAGGCTGAGGAAGGCCGCCTCGCGCGCGAAGCGATCGACGAGGATGGCGGCGCTCGGCACCTCGATCATCACGCCCAGGGGCACGTCGGGGACGTCGAGGCCAGTCTGACGAAGGTCTCGCGTGACCTCCGCCAGCAGGGTGCGCACCTGCCGCAGCTCGGTCAGGCTCGCGACCATGGGGATCATGATGCGCACGTCGCCGAAGGCGGCGGCTCGCACCATCGCACGGAGCTGCTCCTTGAAGACCTCCGGCCGCGCCAGCGCCAGGCGCACCGCGCGCAGGCCCAGCATGGGGTTCATCTCCTGGGGGACGCGGAAGCTGGACGCGAACTTGTCGCCGCCGATGTCGAAGGTGCGCAGCACCACCGGGCGGCCGCGCATGGACTCGACGACGCGGCGGTAGACCGCGAACTGCTCCTCCTCGGTGGGGAGCGAGGTGCGATCGATGTAGAGGAACTCGGTGCGGTAGAGGCCGATCCCCTGGGCGCCCAGCTCGTACGCCTCCTCCGCCTCCTCGGGGAGCTCGACGTTGGCGCGCAGGGTGACCCGCGCCCCGTCGGCGGTGGCTGCCTCCGAGGCAGGTACGCCGCGCAGCTCCTTCGCCAGCGCGACGTGGCGTGCAGCGCGAGCCTCGGCGGAGACGATGTCCGCCGGCGTCGGCCGCACCACCACCTCGCCGCGCAGCCCGTCGACGATGACGGTGTCTCCGGTGTTCACGTGGAGGAGCAGATCGTTGGCCCCCACGACCGCCGGCACCTTCAGCGCGCGCGCCATGATCGCGGTGTGGCTGGTGCGAGTGCCGATCTCGGTGGCGAACCCGACCACCGGACCGTTCAGCATGGTCGCGGTGTCGGCGGGCGAGAGATCCCGCGCGACGACGATGGTGGGGCCGGTGAAGGGCGGCGGCGCCTCCGCGTCTTCGCCAGCGGAGAAGGCGCGCAGGATGCGATCGCCCACCAGGTCGACGTCGTGGCTGCGCTCGCGGAGGTAGGGGTCCTTGGCCTCGGCGAGCCGACCTGCGATCTCCTCGATCGCGGCAGCGACCGCCCACTCCGCGCAGCGCTGCTCGTCGCGGATCTCCTCCTCCACCGCCTCCGCCAGCATGGGGTCGGCGAGCATCATCCCGTACGCCTCGAGGATGGACGCCGAGATCTGGAGGGCGCGCCCGCGCGGCCGCGCCGAGGACAGTGATGCGCCTCCCAGGGCCCGCTCCGCGCGACCGGCCACGTCGGTGAGCTCGCTCTTGGCGCGGGCCAGCGCCGTCTGGAAGCGATCGATCTCGCCTGGGACCTCCGCGTCCTCCACGTAGCGACGGACCAGCGAGCGACGGACCGACCCGAGGACGAGGGCTCGGCCGACGACGACGCCCGGCGCCGCCGCGATGCCACGCAGGTGCTCGACCGCCAGCTGGCGGCGGTGGGTCACTCGTCCTCCCCGAAGCGCTCGTCGACCAGCTTGCCGATCGCCTGCACCGCCAGCTCGGCGCCCTCCCCCTCGGCGACCACCTCGATGATGGTGCCCTTGGCTCCACAGAGGAGGAGCACGCCCATGACGCTCTTGGCGTTGACCGGCTCGGCGTCGGGCGACGACACCATGACCTCGCAAGGGTAGGCGCTGGCTGCCTTCACCAGCTTGGTGGCAGCGCGCGCGTGGAGGCCACGCGCGTTGCGGATCTCGAAGGTGCCGGTGGCCCGTGGGGGTGCAGCCGCCTCGCCCGAGGGCGTGGCTGCGCTGGCGTCGGGGCATGACGCAGCGTCGCTCACGTGTCGCTCCCCGGCGCGCGGTGCCCCACCGCGCGGCCGATGTCGCGGTGCGCGGCGGTGACGTCCATCCCGGTCGCCGCGCGCAGGCGCGCCGCCAGCGCCTCGGTCAACGCGACCGAGCGGTGCTGGCCGCCGGTGCAGCCGATGGCCACGGTGAGGTAGCTCTTTCCTTCACGCTCGTAGCGGGGGAGGGCGAAGGTCAGCATCGACTCGGCGCGATCGAGGAAGGCGCTCGCGTCCTCCGCCTTCATGACGAAGTCGCGCACCGGCGCGTCGAGTCCGGTCATCGCCTTGAGGTCGGGAACGAAGTACGGGTTGTCGAGGAAGCGCACATCGAGCACCACGTTGGCGTCCGAGGGCAGGCCGTACTTGAACCCGAAGGACACGACGCGCGTCTCCAGGTGGGGGCGGTGCTCGGGCCCCAGGATCGACATCACCTGCTTGCGGAGCTGGTGGACGGTGAGGTGGCTGGTGTCGAGCACGATGGATGCGAGCTCGCGCAGCGGCGCCAGGCGCTCCCGCTCGGTGCGGATGCCGTCGATCACGGGACCGACCGAGGGCGCCGCGCCGACGATCATGCTGCCCGGCACCGACTCCTCCGGGTTGCTGCCCATGGTCGCGCCGTAGGTCGGCGGCGGAGCCAGGGGGTGAGGGCGCCGCGTCTCGGAGAAGCGACGGACCAGCACCTCGTCGCTTGCGTCGAGGAAGAGGACGACCAGCCGACGCCGCATCGGATCGCTGGCCGGCCCCGGGGTCGGCGTCTGCTCGATCGCGGGCCACTCGCCGGAGCCAGTGGGCGGCGCCGCCGGCTTGCGCTGGGCGCGGCCCATCCTCTTGATGACGGCGGCCGCACCCTCCAGGAAGGAGCGCACGCGAACGTGCAGGCCGAGGGCGACGTCGAGGACGTCCTCCTCCTCGCACGCCTCGACCGCGTGCTCGACCACCGCCGGCGGCAGGTTGTCGATGCAGAAGAAGCCGAGATCCTCCAGCGCATGAAGCGCGGTGGACTTCCCCGCCCCGCTCATGCCCGTCACCACGACGACACGTCCGTCCATCGCTCAGCGCCTCCGCCCGGGGACGACCATCTGCGACTCGGGCGACTTGCGGCTCGGTCGCGGCGCCGGGACCCCGGTGGCCGGCGGCAGCGCGGCGGTGACCGGCGGCGGGGCCGACGACTCGTCCAGCCGGCGCGGCTTGGAGGCCGAGCGCGCGCGGGGCGGCGACGCCAGGCCGCCGACCTGCGCGTCGACGTTGCCGAGCAGCTCGCGGCCCGCGTGGTGGCCGGCGTTCTTCAGCAGCTCGTTGCGGGCGGCGACCTCGAGGATGGACGCCATGTCACGGCCGGGTCGCACCGGTATCACCAGCTCCGGCACCGGGACGCCGAGCACCTCGAAGTAGCGCTCGTCGAGGCCCAGACGATCCATCTCCCCGGCGCCGCCGCCGCGGCCCTCCTCCACCAGGCGGACGACGACGTCGACCCGCTTGCGCTCGCGGATGGCGGTCACGCCGTACAGGTCCTTCACGTTGAGGATCCCGAGGCCGCGCACCTCCAGGTGGTGGCGGAGCAGGGTCGCCGGGGCGCCGAAGACCATGCCGGGCGGCCGGTAGTCGCACTCGACCACGTCGTCCGCCACCAGGCGGTGGCCGCGCATGACGAGGTCGAGCGCGCACTCGCTCTTGCCCACGCCGCTGGGACCCATGAGGAGGAGGCCGACGCCGAAGACGTCGACCAGCACGCCGTGCAGGCGCTTGCGCGGCGCGAGACGCTCGTCGAGCACCGCATGGAGCGAGGTGATGACGCGGCTCGATCGTTCCTGCGCGACGAGCAGGGGCGTGTCGGACGCGTCGGCGGCGGTGATCAGGTCCTCGCGCGAGGCGCACTCGCCGCCGCCGGTGAGGAACACGCAGGAGAGCTCGAGCCCGAAGAACCCCGTCAAGGCGTCGCGGCGAGGCTCCCGATCGAGCGAGTCCAGGTAGCTCTGCTCGGTCAGTCCGAGGATCTGGATGCGGGTGGAGACGATGCCGTGGAAGTGTCCGCTGAGCGCCAGGCCGGATTTCTGGATGCGGGTATGCTCGACCAGCCGGCCCGCGCCGTCATCGCCGGCGACCAGCACCAGCGACAGGCCCAGCTCGGGGTCGTTGAGGAGCGCGGTGGCGGAGGTCGCTGGCGCGGCCATCACGCGCCGCCCTCCTCGCTCCCGATGAGACTCACCACCCGATCTGCGGTGGGCGCCTCGACCAGACGGCGCCGGAAATCGTCGTCGCGGAGGAGCCGCGAGACCCGCGCCAGGGTCTTCAGGTGCTCACCGGTGCTGCGCTTGGGGCCGACGATGGCAAAGAGGATGGAGACCGGCTCACCATCGATCGCGGCGAAGTCGATGGGCGGCTTGCAGACGAGCAGCGCGCCGACGATGCGCTCGAGCTGGTCCATGGACCCGTGGGGGATGGCGACGCCGCCACCCACGCCTGTCGACTGCAGATCCTCGCGCCGCACGAGCACCTGCTCGACCTCCGCCGCGCTCAAGCGAGGGTCCCCCCGGGCGAGCAGCTCCGCGAGGACATGCAGCGCGTTCGCCTTCGTCTTGACGACGAGAGCACGCACGCCAGTGTCTGCACCGCCGCTGGCTCCCCCGATGGCATCGCTGCCGATCGGAGCGCCCGCGATGGCCACTCTCTCCGCGCTGAGGATGTCGAGAACATGCATGGCTGCCGAGCCGGCGGTCCCCCCCGCCGCGGCGTCGGCAGCCTAGCAGATCGATCGAGCTTCGCGGACGCCTCAGACGGGGCCGGTCAGGGCCCGCGTCCGAGGCCTTCGGTTCAGCCGCGCGACAATCTCGGGTGCATGCTCACTCCCGGTCTTGCGCGGCGGCGTCGAGCTCTGCCGCGAACTCTCCGGCGCTCGTGGCTCCGTGGCGCTTGGCGACCTGGGCGCCCTTCGCGTTGCGGATCTGGCGCTCCAGCTTGTCGTGGACGAGATCGATGGACGCGTACATGTCCTCGCTGCGGTCCTCCGCCTGGAAGTGGGTGCTCCCCGATGAGAGCCGCACATCGGCGATGTGCTGCAAACCCTCGACGGACAGCGTCACCTGCGCGCTGATGGTCTGACGCAGGTACTTCTGCAGCTTGCCCACCTTGTCGTGGGCATAGCGCTTCACCGCTTCCGTCCCATCCATGTGCCGGAACGTGATCGTGATGTTCAATGCAGGCCTCCAGTTCGGGCTCCCCCGCGTGGGGGACACAGGTCGCAGCTCCCTAGGCTACGTCGCCTTCACAGCTTCGACACGCTTTCGCGACGAGATCTTCCGCGGGTCGGCAGCGCCGAGGTAGGCGAGCTCGCCCCGAGCGGCGCGCCAGCAAGTCCCGCGCCTACCTCCGCCGAGCACCTCGGCGAGACGGGAAGCCCGATCTCGGGGGGATTCAGGACGAGAGCCGTATCCCCCGCGCGCCGCCTGCTCCCGCCGGCGCCACGACGTCTCCCGCGCTTCCGCTGGAGAGCGGTCGGGTGCGTCGTAGCGCGAGTCTCTCCTGGCTGCCGATCCTCGTGGTACGCGGGCCACCGCAGGCCTCGTGCCTCGACGACGCGACTCATGGCGACCGACTCCACCCATCGCGTGAGCCGCCCGGCGCGTCGACCGCACCACGAGACGTGGTAGACATCCCCAGGTGGAGAGCACGCCGCCGCCGCGAAGAATCCTGGTGACCGGTGCGACCGGCTTCGTGGGCAAGGCGCTGGTCCGGGCGCTGGTCGACGAGGGGTTCGAGGTCCGTGCCACCACGCGTGACGTGACCCGCGCCCGGACGATGGCGCACGTCGAGTGGGTCCAGTGCGACATCGCCCGGCGCGCCGAGGTCGAGCGCGCCGTCGAAGGTGTCGACGCGGTCTATTTCCTGGTCCACGCGATGGGCGGCGGCTCGCACGACTACGCGGAGACCGAGCGCCGCGTCGCGACGGTGCTGCGGGACGCTGCGGCGCAGGCAGGGGTGAAGCGCATCGTCTATCTGGGCGGCGTGGCGCCTGCAGCCGAGCCCTCCGAGCACCTGAAGAGCCGCCTCGCGGTCGGCGAGGTGCTGCGCGCCGGGCCGGTGCCTGCCATCGAGCTCCGGGCGTCGATGATCGTCGGCAACGGGAGCGCCTCCTGGCAGATCGTTCGTGATCTGGCCATGCGGCTGCCTGCGATGCTTTTGCCGTCGTGGACCGCGTCGCGCACCTGCCCCATCGCGCTCGAGGACGTGGTTGTCGCCCTGGTGCGCGCGCTCGACGTGCCGCTGCCGAGGAGCGCCTGGTACGACATCCCCGGTCCGGACACGGTGAGCGGTCGGGAGATCCTCTCCACCATCGCCGCGCTGCGGGGACGGCGCGTGCCCAGCGTGCCGGTGCCCTTCCTCAGCGTGTCGCTCTCGTCGTGGTGGCTCAAGCTGGTCACCCGGGCGGACTTCTCCCTCGCCCGCGAGCTGGTCCTCGGCTTCAAGGGGGACCTGCTGCCCCACGACGATCGCTTCTGGGCGGAGGTCGGCCACGTCCCCCGGTGGAGCTTCGAGGCCGCCGCGCGCAAGGCGCTGGCCGAGGAGGCGCACGAGGCGAGCGTGCGCGGCCTGGCGGGTCATCTCGAGGAGGCCGTCGTGCAGCTGGTGTCGCCGAAGCTTCCTCGCTGATCGCCGGCTCGCGGCCGGGCCCTTCAGCAACTCAGCCCGACGTCTCGTCCTCGTCGGGGTCCCGGGGCGTCGGTCGCGTCAGCGGCGGGTGCGCATCCTCCGCGATGCGCAAGCGCGCGAAGGTCTCGTCGGCGCCGACCGTCATCGCGATGGCCTCCGCCTGCGCGACCGGGTCCTTCAGGAACTCGGGATCGGTCTGCAGGAAGCGCGCGTACGCCTTGCGCGTGCGCGCGAGCTCCACGTCGTTGCCGGTCTGCTCGAAGATGGTGACGCTGCGCGCGAAGTACTCGCGCGCGCTCTTGGTGTGCGCCGAGCCCCAGCCGCCGGCGGCGGTGATCTCGCCGAGCGTGCGCAGGGCGATGCCGAGGTGCACCTTGCTGCGAACGGCGGCGAAGAGGTCGACGGCGCGGCTGATCGCGTCCTTCGCCTTGACCAGATCGCCCTGCACCAGGTGCGCCTTGCCCAGCGCGCGCAGCGCCTCGGCCAGGCCCAGCTTGTCGCCCAGCTCGTCGAACTGCTCCTCCGCCTGGCGGAGCACCTCGATCGCCTTTTCGGGCTGGCCGGCGCGCTCGTGCGTCTCGCCGATGTTGACCAGCACGAGCGCGATGCGGTTGCGGTCGCCGACCTGCTTGGCGACGTCGAGCGCCTCCTGGAAGAGGGCGAGCGCGCGTGAAAAATCGCGCTGATCCTGGGCGATGGTGCCGAGGTTGTTGAGCGTCGTCACCACGCCGATCAGGTCGCCGATGTCGCGGCGGATGGTCAGCGACTGCTCGAAGTAGTCGAGGGACTGGCGGAAGTTGCCGGAGTCGACGTGCACCAGGCCGAGGTTGTTGAGGCTGAGCGCGATGGAGCGACGGTCGCCGAGGCGGCGCCGCTTGAGGAGGCCGAGGCGCAGCGGTGGCAGCGCTTGCTCGTACTCACCCTTCAGCCAGAGAAGCTTGCCCGCATCGTCGAGGCTGGAGGCGACGCCGCGCTCGTCGCCGCAGGCGGAGAAGAGGCGCATCGCGGCGTCGAGGTGGCGCGATGCCTCGTCGAGCGCGCCGGTGTCGCGGTAGAGGCGGCCGATGCGGTTGTGGGCCGCGCCGCCCTTGTTCTTGTGGTCGAGGCGCCAGGCGAGCGTCTGCATCTCGCGGAACGCGGCGAGGGCGTCGTCGACCCGACCGGCGAGGAGAAGCACGTCGCCCAGGTTGTGCAGGGCGTCGACCCGGCGCGCGGCAAAGGCGTCGCCGAGCAGCTCCAGACCCTTCTCGTAGTACTCGCTGGCCCGCCCGCTGGCGTAGCGGACGCGCGCGGCGTCCCCCGCCTCGACGTAGGCGAGGCCGGCGCGCACCGCGTCGCCACCGCGCTCGCGGTGCTCGGCGAGCATGGCGATGGTCTCGTCCGATGCGCGCGTCGCCTCCAGGTGCTCCATCCAGTCGGCGAGGACGGCGTGGTATCGCCGCGACTGCGCGCCGTTGGTGCGCTTCTGGACGGTCTCCCGCTCCTTGTTGTGCTTGAAGCAGTACTCGCTGGTGCCCACGAAGGAGGAGTCGGGCAGCTTGAGGAGGTAGTCCCGCTCGACCATCTGCTCGAGGAGCTCGGTGACGCGGGCCTCGTCGGAGACGGCCTCGTCCTTCCCCTCGGAGGCGACGTCCTCCCAGAGATCGGGCGCGTCCTTGGCGATCCGCTGGAGGACGACCAGGCCGGCGGTCCAGAAGACGCTGCCCATCGCCGCCGCCTGCTCCATGAGACGGCGCTCGGCCGGCTCCAGCGCGGCGAGGCGCGCGTCCACCGCGTCCTCGATGGTCAGGGGGAGGCGCGCCGTCTCGAGGCGCTCCAGGTGCACCTCCCACGCCGGCTCCTCGGAGAGGATGGTGACCTCCTCCAGGACGCCCTTGTCGTGGTAGATGCGCACCATCTGCTCGAGGAGCGCGGGGTTGCCTCCGCCGAAGCCGAGCGCCGCGTCGACCAGCTCCTGGGGGACGCGGCCCGCCGTCTCCCGGCAAGGAGCCAGCAGCTCCTCCATCATCGAGGCAGCGTCGCTGTCGCGGAGCGTCGTCAGCTCCACCACCTGGTGGCGCGCCTCGCCGGCGCGCGCCCACTCCTCGTGGCGGACCAGCAGCTCGGGTCGCGCGGTGTGGAGGAGCAGCACCGGCCCCGCCAGGTACTCGACCAGGTAGCGGAGCAGCGTGAGCGCGTCGTGGTGGGCAAACTGCAGGTCCTCGAAGACCAGGCACATGGGGCTGTGCGCCGCGTCCGACTCGATGAAGGCCTTGAGGACGGCGCGGCGCAGGGTGCTGCTCTCCTGCGCGTCGTCCTTCACCGCCCGGGTGAGCGGGCTCTCATCGAAGGCGAGCTCCAGGAACTGGCCGAGGAAGTAGGCGACGTCCCCGATCTTCCGGTCGCCCTGCACCTGGGCGACCTGGGCGCGAACGATGTGCTTCGCCTCCTCCTTGTCCATGGACTCCACCAGGCCGAAGCGGCTGCGGAGGAGGCGGCCGAAGAGGGCGAATGCGCCGTCGTTCTCACGCGCGGCGCCGCGGTAGACGCGCGGCAGCAGCGAGTCGCCGGCGCGGTGACGCACGACGAACTCCTGGACCAGGCGGCTCTTGCCGAGCCCGGCGGGGCCGACGATGGTGACGACGCGCGTCTCGCCCTTGTCCTCGACCGCGGCGAGCGCCGCATCGAGCAGGGCCATCTCCTCGCCCCGCCCGATGAGGGCGGCGCGCGCGTCGCGGACCAGGCCGTATTTCGGGTTGTCGCGCGTCATGGGGAAAGGAGAGCTCCGGGGCGGCCGGCCGGTGCTTCTACCGCCGACGTTCTCGCCCGTCGAGTGTCCCAGGGGGCGCCGCGGTCGGGCCAGTTTGCGACGTTCTCGTCCCCGCGCCGCCCTGACGGTAAGCTCCCGTCGTGGCCGACGCCGACGCCGCCGTCGATCCCGCGATCCTGGCCGAGCTGCGGCGGCGCATCCAGGGGAGCTTCAGCCCGGGGGAGCTGCGCGCGCTGGGCACGGCGCTGGGGCTCGAGCCGAGCGAGGCCTGGGACCGCGGCGCCGATGCGACGGCGCGCGATCTGGTGCGGCGCGGCATCGAGGGCACCGGCCTGGAGGCCCTGATCGAGGAGCTCCGCCGCCAGAAGCCGCTGGTGGAATGGATGGACCTCCTCCCCCCGGCACGCGGCGGCGACACCGAGATCGAGGGGGCCGACGTCCACGCGCGGCTGACCCCGGTCCAGCCGAACCCACTCGATCTGACCCCTCCCCCGATCCCGCCCGCGTCGGGCGAGGCCCCGCCGGCCGCGCCCGGCCCGGTGGCAGCGCCGGCCAGCGGGGCCGCAGCCCCGGCCAGCGCGGCCGCGCCGGCCTCGGCCGGCTGGCCGATGACCAACGTCGACCGGCAGCCACCGCCGCGGACCGGCATCGACCCGCGCCTCTTCGTCATCGCCATCGTCTGCATCGCGGTCGCGGTGATCGTCGCCTTCGTCGGCGGCATGGTGGTCTCGCGGCAGGGCCCCGAGCCTGCCGCGGCGGCGCCCGGGCGGTCGAACGGCCTCGCCGGTCACGCGGCGACCGCGGTCGACGGCGCGCTGGTCGACGTGGCCCGGGCCTGCGGGCTCCCCATCCCGCCGGCGCCGGGGCGCGACGTCCTGCGGGCGGTGCAGGCGCAGTGCGGCCACCCCGTCGCGGTCGCGGGCCGCCCCGTCCCCGGGATCGACCCCAGCAGCATCGAGCCGCCCGAGCTGGACGTGGGGCCGGAGGACCGACGTCGTCCGACCGGCGGCAACGGGCCCGCGAAGTCCCCCGCGCCGCCCAAGGACCTGTGCCGCGCAGGGTGCGCTTCCGACCACCGCGGCTGCAAGACCGCCTGCGGCAACGAGCCGCGCGACGCGTCGGACTACGACGGCTGGCAGACCTGCCAGTCGAAGTGTCTGGCCGCCGAGTCGAGGTGCCGCCAGCGCTGCAAGTAGGGGCTCACCTCGGTCACCTTCACGCCCGATCCCGGCGCTGCTAGCCCTCAGGGGACGTCATGAACTGCGAGAGCTGCGGCGCGAGCATGGCCCCGAACGCGGCCGAGTGTCCGTACTGCCACACGACGACCGCGTTCGGCCATCACCAGGCCCATCAGCGCGCCGCGTGGGAGCAGCAGCAGGCAGCGCAACATGCCGCGCAGGCCGCGCACCATCACCAGCAGACGCGGCAGCAGCGAGAGTGGCACCTCCGCTCGCGCGCGTCGTCGCTCTGGCTGTGGGGCCTGTTCGCCCTGTTCGTGCCCTGCTTCGGCGTGCCCGCGCTCATCGCGGCGCTGGTCGCCTGGGGCGTCCGCGCGGAGGCCAAGCGCGAGAACCTGCCAGTGCCAGGCCAGGTGACGACGACCCTGGTCCTCAGCGGCCTGGGCTTCGCGCTGTCGTTCGCATTCGTGATCACGGGGCAGCTGGCCACCGCCGAGTACGAGGAGCGGCTCGCGAAGGTCGAGAGGCGCGCCAAGCCGCTCGCCGACAAGCCGATGCTCGACCAGCACGACGCCTGCAGCCTCGCGGAGTGGACGATCCTGCGTGACGGCCACGACGGGATCGCCGGGCAGAATTTCGAGCACTTCCGCTGCGACGGGCGTCTCCTCATCACCGCGCCCGAGAAGCTCATGCTGGAGGCGATGCGCTTCAAGAAGGACGCAGCGGAGCGGACGGTCGACGTCTGCTTCGTCCGCCGTGCGCGGTGGACCGTCGAGCGGGTGGTGGCGGCAGGCGCCGGCTGCGATGCCCCGCCTCCCGGCGCGTCGGAACCTGCGGTGACGGGGGCGGCGGCTCCGGCGGCGGCGCCCAGCCCGACCGGCACCTTGCGCGACCAGCGCCGCTGATCGCGCGCAGAGGACGCGCAGTCACGGTGCCCTGAGGCAGCGGAGCTCACCGCACGCGGAGCACGACCTTGCCGCGGGAGCGGCCACCCTCGATGAGGTGGTTGGCCTCGATGATGGCGTCGAGCGGCAGCTCGCGGTCGATCACCGGTCGGATGACGCCCTGGTCGACGAGGGCGCCGAGCTCGCCCAGCGCGGCGCCGTCGGTCCGCCGGGCCATCGGCTTGAAGGCGACGTTCTTCGTGATGAGGCAGCGCGCGGTGAACGCTCCCAGGTTCGCGAACACGGACCCGGCGCCCAGCCAGGGGCCGCACTTCTTCGCCGCCTCGGGCAGGCCGGTGGTCAGCGCGATGACGCGCCCTCCGCGCCGCACCGTGCGCAGCGCGCGCGGCAGATGCTCTCTGCCGAGGCAGTCGACGATCAGGTCGACGTCCTTCGCGATCACCTCGTAGTCCTCGGAGGCGTGATCGATGGCACGGTCGGCGCCGAGCGATCGTACGAGCTCGAAGTTGCGCGCGCTGCAGGTGGTCAGCACCTCGGCGCCCAGGTGCTTCGCCAGCTGGATGGTGAACGTGCCCACGCCCCCCGCCCCGGCCTGGATGAGCACGCGCTGACCCGCGCGGAGCTTGCCGTGACGCACCAGCGCGTCCCACGCGGTCAGCCCGACCAGCGGGAGCGAGGCGGCGCCGACGTGATCGACCGTGCGCGGCTTGGGCGCGACCTCGGAGGCGCGCACGGCGACACGCTCAGCCCAGCAGCCCATTCGACGGTGGCTGGGCGAGGCGAACACCTCGTCGCCGACGGCGAAGCCCTTCACGCGATCGCCGACCGCGGCGACGACGCCGCTCACATCCATCCCCAGGATCTGAGGGAAGCGAACTCCGACGATGGCCCGCTGGTACCCGGCGCGGATCTTGGTGTCGACCGGGTTGATCGACGTGGCGTGCACGTCGATCAGCAGGTCGTCGCTGCGGAGGGTCGGCTCGGGCGCCTCGCCCAGCCGCAGGAGCTCCGCCGGGCCGTAGTCATCGAGGAGGACGGCGCGCATCGACGCGATCACCGGGCTTCGGTCGTGTCGTCGCCGCCCTCCTGCTCCTGGGCGCAGGCGAACAGCGCAAACGCCTCCTCGATGCAGGCCTCGCCGTCGGGGACGGCGCGACCCTCCTCGCACACCACCGGCTCGTCGGCGACGCACTCGAAGGCGTCGGTGAGCTCGTCCTCGCACTGGCCCTCGAGCTCCTCGATCAGCCCGTCGCACTCGGCCTGGCAGTCGGCGGCCGGTGTCTCCGGGCAGTCCGCCTCGGCGACCGCGTCGCAGTAGTCGAGGCACGCCTCCTCGACCGACGTGGAGCAGCCGGCCACCAGGCCAGCGAGGAGGAGCGTGACCGGCTGGATTCTCATGGCGCGGCCGACGCTACCACGCGCCGCGCTCACTCCCCTTGCCCTGAGCCTGGGCCTGCTCCTGGGCCTCACTCCTGAGGAAAGTCTCGGGGGACGTAGAACAGGCTGCGGATGCCGAACAGCAGCGCCGCCACCGCCATCAGCCCGGCGAAGAGCCAGAAGAACGCGGCGAGGGCGAGGCCGCCGAACTGGGCGACCAAACCGGTGAGGATGTTCCCGACCGCCGACGCGAACAGCCAGAAGCCCATGACGATCGACTTCATCCTCCGCGGCGCCTGGGTGTACGCGAACTCGAGGCCGGTGATGGAGATCATGACCTCGGCCAGCGTGATGAGGACGTAGGGCACGACCTGCCACCAGACGCTGACCACACCCTGCCCCTGCGCGTCGATGCGCTGCTGGATGAGGGCGACCGCGACGAAGGAGATCGACGCCAGGACCATGCCGACGGTGATGCGGCGGAGCGGCGTGGTCTTCACGCCCGCGCGGTCGAACGCCGCGTAGAGCACGTTCATCAACGGGATGAAGAACATGACCAGCACCGGGTTGAGCGCCGGCACCTGCGAGGCGTTGAACTTCAGATCACCCCACAGGGTGAGGTCCATCATCTTCGACTGGCGGATCCACGACGAGGAGTGCTGGTCGAAGAGCGACCAGAAGATCGGGATCATCGGGAAGAAGATGCTGACGATCTTCAGCACCGCGACCGTGCCCTCCACCACGTCGAGGCCGAAGCGCTCGACCGCAGGAGCGAAGAAGCGGCTCCGCGCCAGCACCGTGGCCGAGCGGTCGACGGGCGCGGGCTCGGCGCCGCCCTTGAGCCGCCGCGCGAAGCTCCACAGCATGACGGCGAGGAACCCGTCGTCCGCCTCCTTGGTCTGGCGGTAAAAGAAGAGACCCAGACCGGCCGCCACGCTCACCAGCGAGAAGGCGAGCAGCGCCGGCCACGACCAGCCCAGCACCTTGGCGGTGACGAAGAAGTGGGTGACGGCGATGAAGAGGAAGCTCGAGCTGAGCGCGTCGAGCAGGCCCAGCGACCCGCCCGGCTTCGGCGGGACGTGCACGAACTTGTCGCGCCCCAGCCAGAAGATGAACGTGG
>JBKJLX010000568.1:0-8964 GCA_046596645.1 Polyangiaceae bacterium
ACCGACGGCGGCAACGGCGTCTGGTACATGGTCGGCGACGGGGCTTGCCACGAGCTGAAGCTCAAGAAGGACGGCGCCTACACGACCACCAGCACCGACAAGGCGAAGTGCGGGCTCTGAGGTAGACGCCCCCATCCATCGGGGGCGACTCTCACCGGAAGCTGGGCGGCGGGACGGAGCCGGCGCGCGGCTTCTCCGCCTGCATCTCCACCATCATCGTCGGCGCGACGTGCAGGGCGAGGATCTCCGGGCTGGGCGGCGCGGTGGTGCGCGCCATGCGGAGGGCCTCGTCCATCGTCCGCGCCGTCTCCCAGCCCATGAGCTGAGGGATGTACTCGTTGTCGGCGCCGACCACGATCACGCGGCCGACATGCTGCCGGCCCGCCTCGCCCCAGTACCACATGAAGAACGCGTGGGCCGGGTGGTAGGCGTGACCCGAGCGGTACATCTCGATGTACGCCGGGTTGGAGGCGAACTTCTTCTCGAACCGCCTGTGCAGCTCCATCCCGTCGCGCGTCTCCGGCAGGATGCGGTGGACGAACTCGATGTACGGGGCGTGCTGCTCGTTGTCGAACTTGTCGGTGCAGGGGTGCAGCACGATCATCGTGCCGCCCTTCTTCACCATGGGTGCGCCCTTGTAGAGGTTGAACAGGTAGCCGTTCACCATCACCTGGACCAGGAGCGGGTTCAGGAAGGCGTGCACGTTGTACGGGCTGATGTACGGCACGCCGGAGATGAGGATGTCGGCCTGCCCGACCACCGGCACCAGGTACTGCTCGTAGCTCTTCTTCAGCGTGTGCTCGTGCACCGCCTCGGTGGCGCCGGCGAACACGCCGGTCACGCCGTACGGCGAGGGGAACCTGTCGAAGATCGCCTGGCGCGCGGGCTGGGGTAGCTTCTCCAGCGTCTTGCGCAGGCCGCGCAGCATCATCCGCTCGGTGGCGGTGTGGTCGTCCTCGTTGCGCGCCAGCATGTCCAGACCCTTGTCGAACATGCGGTTGTTGATGGTCGTCTCGATGGTGAAGATCTTGACGTGCTTGGCGAGCAGCTTGCCCTGCCGCACCACGCGCGTGTTGAGCTCGCTCTGCGAGGGGTCCATGTAGGAGTGGCAGTTGCGCATCACGCTCGGGTTGTGATGCGCGGCCAGGCTCTTGTACCCGCTGAGGCCGACCGCGACCGACTTGTGGCCGCCGTCCATCGGCACGTAGTTGAGGTTGGCGTAGATGACGAGATCGCTCTCCGCTGCGCGCCGCTGGATCTCGACCACCTCGCCCTCGTCGGTGGTGCCGATCTCCTTCATCTGCGCGTGGTTCTCGGCGTCGAAGTTGTAGAGCTTCTTCGGCCAGAACCTGTCGACGATGCGGTCGCCGAGCATGTGGCGGATCTCGAACTCCTTCATGCGGCGGTGGAAGCTGGTGGCGATGACCAGATGCACGTCGTCGACCCCGTGGTCGGCCAGCATGTCGAGGACGATGGTGCAGACGCGCTCGCGGACGTCGGGCCGGCGCATCGTGGGCAGCGGGAGGGAGATGTCGTCGATCGCGATGGTGACCTTCATCCCCGGGCGGAGCAGCGCATAGAGCGGCTCGCACCCGTAGGGGTGGTTGATCGCGTAGCGGATGGCGGCGTCGACGTCCTTCAGCGCCTCCAGCGGGGGCTTGGGGTAGACCACGCGGGTGCCGGTCGGGAGATCGACCTCCACCAGCATGTCGCCCGAGAAGAGCGTGCGCGGCTCGCTCCGGCTGTCGATGGTGACGACGCAGGGATGGCTCATGGTCTCGTCGCTGTGTGGCTGGGCGGCAAGGATTCGTGCTTCGGGGCGGTGCTACGCGGCTCAGGCCGCGCGGTCGAGGCGGATGACGGGCCAGTGGTACGCGCTGGCGAGGAGCGCCAGCTTGCGGTCCGGATTCACCGCCGCCGGGTGGCCGACGATGCTCAGCATCGGCACGTCGGAGTAGCTGTCGGAGTAGGCGAAGCAGTCCTCGAGATCGTGGCCGTGCTTCTTGGCGTGCTCGCGGATGAGGCGCGCCTTCTCCGGGCCGGCGACCACCGGGCGCACCAGCTTGCCGGTCGCGGTGCGGTCCTTGATCTCGAGCTTGTTGGCGATGACGCCGTCCGCGCCCAGGTGCCTCGCCAGGAGCTCCATGAGGAAGTCGAGCGCACCGGAGACCAGGATCACGTCGTGACCCTTGTCCTTGTTGGTCTTCACCAGCTCGCGCGCGCCCCTGTACAGGTTGGGCTTGAGGACCTTGTCGAAGGCCTCCTCCGCGAGCACCAGCAGCCGGTCCTCGCTCATCCCGCCGTAGGCCTGGAACAGCATCTCGTTGAAGACGCGGCGGTCCTGCATCTCCGCCAGCGCCAGCGCGGGCGCGCGCAGCAACGTCTTCCCCAGGCGGGCCAGCGCGTGCAGCGGCGTCGGCTGGTTGACCATGTAGAACACGGTCGGGTGGACGAGGTTCGTCTTCACCAGCGTGCCGTCGACGTCGAAATAGCTCGCGGACATCGGGGGGCCGGGACCATTGTTCGCAGCCCGCCCGAGCGTCAATGCTTCTGGGAGGGGCCTTCGCCCCTCCCCTCCAGCGGAGCTGCAGCGGAGCTGGGGGCCCCCCCCCCCCTCCCACGCTCGCTGCGCGGCACGTCTCCGATGCGGCGGAGACGAACACCTTGATCAGCTTGTCCGCTACCCTCGGGGACCCCGGAGGATGAGAGGCTGCGATGACGGCCGACGACCAGCAAGACGAGCGCCTGCTGGAGCTCGCGCTCCACCTGGAGACGAAGAAGCAGTCGCACGAGCGGTGGAGCTTCCTGGAATCGAACCTGACGTGGCGCTCGGCGTGGCCGGCGCTGTGGGGCATCGCTGCCCGCGGATTCTTCTCCGCCGGGGTGCTCCAGGAGGAGCTCCCGCGCCTCGCCGCCGATGTCGCCAACGCTCGGCCCGACGATATCGTCGCCGTGCTCACCCACGTGCCCCCGACGCTGTCCGCGTCCGTCGGGCTACCGTCGTTGCTCGGGAACTATCCGCTCGCGCTCGATGCGTTGCTGATGCATGCCGCGCATCGCGCGCCCGAGGTGCTCGAGGCGGCGCGACCGCGGCTGCCGGAGAACGTCCGTCGCGCCCTGCCTCTGGTGCGGCGCCGCCTCGGCCTCGAGCCGGCTGCGCACCATCCCGAGCTCTTCGCCGATCTGGTGGAGACGCACGTGACCACGTGGGGGGCGGGCAACCACTGGGTCCTGCGCAAAGGCGAGCTGGTGGCCGAACCGCTGGAGCGTGTGGAGCAGGTGGCGAACATGGCGGCCCTGATCGCGCCCCGCGAGTCGCTGGAAGAGGCGATCGCCGCGGCGGCGTCCGGGCGCGAGCGCGACTTGCCGCAGGCGTGGCGGCTCGGGCCGTTCCACGTCCGCGCAACCACGGAGCAGATGTTCGCCATCGTCGGGAGCGGGCACATCGATCACGAGCAGCTGTTGCTGATGTTCGCGTCCCGCAAGGACCCTCCGCAGGCGCTGCTTTCGCTCCTGGAACGCGAGCAGGCCAGGGACGGGAGCCTCATCGAGTGGATTGTGGTGATCATCGCTCGCCGGCTGCACGAGGAAGGCGAGCGAATCCCGGGCAAGCTGGACGAGCTGGTGAACTTCCGCTGCGCGCCGAGGATGTACGACCACCCGGCGTGGGCCACGTATGTCGCCGGCCTGCGCGCATTCCCGCGCGAGCGGCTGCTGGCACGTGCCGACTCGCTGGCGGCGAGCAAGGACGAGGACGCCCGCGAGGATTCCGTGGTCGCCCTGCGCGCCCATCCCGACGAGGCGCGGCTGAAACGGGCGGCGCGTGACCCGGAGCGTGCCCGGGTGATCGGATCCGTGGGTCCGGCCGCGATCCCCGTGCTCCGCGAGGCGCTCCGCAGCGCGCCGCCCGGCAGTGACCTGGCACTCTACCTCTCGGGCGCGACCACCGACGCCATGGTCGCCGCCCCGGAGATCGAGCCGCAGTGGGACGAGGCGATCTCGCCCGACTCCAGTCAGTTCACCAGGGTGCTGGCACGGCTGCCCCGGGGGCGCCGCGAGGCCGTGGTGCGCGCACATCTCGACGACCAGGGGGCCCAGCAGATCCAGCGCGTCGTCTGGGCCTTGCAGCTCCTCGGAGACGACTCGCTGAAGGAGGCGCTGGCGAAGATCCTTGCGCGCGACATGCGCCCCGAGCTGAAGTTCGCGTTCGCCGACCTGGGCGCTCGCGCTACCCAGCCCCTGGTCGAGCTGCTCACCGGGGCGCCGCAGGACCTGGTGCGCGATGTCGTGGACCGGTCGCGTCTTCCCGATGACGTCGCGGATCGCTTGCTGGGCGGAGAGAAGCACCGGTCACTGCCGATCGTCAGGGGCAGCATCGCCGACGGCGCGCGCTTCCTCGCCCTGGTGGAGCCGCATCTGCGCGCCGCGACGCCGGTGGGCAAGCTGCGACTGGCCGGGGAACGCATCGCCATCGGCGAATACACGGTCGAGGGCCGCAGCGTGCTGGACCGCAGCGTCCCTCCCGGCGACCACCCGGTGACGACGTACTACAAGGAGAACGGGCCGAGCATGCAGGACGGGCCGACGGCCGGGCTGGAAGCAGTCATGGTCCGCTTCGGAGAAGCGCGGCCGGCCACCTGGGTCGAGGCGAAGGAGAAGGGCGGTGGGTCGGCGCTCGGCAACGACGAGCTGCAGTTCTGGCTCGGCGACGAGGCGCGCATCGCCACCGATGCGGAGGCCGCGAACACCGCGGTGGAGTCGGCCGGGTCGGAGACGTACCCCGATGGCGTCTCGGCGGCCGAGCTCGGCGGCGATGGGGACGACGCGTCCGGCGTGGTGGTGGTCTACATCGGCGAGCTCTGCCGGCTGACGCGCGCCTTCTGGGCTCTCGACGGCGACGGTGCGCCCGTCGCGCTGGTCGCCGGGTTCGAATACCCCAACCACTGATCGGTGCGACGAGCCCATGGTGGTTCACACGTTCCACCTCGCGAAGCCTGGCCTCTGGAGGACGCTGGCGGCGCTCGTCCGCCCGCCTTCCTCGGCGACCGTCGCCGGGCTGCATCACGCCGAGTGCATGATGCCGATGCGTCTGGGCGCGTCGATCATCTCCCCGGCGAGGTGGCAGGTCCGTCGCCTCGCGATGTTTGCCGCCTGGGAGAACGAGCCGGCGATCGACGAGTTTCTGCAGCACACACGCCTCGGTCGTGAGCTGGCGAGGGGATGGCACGTGCGGCTGCGATTCCTCCGACGATGGGGGGAGGTCGCCGCCTTCGACGGCCTGCCCGCCAGCGCCGGCGGGACCGATCCCGACGCGCCGGTCGTCGCCGTGACCCTCGCGCGCCTGAAGCCGCTGCAGGTCCCCCGCTTCATCCGATGGGGCGTGCCCGTCGAGCGCCTGGTGCGCGATCACCCCGGCACCACGCTCGCGCTGGCGGCGGCGCGGTGGGGGACGATCTCGACGTTCTCGGTCTGGCGCTCTGCGCGCGAGATGACCGACATGGTCCACGGTCGCAGCTCGGTCACGGACCCGGGGCGCCACGCCGCCGCGATGGTCGAGCGGCGCCGCAAGGATTTTCATGCGGAGTTCACGACGCTGCGGTTCACCTGCCTCGGCGAGTACGGGGCGTGGGAAGGGCGGACCTCGATCGTGCCGACGGAGGCGCGGGTCCGCACCATGCCGCACGCGTCGTGACGAGGCGGTCGCTGCGAGCGGCCACCGCTCGAGTCCTCACGCGAACAGGGGCGCGTAACGGTCGTCGAGCTCGATGGGCGACGACGTCTCGGCGCGGTCGGTGGGGTTGATCCCGCAGTAGGTGACGTCGGCGAGGTGGCGCCAGCGGCCGGCGCGCTCGGGCTCGTCAGGGCGGACGGGCGTGGTGCAGGTGTAACAACCGATGGTGGGGAACCCCATGCCGTGGAGGGGGTTCAGCAGCAGATCGGGGTGCTGGGCCGCGTAGCGCTCGAGGTCGTCGTGCGTGGTTGCGGCGAAGGGGTGGACCCGCACCGCGCCCAGCACTGCGTCGACGGTGACGAAGGGGACCTGCGACCGCCGGCCGCCCTCCTCACGCATCAGGCCGCCGATCAGCGCATCCCATCGACCGCGCTGGGCGCGCAGGGGGACGTTCTTCCGGAGATCGCAGCACGCCTCCTGCCCCTCCTTGGAGAGGTAGAGCACGCCGAGGCGCCGCGACTGCTCGGCCAGCGTCTCGCCCGGGGCCAGCGTCACCACCCGCAGCAGGGGGTGGGTCGCGGCCAGCGCGTCGCGCGTCGCCAGCGTCTCCGGATGGAGAACGCCGGTGTCCACGAAGGCCACGTCGAGGTCGAGGCCGGCGCGGTCCGCCATGTGGCAGAGCGTCGTCCCCGCGCGCTGCATGCTGGAGAGGATGGCCGCGCGCGGGCCGAAGGTCGCGTGCACCAGGCGCAGCACGCCCACCGGGTCCAGCGCGGCCAGGCGGGCCTCGGCGCGGCGCAGGGCATCGTCCGTGAGCAGCATGTCGGCGGCGGAGCCTCCCCCGCCCGGGCTCGCCGGGCAAGCCGGCCGGCGAAGGCGAGCTTGGACGGGCCGGGCGGCGGGGACTAGGCTCGACCCGCAACATGGATGGCAGCCGCGCGCTCCGCGAATCCCTCGGCATCTCGCGGATCCCGACGCCGCTGGACGAGCTGGCGAAGCGCCGCTTCCTCTTCGTCACCGGCAAGGGTGGGGTCGGCAAGACCACGATGTGCGCCGCCCTCGCGCTCGCCCTCGCCGGCCGTGGCAAGCGCGTGCTGGTCGCCATGTGCAACACCAAGGAGCGCCTCTCGGCGATGCTCGGCGTCGGCCCCATCGAGGAGAAGGTGGTCCAGGTCCACAGGAACGTGTGGGCGGTGAACATCTCCCCCGACGTCGCGCTCACCGAGTACGGGGCGATGACCCTGAAGGTGAAGGCGGTCGCGACGGCGGTCTTCGACAACAAGGTGACGCGCACCTTCTTCAAGGCCGTTCCCGGGCTCTACGAGTGGGCGATGCTGGGCAAGGCGTGGTTCCACACCACCGAGGTGCACCCCGACGGCGGTCACCGCTACGACGTGGTGCTCCTCGACGCGCCGGCGACCGGCCACGGCCTCGACATGCTGCGCGTGCCCAAGGTCATCCTCGACGTGGTGCCCCCGGGTCTCCTGCGGCGGGACGCCGAGCGCGCCTGGGAGATGTTCGGTGATCGCACCCGCAGCGGTGTCGTCGCGGTGACACTGGCCGAGGAGCTCCCGGTGACGGAGACGGTGGAGCTGGTGGACGCGATCGAGAGCGAGCTGCACCTGCCGGTCCTGCACCTGTTCGTCAACGCGGTGGTCGACCCTCTGTTCGAGGAAGAGCAGCGCACCGCGCTCCTCGCCGACCCCTCGCTGCTGGAGCCGGGCGCCCCGTCGGCCGCCGCGTCCCCCGAGGCCGGCGCGGTGGTCGCGGGCGCGCGCCGGGCCCATCGCGAGCGGGTGCAGTGCGAGAGCGTGAAGCGACTGCTCGCCGAGCTCCGCACCCCCACCAGCCTGGTGCCGCACCTCTTCGACGAGGCGTCGACGCCCGCGGGAACCAGGCGGCTGGCGACGCACCTCGCCGCGGCCACCCAGGACGGGAGGGCCTGATGGCGGTCGAGCTCCCCTCGTTCGCCGAGGCGGCGCTCGCCGACGGTCGTCTCCTCCTCGAATGCGAACGCCTGGTGAAGGAGGGGCTCGGCGACCGCCGCGCGTCGGTCGAGCTGCGCCTCGCCTCTCTGCCGCCGCACGCCGGCTACGCGGTGGTCGGGGGTCTCCACTCCTTCACCGAGCGCCTCGACGCGACGACCGTGAACCCCGCCGCGATCGCCGAGGCCGCGCGGCTGCTCGGGCTCTCCGAGCGCACCGTCTCCGCCCTGCGGACGGCGAGGCTGGCGGTCGACGTCGACGGCATGCCCGACGGCACGGTGGCGTTTCCCTCCGAGGCGATCGCGACGCTCGAAGGGCGGCTGATCGACGTGCTGCTGGCGGCGACCGTCAGCCTGCCATGGGTGCGCCGCGCCACGTGCGTGTCGACGGCCGCGGCCCGGCTCGTCACCGCCGCCGACGGCGACACCCTGGTGGAGGCGGCCTCCTGCGACGAGATGTCGCGCGAGTCGGCGGCGCTCGTCGCGCGCGCCGCCTTCGTCGGCGGCTTCGAGGCGACGGCGAACCCGATCGCGTCGGTCCTGCTGGAGATGCCCCTGCGCGCGACCGCCTCCCGCGAGCTCGCCGCGCTGTCGGCGCAGGCGGGGCTGGCCGCGCACCCCGCGGCGGCGGCAGCCATCGCCAGGAAGGAGGATCCCGAGGGGTGGTCCTCCCTCCCGCCGGAGGTATGGTCGCGCCTCGAGCGCGGCGACGAGGAGATGGCCTTGCTGGAGGCGCGCCGTCTGGGCTCGCGCCCCACCGGATGGGTGGTGAGCGCCTTCGGCGGCACCGACGTCGTCGTGGTGGCCGACGTGGTCGCCCTGGAGGACGACGGCGCCTGGCGTCCGGTGGCGGGCTCCGCGTTTCCCGGCCGGAAGATCGCCGTACGCTACGTCGACGATCAGGGCCGCGCGGTGTGCGACGCGATCTGCTTCGCTGACGAGCGCCTCCGCGACGCGAAGGCGTTCGACGCCGCCTCCTACGAGACGCTGACCCGCCCGCTGCTGCGTCAGGGCCGGTCGGTCGCGGTGGCAGAGACTGCGCGTGACGCTCGCCTCCGCACGCGGGCGGGGCGGCTGCGCGTCCCGGCCGACGTCCTGCGCCTGCGCTCGCCGGCGCGCTTCCGCGTGCAGCCGTCCGACGCCGTCCGCGGTGCACCGGAGGCGACGTCGAAGCGCGCGAGGTCGCGAGGCGCGTGAGCACCGCGTGGACGGTCGTCACGCTGGCCGTCGTCGCCGGCCTCGCCGCGTCCGGCTGCGACGCGGTGAAGCGCCTGACCGGCGACGAGCCCGCGAGCAGCGCGCAGACGGC
>JBKJLX010000641.1:0-3582 GCA_046596645.1 Polyangiaceae bacterium
CGGAGAGGCCGGTCACCGCGTCGAGGAGCGACTCGTCGAGGACCACGCAGCGGCCGACCGCCTCGAACAGCTCCCGCGCGACCTCCATGTCGCGCTCGTCGGCGTGGGTGCCCGCGGCGATCGCCGTGGCGCCCGCGAGGGCGATGGCGGCCGTGTTCGGCATCGAGCGCACGACGCGCGCCCCGCCCGGCAGGCCGTCCTCGAACACCTCGATGGGGACGCCAGCGGCGATCGACACCACCAGCGCGCCGGTGGCCAGGTTCTCCTTCACCACCGGGAGCACGCGGTCGACGATCTGCGGCTTGACCGCGATGACGACGACGTCGGCCCACTTCACAACCGCCGCGTTGTCGGCCGTCGCCTCGATGCCGTAGAGGCTGCACAGCTCCGAGAGGCGGGTGGCCTTGAGGTCGCTGGCGCGGATCTGGTCCTTTCCGACGCTGCCCGACTGGAGGAGGCCCTTGATGAGCGCCCCCGCCATGGCACCGCCCCCGAGGAACCCGATCCGCCGGCCCGCGAGGGCCTCGCGCTGTGTCATCGTCCTGGCACCGTAGTCGATCCGGCGGTGGAATGTCGCGGCTGGGCCGGGGGTTGAGACCGCCGACGGGATCTCCCGTCGCCCCGTTCCAGAGAGCCTTCATCATGGTCATCACGTCCTCCACCAACCGCCCCGAAGCCGTCCGCAGCGACTCCGATCGAGCGCGCCCCGCGGCGCGCCGCTCCCACGGTCGCTGGGTGGGCGTCGCCGCGGTGCTCGCGATGCTCCTCGCCGGCTGCGGCGGGGTCGCGTCGACGTCGCCTTCCGGCCCCGGCAGCGCCTCCTCGGTGGACGAGGCGACGGCCCGTCGCGACGGTGCCGTGCCCGATCGTCCGGACATGGCGCTCGCCGCGCAGCTGCCGGCCACGCCGGCCCCGGCGACGTTCGACGTCGCCGATCTCGCGGAGAAGGTCCGCCCCACGGTCGTCAACATCATCACCCTGCAGCGCGTGGCCGGCCCGATCGTGGATCACCCCTTCGAACACTTCTTCGGCCCCGACGGCCCGCGCGCGCCCGGGGGCCCCAGCGAGCGCCAGGGCGCGGGCACCGGCTTCATCATCGATCCCAACGGCTACGTGGTGACCAACGAGCACGTGGTGCGCGACGCGGACGAGGTGACGGTCAAGCTCGCCGACGATCGCGAGCTTCGCGCCGAGGTGGTCGGCCGCGACCCCAAGCTCGACCTCGCGCTGCTGCTGGTGAAGGACGCGAAGGACCTGCCGTCGGCCCGCCTCGGGTCGAGCGAGTCCTTGCGCATCGGTGAGCACGTGCTGGCGGTGGGCAACCCCTTCGGCCTCGGCCACACCGTCACGCTCGGCATCGTCAGCGCCAAGGCACGATCCATCGGCGCCGGCCCCTATGACGACTTCATCCAGACCGACGCCGCCATCAACCCCGGCAACAGCGGCGGGCCCCTCTTCAACTGGCGGGGCGAGGTGGTCGGCATCAACACTGCGATCCGCCCGGGCGCGAACTCGATCGGGTTCGCGATCCCCATCGACGCGCTGCGCGACGTGCTGCCCCAGCTCCGCGAGCGAGGCCACGTGACGCGCGGCAAGCTCGGGCTCGCCTTCCAGCCGGTCACCCCAGAGCTGGCGACCGCGCTCGGCCTCCCCACCGCCCGCGGCGCGCTGGTGGCCGCGGTGGAGCCGGGTGGCCCCGCAGCGCGCGCCGGCATCCTCCCCGGCGACGTGGTGCTGACGGTGGGCGGCACCGAGATCCTCCACGCCGAGGAGCTCCCCCGGCACGTCGCGCGCAACGCCCCCGGAAAGAGGCTCGACGTCTCCCTGGTGCGCAACGGCCAGAAGCGCGACGTGCAGGCCACCCTCGCCGCCCTGGAGGAGGCGCCGCCCTCCGCCACCAGGCCCGACGCATCGGCACCCAGGAGCGACTCGCGCCTCGGCCTCAAGGTCTCGCCCGCACGCGGCGGCGGCGTGCGGATCGAGGAGGTCGCCCCCGCGAGCGGCATCAGGGAGCTCCGCCCCGGCGACGTCGTCCTCGAGCTCGACGGCAAGCCCGTCGAGAGCGCCGCCGACCTCGACGCTCTCGCCTCCCGCGCCAAGCAGGGCGGCGTCCTGCTGGCCAAGATCCGCCGCGGCGGCGCCACCCGCTTCGCCGCCATCCCCGTCCGCTGATTCTTCGTCCCTCGCGCCTCCCCGCATGCCGTATTGAATGCGACTTTCAAAGTCCTTGACGCGTCGTCAAGCCAATGAAAGTCATGTTCAACATGAACCTGACGGCGCTTCGCTCGAGGACGGGCCCTGGACTCCTCCTCTGCATGGTGGGGGCGATGGCGCTCGCCGGCTGCGGTGACGACTCGGGGGGCACGGGCGGCGGTGGCGGCTCGGGCAGCGTCGGCGACGCTGACATCCAGACCTCGGTCGACGGCTACGCCGCGAGCTGCCACACGGCGTACGGGCTCGCCCTCGACGGCGCGCTGACGCTGCAGAGCGCCATCCTCGAGCTGGTGCAGAGCCCGAGCGAGGTCACCCTGGCCACCGCGCGCGAGGCATGGATCGCGGCGCGGCCCGCCTACCTGCAGACCGAGGTCTTCCGCTTCTACGGCGGTCCCATCGACGACGAGGCCACCGGCCCCGAGGGTCGCATCAACGGCTGGCCACTCGACGAGGCGTACATCGACTACGTCGTCGGCGGCGGCGGTGAGGTCCTGCAGGGCGGCCTCATCAACTCGCCCGAGGCGATGCCGAGCGTCACCAAGGAGGCGATCGCGGAGGCCAACGAGGTCGGGGGCGACAACAACCTCTCCGCGGGCTGGCACGCGATCGAGTTCCTCCTCTGGGGGCAGGACCATGACATCGGCGGCCCGGGCGCGCGCCCTCACACCGACTACCTCGCCGAGGCCGAGGGCGGGACCGCCCCCAACCCCCAGCGGCGGAGCCTCTACCTGACCGAGGTCACGTCGCTGCTCGTCGACGACATCGCCTCCGTCGAGGAGGCCTGGCACCCCGGCGAGGGCGCGTACGTCACCGCCTTCACCGCCGACGTGCCGAGCACCTCGCTGACCAAGATCCTCACCGGCATGGGCAGCCTCTCCGGCGCCGAGCTGACCAGCGAGCGCATCAACAACGCGTTCCAGAACCGCGACCAGGAGGAGGAGCACTCCTGCTTCAGCGACACCACCCACCAGGATCATGCCAACGACCTGCAGGGGGTCGAGAACGTCTACCTGGGCACCTGGGGCGGCACCGACGGCGTCGGGCTCGACGTGCTGGTGGCCAAGGTCGACGCCGACCTCGACGCCCGCATGAAGGCGGACCTCACGGCGGCCAAGGCGGCGATCGCCGCCATCCCCCGGCCCTTCGACCAGGCGATCCAGGACGATGCCCCGGGTGGCGGCCGCGAGACCATCCAGTCGGCGATGACGGCGCTGACCACGCTGACGGCCACCACGGTCGACGTCGCCGACGCCCTCGGCGTCACGCTCAACCTGGAGTAGTGAATCCGCCGTGCTCCGCCTCCCGCGCATCACCTTTCCCGGGCTCGTCGCGCTCGCCGTCGTCGCCGCCTCGTGCAGCGACGACGAC
>JBKJLX010000701.1:0-2782 GCA_046596645.1 Polyangiaceae bacterium
GTTCCAGGGGCCCACGCACAGTGGCGCGCGGAACGCGGCGACGAGACGTCATGACGACCCACGATCCGAACGCGAACGACGGCGGCGCCCAGGGCGCCGCCGAGAGCACGCTGGAGACCGCACCCGCGGCCCCGGCGACGACCTCCGACTCCGATGGGACCGCACCCGCGGCCGCCGACGAGTCTCTGGCCGCTGCCGCCGAGGCGGAGGCCTCCGAGGGCGGCATCCCGGCACCGGATCGGCCGGCCGCCGCCGCGGAGGGGGACGCACCGCCTCCGTCCTCTGCCTTCCAGGCCAAGGTGGACTCGGCGCACGACGAGGACGTCGAGGACGACGCCAAGGACGAGGGCAACGAGTCGGCCGTGGCGGACGGTGACGTCGGCGCCGGCTCCAGCGACGGCGCGCTGACGGGTGACGCCACGCAGGAGAGCGCCGAGACGCGCGCCAAGAAGCGTCGCCGCCGCCGGAAGAAGAAGAAGGACGGTGAGGGCGTGACCGCCGAGGGCGGGGCGCCGGGCGCCGAGGGCTCCGAGGGGGGTGAGCCCGGCTCCGAAGGTGGCGAGGGCGCCGAGGCCGGCGGCGAGGCCGGCAAGCGCGGCGACAAGGACCGCGGCCCGCGCCGCGAGCCGCCGGCGTTCCGCGTCGGCGAAGAGGTGTTCGGCAAGGTCGAGCGCGTCACCGAGGACGCGATCTGGATCGACATCGCCGGCAAGGCGCAGGGCCTGTTCGACCGGCGCGAGCTGGAGGGCGATCAGGAGGTGCCGGGCGAGGGCGATCAGTTCGTCTCCACCGTCGCCAGCATCGGCATCCGCGGGGGCATGGTGCGCGTCTCCAAGGCGCCCCTCCCGCTGGAGGCGGCCAAGGAGAAGCTCGAGGCCGCCCTCAAGGAGAACCAGACCGTCCAGGGCTTCATCACCGGGGCGGTTCGCGGCGGGGTCGAGGTCGACGTGGACGGGCTGCGGGCGTTCGCGCCGGCGTCGCACGTCGATCTGCACCCGGGCGGCGACCTCTCGCACCTGGTGGGGCGCCTCTTCGAGTTCAACGTCCTCTCCTTCGAGAAGAAGGGGCGCGACGTCGTCCTCTCTCGCCGTCGCTTCCTCGAGCAGGAGGCGAAGAAGATGCGGCAGTCGGCGATGTCCAGCATCGAGCCGAACAGCGTCCAGAAGGCGATCGTCCGCTCGATCAAGCAGTGGGGTGTCTTCGTCGCCCTTCCCGAGCACGGGATGGTCGAGGGCCTCATCCCGCGGGAAGAGGCGAGCCACGACCGCATGGCGCGGCTGGAGGACCACTTTCGGCCGGGTCAGGCGATCGAGGTGCGGGTCATCCGCATCGAGGACCGCGGCGGCGACAAGAAGCTGTGGCTATCGCACAAGGCGGCGACCGAGGACCCCTGGCAGCAGGTGGCGGCGAAGTACGCCGTCGGTTCTCGCCACACCGCGAAGATCGCGCGCTTGCAGCCCTTCGGCGTGTTCGTCGAGCTCGAGCCGGGGATCGACGGGCTCATCCACACCGCCGACCTCACGTTCAAGCCCGTCCAGCACCCGAAGGACGTGGTGAAGGAGGGCGAGTCGATCGACGTGGTCGTGGTGACGAACGAGGCGGCGGCGCGGAGGATCTCCCTCCACCCGGCGCCCCCCGCCGACGAGGCGGACGAGCCGCGCCAGCGCGTCGGACCGCAGAAGCCGGTCAAGGTGGCGGTGGTCTCGACGTCGGAGGCCGGCCTGGTCGTCCGCATCGTCGGCTCGACCGGGCGCCACGCCCGCGGCTTCATCCCCGCGAGCCACACCGGCGTCCCCCGCGGGGACGACCTCCGGAAGCAGTTCCCGGTCGGCTCCAAGGTCGACGCCAAGGTGATCGAGGTCGACACCCGGCGCGGCGAGGTCAAGCTCTCGGTCCGCGCCCTCAAGGACGACGCGGAGAAGCAGGCTTACAGCCAGTACCGCGAGGTCGTCGCCCGCGACGCCAAGTTCGGCACCTTCGCTGATCTGATGAAGAAGGGCTGAGGCCTCTCTTCACCTGCGGGCCGGGGGTGGTGCACCCCCGATCCGGGGCACTCTCGTAATTGCACCAGCATCTGTACAGCAGTGGGGTGAGCCGATAGGTTCGCCCCGTTCTCGGCCGACCCTCGGAGGGAGGCCTCGGCGGCATCGCGTACGACGGACGCCCTGAGACTCTGTCTCTGTTCCAGCACCTCACGGCGCTGGAGTCGCAGCTGGAGCTGCGGGGTCCCATCCTTCCGGACCAAAAAAAGACGTATGGGTCGGCTCAGAGCTCGCGAGGGCTTCGGGGGCCGGCATTCTCGGACCCAACCCCGTGTGGGCTGCAATTCGCGGCTCGTCAGCTCAAGGAGACTCTTCACATGAACTTCAACACCAAGCTCACCCGCGCCATCGCTCCCGCCCTCATGATCGCGGCCGCCGGCATTTCCGCCGTCGCCACCCAGGGCTGTGACGAGCTCGCCGACGCCCAGGGCGCCCTCTGCTGCGACGCCGGGGACTTCTCGGTCGGCGGCACCGTCTCGGCGGAGGCGGCGGGTAGCGCCGAGCTCACGGTCGCCCTTCAGGCGGTCGCGGACATCTCCGGCATCGCGGCGGCGACGGTCGCCGACCTGGAGACGGCTTGCCGCTCGATGGCGGAGGAGCTCGGCGCGACCAAGGCGGAGCGCGACGCGGCGCAGGCGAACGAGGACGCGACCGTGCGCATGGAAGCGTACTGCAACCTCGCGGTGTCGGCGATCGCCACGTTCAAGGGCAGCGCGTCGATCACGGCCGAGTTCGCGCCG
>JBKJLX010000732.1:0-7477 GCA_046596645.1 Polyangiaceae bacterium
CTTGAACTGCGGGGTGCAGTAGGGCGCCTCGGCGTGATCGGCGACCGCCGCTGCGGGGGCCTTGGCCGCCGCCTCCTCCGGGTGGGTGATGCGGCGGCCGGCCGCCTTCACGTCCGACGCCACGAACACGAGCACGCCGGTGAGCGTGGCCAGACCGGCGAGCACGCCCACGCCGAGCGCAACCTGCGCGCTGCTCACTTCACCCTCGGCGCGAGCTTCGAGAACGCGTAGCGGAGACCGAGATCGGTGTCCTCGTCACAGACCCGCTGGTCGCCCAGGAAGAGCTGCGGGGTCGAGACGCGGATCTTGTTCTCGACCGCGAAGCGCAGCCCAGCGTCGAGCCGCTGCTTGGTCTTCTTGTCGTCGATGCAGGCGTCGAGGCCGGGGAAGCGCGCCCGGATGCGCGCGAGGAGCGCTTCCTTCCCCTGCTTGCCGGCGGCGGCCAGGTCCTCCTGCTCCTCGTAGGCCCAGTCGAGGAAGGCGCGCGCCTTGCCACCCCCGTCGGCGCAGATCAGCGCCTTGGAGACGGTGCAGGCGCCTGGATGCAGCGGTCGATCGAGCATCCAGTTGCACTCGTTGTCGAGCGGGAACAGCACCAGCGTGTAGTCGAGCTGGTCGAGCAGGCCCTCGGCGTCGAGTCGCTGGTGGAAGGCGCGGCAGGTGGGGCAGAGCGGGTCCTCGAAGGAGAGCGCGGCCTGGGTGGGGCTCGAGGTCTTCACCTTGATGAGGGCGCCCGTCTTCTCGGAGGTGACCGTCAGCTTGCCGCACGAGGCCATCAGCGCGTCCACCTTGGGGAGCGACGCCACGTAGACAGCGGCCGGCGCTGCGGCGGCGAGGCCGATGGCGACGAGCACTCCGAGGGGCGCCAGGTTGCTCCCCAGCGGCGGGAACGCCAGGGCCTGCCGCGGCCGCACGTCGACGCTCACCGGCTCGTAGGCGCGGTTTTCCCGTCCTGCCACGGCGCCCCACGGCTCTGGCTCGCGGATCGTCGCGTCCACGTCGACCCCGACCGGCGCGCCGGGAATGGTCGCCGAGACGCCGCTCCGCACCGCGGCCGACGAGGCGCGCCAGGCCAGGACGCCGGAGATGAACAGGAGCAGCGACGCGACGTAGAGCCCGACGCAGAGCTTGCAGAAGGCGCCGCCGAGCTGCGTCAGCGAGATGGTGAACATCGCCACCGACGCGAGCAGCGGGAACACCGTGGCCACCGCGTAGCCCCGCGCGAAGCGCACGCTCGCCGTCCTGTGGCCGACGAGGAGGTAGATCGCGAGGCCGAGGTAGGCGGCGTAGGCGCCGAGGGCGAACAGGCTGATCGGGATGCCGCCCCAGTAGGTCGCCCGGAAGATCGCGGAGTACGCGCTGTACATCGCGGTGGTGCAGGCGTTGTCACCGCTCCCGGCGTCGACGAGGCCGGGGATGAAGCTGCAGTGCGTGCCGTGGAGCTGGCGATCCAGGTGGAGCGCGTAGTCGTGCGTGGAGAAGGCGGCGAAGAAGAGCCCCAGCACGCTGGCGAGCACGCCCACGGCGCCGGGTATCACGTTCCTTCGGCTCGTCATCGGGGCTCCGGGCTAGCCCCTGGAGAGGGCTGTGTCAAACGCAGCGCATCATCGACCACGGTGTGGGACCTCCGCGCGAGCAACGCTCGTGCCGTCGATCGTCATTCCGCGGAGAGGCCCAGCGCGCCCGCGCCCCAGGCCCAGACGTAGATCGTGATGAAGCCGATCGCGAGGAGGTCGAGCACCACGCCGACGCGCATCATCGTTCGCAGGCGGACGCGGCCGCTGCCGAAGACGATGGCGTTGGGCGGCGTGCCGGCGGGCAGCGCGAAGTCGCACGAGGCGCCGATGGCGGTCGCCGCGAGGGCGGCGAGGTTGCGCGGCAGGACGTTGAGGATGACGTTCACCGCCGCGGTGTTGGAGGCGATGGCGCTGAGGGCCACCGCGGCCGCCGCCGCGACGCCGATCTGCGCGATCTGCGGCATGGCGGCGACGCCGGCCAGGGCGCGCTGCAGCCAGGTGGCGAGACCGCTCGCCTCGATGCCGGCAGCCATGGAGAAGCTGCCGCCGAGCAGGAGCAGCGTGCCCCACGGCATGCGGAGGAGAGCGCGCAGCGTGAGGGCGCGCAGGCCGAGGAGGACCAGCGCGGCGAGGATGGCGACCGCAGCCTCGTGGTGCTTGCCGACGATCTTGGCGCCGCCGAGGAGGCCGGAGACGGTGGGCGCCCACAGGCCGCGGATGGGATCGCCGAGGACCCACAGCGCAGCAGCGCAGCCGAACACGATGGCGACCTGCCGCTCACGACCCACGAGCGGGCCGAGCGCGGCGAGCTCGGCGTCGAGGATGCCGCGGTCGGGTCCGGCGCCGATCCCGTCGCGGCGGGCCTCGAGCCACAGCATGCCCCACACGACGGGGATGAAGAGGACGACGAAGGGGAAGCCGAACGCCATGTAGCTGAGGAAGGTGATGTCCTGCCCCAGCTTGTCGGCGACGAAGCCGCAGAAGATCGAGTTGGTGCCGCTGCCGATCTTGGTGCCGATGCCGCCGACGTTGGCGGCGTAGGCGACGCCCATCATCACCGCGCCGCCGAAGTGATCGAGGCGGCGGCCCTCGGTGCGCTCGACCGATTTCAGCAGCGCCAGGGCGATCGGCAGCATCATCACGGCGGTGGCGGTGTTGGAGATCCAGAGCGACACCGACGCGGTGGCGACCAGCACGCCGAGGAGAAGCCGCTTCGGTCCGACACCGATGGCGCGCATCACGTGGAGGGCGATGCGCCGGTGGAGGCCGCGCTCCTCCATGGCAGCGCCGATGGTCATGCCGCCGAGGAACATGAAGATGTACGCGTCGACGTACGGCGCGGCGGATGCCTGGACGCCGCCGAGGAAGCCCTTTCCGTGCACGCCGAGGAGCGGGTACGCAACCAGCGGAACGCACGCCGTCCACGCGATGGGCAGCGCCTCGGTCAGCCACCAGATGGCCATGAGCGACGCCACGCCGGCCGCGTAGGCCGCGTGAGCGCCGTGTCCGGGAAGCGCGGAGAGCCCGTTCGGGATCAGGACGAAGGCGAGCAGCGCCGCGGGACCGAGGACCAGGCCCGTGCGCCGGACCCATCGCTCGCCCGGGCTGGGCGGCTCGCGGGGAGCGGGCGGGTCCTCGAGGCTCTGCACCGTGTGGAGGAGACCCGGGCGCGGCGGTCCGACGCAAGCCCGGGAGTCGACGGACGAAACAGAGGCGGATGGCCTCGTGGCGTGGAGGCGTGCGACCGGTTCGCGGTCAGGGCCGCGCGTGGAAGATCATGCGGGCGCGCTGCCGCGCTGGTCGGATGTCGTCGGGCCGGCGCTCCTCGAGGTGCGGGCGCGCGCGCGGGTCCCGCATCATGGCCAGGAGCTCCAGCGCCATGCCGCGCACGTGGGGAGGCGACGCCGCGGTGGTCGCCAGCCGATGCGCCTGCTCGCGGCAGGCGTCGCCGAGCAGGGTCAGCGACCAGAAGGCGTCCTGCACGGCCGTTTCCTGGGCCCCGGCGGCGGCCGCGGTGACGACGTCGCAGGCGGCGGTCGGGCGGAGCCGCGCCAGGTGCAGCGCGGTCGCCTCGCGGACCGGGCGCTCGCGATCGAGGAGACCGAGGGCAAAGCGGGGATCACCGCGCGCGGCGAGAGCGTCCACGAGGAGGACGTGGTCGTTCACGCGCACGAAGCCGCGCATCGGGTCGAGATCGGTGTCGTAGCGCTGCGTCGCGCCGCTCCGGGCCCAGGCGAGCCGGTGGGCGGCGCGATCGGCGGCGCCTGGCCATCCGAAGCGGAGGGCGAGGGTGGCGGCGACGAAGGGCGCGACCCCGTGATCTGCATCGTCGGTGATGATCTGCTCGACGCGGCTCCGCGCGGCGGCGTCGCCCAGCACCGCCAGCGCGACCCCGTGGCGCGCGCGCTTCACCGGGTTGAACCGGCGATCGCTGCGGTCCGCCGCCACGTCGGGATCGCTGGCGCGGGACTCCAGGGTGCGGCGGGCGAGCGCCCGCGCTCGTTCCCAGCGCGGGTCGCCGGGGTGCGCGGCGCCGCGCTCCAGCAGATCGAGCAGCTCGACCATCCGGTGCCGGTGCAGGAGCACGTCGACCGTGTCCGGATCGTCGCCGGGGAAGACGACCGGCATGAGGTCGGAGTAGCAGGCGACCGCGCGCTGGGTGCGCAGATCGCGGTCGAGCTCGGGGCGCAGCGCGTCGCGCAGGGCGCGATCGCCGAGCCGCACCCGGGCGGTCATGAGATCACAGCGCGCGTCGCTCCCCGGCATGCCGCGGAGGAGCGCAAGACGCGCGGCATCCGGGATCGTGAGCAGCGGCAGCGCCGCGCGGAGGAGGGTGTCGTCAGCGGCCGCGTGGGGATCGGTCGGCGCGCGCCCGGCCGCGATCCGCGCGACGACGGCGGCCGCGTAGTCCTCGGCGGCGCGCGGCGAAAGGTAGGCGAGGGCCTCGACCCAGGTCAGCCAGGCGGTGGACGCCGCGCTGTCCTCGCGCGCGGCGAGGCGCTCCACGATCCGGGCGGCCTCGGTCGGGTCGCCCAGCGTGGCCAGGGCGCGCGTGGTGTTGATCCCGGTGTCGAGGGCGTCGAAGAGCTCGCGGCCGTCCGCAGGGATCGGTCGCTCGAGCATCCTCCGCAGGGCCGCGCGCGCTCCTGTGAAGGCGGCCGTGCTGGCGGCGCGCGCGTTGAGGAGGCGCCACGAGGTCGCGTCGCCGCGGAAGGTGAAGCGAGCGTTCGGCGGCGCGCGCACCACGTCGAGGATGCCGGCCTTGCCTCGAGTGAAGCCGACGCAACGCCAGTCCTGGTCCTCGCTGGCGATCAGCACCGGCGGCGGAGGAGGTGGTGCGTCGGACCTGGCCCGGGCGGGGATGGCCTCGACGACCGCGACGTCGATCACCACGAAGGGCGCGATGGCGAGCGGCGGCGGTGACGGGCGGCGGGAGAGCGGGACGAGCGCGGCGGGGGCCGGTGCGCTCGGCGCGGGGGGGCGGAGCGCGCGGGTCTCCCGGCATGCGACGTAGCGCTCGGGGAAGAAGCTCGGCGTCGACTGCGCCGAGGCCGTCGCCGGACCCGCGAGGGTCGCGGTGACGAGGGTCGCGGCGGCGAGGGTCGCGAGGCGGACGACGCGGCTCACCGGCGCCGCCCTCGCGTCGAGGTCGCGTGCGGTCACTCGACCTCGCTCACGGCCCGGTCGGCCGGCTCGCGTGCGTCGCAGTGGACGGTGCGTGGGACGTCGGCGCTGGTGACGAGGGCGCTCGCCCACACCGGGGGTCGGTCGCGTTCGAGCCACACCCGGTGGCGGGTCTCGATCCACAGCTCGTCGCCGAGCGCGTCGACCGCGCGCACCTGAACGTCGCCCGGACCGCCGCCGTGGGCGAAGCGAGGTGGGGGCAAGGCGATGGGCGTCGTGCTCCCCCGCCCCGGCGCTTGCAGTGGCAGGCCGTCGCGAGGCCGCTCCACGCGGAAGGCGCCGCGGCCGTTCACCACCACGAGATCGCCATCGTGGTGAGCGACGCCGACCAGCCCCCCGGAGATGGCGAGCTCGAGCCTGGCCCAGCCGCGACCGTCCCAGCGCGCGGCGAAGCCCTGGCGTCGCTCGAGGGGGACGAAGGGCTCCCAGGCGACGAGCGTCGCGTCGTCGTCCGCGGAGGCGTCGAGGTCGACGTTCACGATGCCGTCGAGGTTCTCGGTGCCCGGCACTCGCTCGATGCGCCAGCTCGCGGCGCCCGGGAGGCCGTGGGCGACCACCAGCGCCACTTCCGAGGGGTTCGCGACGCGGTCGTCGTTACAGCGGCCGGCGAGGAAGACGCCCTTCGCGGTCGTGGTGCTGGCCAGGGCGATGAAGGTGCGGCCCTCGCTGCAGGCGTCGGGCGGGAGCTCCGGAAGGCGCGAGGTCGCCGCAGGACGGTCGACCGGGCTGCCGGGTGTGGAGCGCCATCCATCGGCGCCCATCGCGTAGCCCTCGGAGGTGCGCGCGAAGAGGACGCCGCCGCCGCCGGGCGCGTAGCGCGTGGTCACCCGGAGGAGCCAGCCGTGCTCCGCGGTGCCACCGATCTCGAGATCGCCGGGCACGTAGCCGCGCGCGTCACGCGGGAGGCCCTCCAGCAGCTGCGGCGCGAACGCGGCGCCGGCCGGCGTGAGGACGATCATCGACTGCGCGGCCGGCACCTGATCGCCGGGAAGCCAGCCAGCGAGGTCGTAGCCGGTGTCGCCGTAGACGAGCACCCGCTGGTCTCCCAGGGCGCGCACCGACAGGCGGGCGCACGGTCCCTCGGCGGCGATGCGCAGCGCTCCGGTGGTGAACGCTCGGGGCGTGCTCGGGACGACGGGTGCGGACGCGCCGTCTGCCGGGGTGCCGCACGCGGGACCGAGGAGCGCGACGCCCGCCGCGGCGAGGAGTGAACGCCGGAGAAGCACCGGCACGAAGCTCATCGGATGGCGGCGGCGACGTCCAGCGGCAAGCCGACGATCAGCGACGGCGGCCCGGGCGAGGGCGGCGGGCGACGCGAGGCGCCTGCGCCGACGCGCCCGAACCGGGGACGCGCTCGCGGCGCCGCTGTCGATCTGGGCGAGGTCGGCGTCGAGATCCTGCGCGCGCGCCACGCCCCGTCGCGCCGTCGCCCCGCCGTCGCGGTGCCTCGCAGTCACCTGTCGCCTCGCCGTTCTCACGTGGTGGCGCGGGTCGCCCCACCTGCCAGGCTGTGCCGCCGGCCAGCGCGCCGGACCTGGCTGTCGCTCCGCCATCGCCACCCACTCCGCGGGATCGCGACGGTTCCAGTGAAGACGAGCGGGGCACGCCCCTTGAATAGGCGGCGTCGGTCCCCGGCGCTCGGGGACTCTTCCTTTCCTCCCGACTGCGAGGTCCCCATGATCCGTGTTCATCCACGCGCCGACCGCCTCGGCCTGCTGCTCCTGCCCATCCTCGCCGCGTCGCTCCTCGTGGGATGCGGCGACGACACCGGGGCCAGCGACGAATACGCCGACGGAGGCGCTGGCGGCGGGAGCTACGGGAGCGGCCCCGGCGGGACCGGGAGCAACGGTGCCGTCGGCCCCGGCGCCTCGGTGGGCACCACGAGCGGCTACGGCGGCGACGAGGCCCCGCCCTCGCTCCCCCCGCCGGAGGAGGAGGAGGACGCGACCTGTGACGAGCTCGATCCGACGAGGTCGCTGGTCCTCTACCTCTCGGCGGACGACTCGAACTCCATGGCGTCGCCCGCCGAGGCGCGCGAGTCGATCCGCGCCGGGATGAACCCGGTCTCGGTGCGCACCTACGAGTTCCTCAATTACTACGACGTCTCCCTCCCCGCCCCCGCCTACCCCGACGTCGGGCTCTTCGCCGAGGCGCAGGCGGGCGACGTCGAGGGCACCCTCGATCTCATGCTCGGCGTGCGCGCGCACGATCCGGAGGAGGTGCGGCGCCCGGTGACCGTGACCTTCGTCGTCGACACCTCGGGGTCGATGGATGGC
>JBKJLX010000836.1:0-2690 GCA_046596645.1 Polyangiaceae bacterium
TGCGAGCCTGAGTGCCCCAACGACGCCATCAGCGAGGGGGACGAGATCTACGTGATCGACCCCGACCTCTGCACCGAGTGTGTCGGCTTCTACGATCACGAGGCCTGCCAGGCGGTGTGCCCGGTCGAGTGCTGCCTGCCCGATCCGAAGCACCCCGAGGTCGAGCCGGCCCTGATCGTGAAGGCCGTGAAACTCCACCCGGAGGACGCCGAGCTCGCCAAGCGAGCCGAGGCGAACGAGTTCCCTTCTCGATTCCGCAAGTGACGGAGTGACCCGCGGGGCGACCGGAGTCGGCGCTCTCTCCGCCCTGCCTGGCGTCGCCCCGCTCCTGCTGGTCACGGCCACCGGCTGCGGTGGCGGCGTGCCCCTCATGCACGGCGCCCACGTGCTCCGCCCGGGCGACACCAGCTTCGGCGCTGGCGCCTCGGCGCGGGCGGCGGTGCTCGATCCCGGCTCCAACGTGGGGGCGGCGCCGGGCAGCGCCGAGGTCATCGACAGGCCGAGCCGCGTGCTGGAGGACCTGGGCTTCGGCGCCGGGGTCGCGCCGGTCGTCCTCGGCCGCATCGGCATCGAGGGCATGAACGAGGCGGGCCTCACCTACGCCGGCCGGTCCATCCGCATCGACGGGCGTCACGCCTTCGACCTCGGCAGCGACTGGGCGCTCAGCCTGGGCGCCGGCGGGTCGGCCATCCTCCCCCGCCGCGACGTGCAGGGGCAGGACGACGCGGCGTCCGCCTACGGGCCGGGCATCGACGTGCCGGTGCTGTTCGGCACCCACGCGGGCGCCGGCATCTACTCGGTGTGGTTCGGCCCGCGCCTCGGGTTCGAGTACCTGCGCGGCAACGTCGACGAGGGCCTGGTCGACGGATCGGATCTGCAGGGCGAGCTGCTGCCGCTGGAAGGCAGCCACTTCTGGGCCGGCGGCCTCCTCGGTATGCGGGTGGGCTTCCGCAACATCCACGTCGCGATCGAGGTCGACGGCGCCTGGCACCACGGACAGGGCTCGATCGGAACGCTGAGCGGCTCCTTCGATCAGGTCTCGGTGACGCCCGCCGGGGCGCTGCTGCTCAACTTCTGACCGAGCTGCTGGAGGCCGTGATGGCGGCGTTCTGCGCGGCGAGGTGCGCGACGATCGCCGCGTTGACCACCTTGCCGTGGGTGACCGGGCCCATGTGGCCCATGCCCTCGAAGATCTCGAGCGTGGCGCGGGGCAGCGACGCGGCGAGCTTGGCGAGGACGCGCCGCTCGGCCATCGGGCTCTCGGCGCCGCCGAGGAGGAGCGTCGGGGCGGCGATGGCGCCGTAGCCAGCGGAGTCGGTGGCGTCGTCGAGGAGGGACGCGACCTCCTGGGACATCTTCCAGCCCACGGCGCGAAACGCACCCTGCGTGCCGGGGGCCAGCGACGCCCAGGCGCCCGGGCCCTGCCACCAGTCGACGAAGCCGGCGAGCCAGGCGTCGTCGGCGCCGGTCGCAGCGGTCGCGCCCAGGTCGTAGGCGCGGCGAGCGACGTCCAGCTGAGCGCGCGCCGGGGCGTCCTCCGGCGCGTCGAGGACACCGATCGCCACCGGCTCGTACACGGCGATGGCCCCGACCTGGCTCGCGTGGCGGAGCGCGAGCTGCAGCGCCAGGAGCCCGCCGTAGGAGTGGCCGACCAGGTGCACCGGCCCACCGGCTGCCGCGAGGCTGTCGAGCGACGCCTCCAGGTGCGCGATGTCCTGATGGAAATGGAAGGGTTGGCCCTCCGGCCAGGCGCCCGATGTCCCGTACCCGAGGAGGTCGGGCGCCAGCACCTCATGCTCGGCGGCGAGGGTGTCGGCGAGCTTGCGCCACTGGCGCGACGTCAAGCCGCCGCTGTGGATCAGGAGGACGGGGGGACGGGACATGGCACCTGCCTCTTGGGGCTGGGTCCTGGCAGCGCCAGCCGCACCCGTCCAGAACGGCCGATCCGCCGCCGGCGGCGAGGGCCCCGGGGCCGGGCGGCGGCCCGGTGTCCTTGCCGGTGAAGGACCGGATCGCTAGGCTTCTCGGGCGATGCGCGCGGTCTCTCTCCTCGCGGCGGCGGCCCTCTCCGCCGGCTGTGCCACCCCGACCTCGTTCGAGGGGGGCGAAGCTACCGATCCGACGGCCGACGCTCCCTCCTCGTTCCGCGTCGACGGCGTGGTGGCGGTCGAGCGCGTGCGCACCGACGGTGCCGCGCAGACCAGCGTCGGCGCCAAGTTCATGCGGCACGCCGGCCTGCCCGAGGCCGCCGAGCGCCTGGTGGGCTCGCGGCTGCTGCTCCCGGCGAGCGGCGAGTGCGCGTCGGTCCTCGACCTGGAGGAGATCGACGTCGAGCCTACCCGTCGGTCGCTGGCCCATCGGTCGCTGGCGGGCGGCGGCTCTGCCCCCCCGGCCGTCGAGCACGAGGTGGAGCTCATCGACGTCGGCGACGTGGCGCTGTCGACCGACCTCTCCTTCGCCGACGTGATGGCGCTTGACGCCGCCGGCGCCGCCGCGATCGGTCCGGCCGCTCGGCACCCCTTCGTTGTCCGCCTGGCGCCCCGCGCGTTCCCCGACGTGGGCGAGCTGGTGTCAGGCGTGTTCTACACGTCGCCCGATCTCGCCGCGCCGCTCCCGGCGCCGGGCCGCTATTTCATCGAGGGTACCGGGGCGCTCAAGGGCAGCGGCGCCGCAGCGGCCTCGTCCTTCCT
>JBKJLX010000067.1:0-3051 GCA_046596645.1 Polyangiaceae bacterium
ATCGACCGGGGCGCCGCCGCCCCCGTCCACCGGCGCCCCTGCTCCCCCTTCGACCGGTCCCAGCTACGAGCCGGGCGGTATCTGATCTAGCCGGCGGGGGCGCGGTCGAGCGCGGCAGGGCGTCGGCGCTCCGGGTGTCGCTCGAGCCAAGCGATCAGCGACTGCGGGAACAGCGCGCGCGATCGGCGCGCCTCGGCCGGGTGGGCCGCGAACCATGCGAGCCGCTCGGCGCACGCCTCGACGAGCGGCGTGCGCTCGTCCAGCCACACGCCGCACCACACCTCGAGATCCTCGTCGCTTGCCGCGTGGGCGGTGTCGCGCATGAGCCGTACCAGGTCGATCCCGTGACGCATGCCCAGGAGCGTGCCGCGGTAGGAGCGCTCGGGATCGATCAGGCGATCGGCCAGCGCATCGCGCACGAAGGAGAAGAGCCCCCCCGCGCGCTCGCCTGCGGTGCTCACCGGGAGGGCGTGTGCGCGGGCCAGCACCGGCAGCCGCGCCAGGATGCCCAGAGCGTGCTCCGCGACGCGCCGCAGCGCGTGCGCCGGCGGGATGTCGCCCAGTCGCTCCGCCTCGCGGATGGGGTGGAGCGACGCCGAGCGCTCGGTCTGGAACAGCTCGCGGGTCAGGGTGACGAGCAGGTCGTGGTGGTCCTGCGGGTGGACGAGCTGCGGCATTCCGTCGCGGTAGGTAATGCCCTTCCGCTGTCGCTCGTCGTCGCGCTTGATGCTCCGCTCGGCTCGATTCGCCATGACGTGTGCGATGCAGGATCGACGCCGGCCCGGCGTCCTTCGCTACGGCCGACCCGCACCGCAACACGACCCGTCGATCAGCGCGCGGTGTGGCGAGGTGCCACGACGCGGGGCGAGCGCGCACGCGGGGCGGCCGCGACGGGCGCTCGCGCCTGATCCCGCCGGAAGCGGACGCGCGGGTCGCGCGGATCGGGCTCGGCCACCTTCTCCTCGAACGCGTCGCCGACGGCGCGCGCGACCTCGATCACCGAGGAGGCCTCGCCCACGCGGATGGCGCCGACGTCGGTCCCCTTGATGCCCCCGCGACGGCAGGCGAGCGCGAGGAGGCGACGGGGATCGGCGCCGTGCGCTGCGCCCCAGGACACGCGAAAGGCGACCCAGTCCTCGGGTCCGGTCGACGGACCCTCTTCCCGCGGGGCGCGGGGGCGCGGGGGCGGTCGATCGGCGGCGACCGGCCTCTCCGACGGGAAGCGCTCGGGCGGCCGCTCCGAGGGGAAGCGCGGCGCGGGCGGCGGCCGGTCTCCCTGCGGCGCGGGGCGGTCACGCACGGGTCGCGCGCTGCGGACCGGCTCGCGGACGTCGCGGCGCGCGGCGCCGGGGCGCGTTCGATCGCCAGTGCGCTCGCGCTCGCGCGGCGGCTCGAGGACGCGTACCTCGCGCGGCTCGGGACCCGACTCGACGACCAGCTGCGCGAGGAGCCGCGCCACGGTGCGCTCGGGCGGCGCCGCCGACACCAGCCGCCGGGCGAGATCGAGGAGGCGCTCGTCGACGGCGACCTCCGCGTCCTCGCTCGAGAGCTCGGCGAGCAGGCGCTCGTCGCGCGCGCGCCGGATCGCCTCCGGCGTCGGCAAGGGCTTCAGCTGGTAGGGCACCCCCGCGCGGTGCAGGATGCGCATGCACTGCCCCAGCTCGCGCGGCGCGGCGAGGATGGCGCTGATGCCCTTTTTTCCCGCGCGGCCGGTGCGGCCGCTGCGGTGGGTGTACGAGTCGGCGTCGCCCGGTGGCTCGGCATGGAGGACGCGCGTCACGTCCTGGACGTCGATGCCGCGCGCGGCGACGTCGGTCGCCACCAGGACCCGAAGATCGCCGCGCTTGAAGGCGCCGAGCACACGGACGCGCTCGGGCTGCTCGAGGTCGCCCGAGATCGCGCGCGCCGAGAAGCCCGAGCGGTCGAGCTCGTGCGCGATGTCGGCCACGTCGGCGCGGGTGCGCGCGAAGATCAGCGTGCGATCCTCAGGGTGGGCGAGCAGCAGGTTGACCAGCGCGGACATGCGCTCGTCCGGCATCACCAGGTGGACGACGTGCTCGATGTCGGCGTTCGCCTCGCCGAGCCGCGTTCCCTCGACGTGCAGCGGATCCTTCTGGACGCGGTTGGCGAGGGACTGGACCTCGCGCGGGAAGGTCGCCGAGACCAGGTGCGTGCGGTGCTCGTCCGGCACCAGCGCGAGGATCGCCTCCAGCTCGTCGCGGAAGCCCATGTCGAGCATCCGATCCGCCTCGTCGAGGATGACCACCTGCAGGCCCGTCGGGTCGACGCTGCCGCGGTTGAGGTGATCGAGCAGGCGACCGGGGGTGCCCACCACGACCGCCGCGCCCGACTGCAGCGCGCGACGCTCGTCGCGGAACGCCGACCCGCCGGTGACCGACACGACCTTGGCGCCCACGTGCTTGAAGAGCCACGTCAGCTCCTCCTCGAACTGCTTGGCGAGCTCGCGGGTGGGGGCGATCACCAGGGCGAGGGGCTTGGCGACGCTGCCGCCGCCCTGCGGCGCCCCGGTGACCACCTCTCGAAGGGCGAAGCCGACGGCGACCGTCTTCCCCGAGCCGGTCTGGGAGGTGATGCGCAGGTCCCGCCCGATCGCGCCGGGCTCGAGGACCGCCTCCTGGACGGTGGTCAGGGAGGTGAAGCCGCGCTCGGCGAGGGCGTGGGCGATCGCCGGAGGAAGGGATTCGAAGGCAGGCAGGCTCATGGGACGACTTGGCACGCGCGAGCCCGTACACCGTCGCGCCCACGAAGTCAGGTCGCAACGCCCGTTCCCGGCTGGAAAGGGGTGTTGTGACACGGGCGCGCGGCCGGCGCAGGGGCATACTCGCGCGCGAATGCCCGAGCCGCGCGCTTACACCGGTCGCAACACGGTCGTCGAGGTCCGCTACCCGCCCGGGCGCGGCCGCATCGGCATGCGAGGCAGCGCCGCCCCACTCTCGTGGGAGGTGACGACGCCGCCCACCCGGTCGAACGGCGACCTGCACGTCTTCGAGCTGCAGCTGCACCTCGACGAGCGCGTCGCGGTGCAGCTGC
>JBKJLX010000369.1:0-17098 GCA_046596645.1 Polyangiaceae bacterium
GCCGTGGGCGCGGCAGGGGTAGCGCTCGTCCTCGCGCGCGGTGATGTTGTAGAACACCGCGAAGATCCCGGCGGAGACGGCGGTCCACGGCGAGCGCATGGCCCGCAAAGTGGCCCACGACGTCGAGGTGATCGGCGCGGCCGCACCAGACGAGCTCCCCCCACACCTGCGAGTAGAGCGGCACCACGCCGTCGTTGGCGTGGGTCGGCGGCCGCTCGCCGAGCAGCGCTGCCACGCGCTCGATGGGATCGTTGGAGGCCGCCGCCGGGCCGTGGGCGCGGCAGGGGTAGCGCTCGTCCTCGCGCGCGGTGATGTTGTAGAACACCGCGAAGATCCCGGCGGAGATGGCGGCCCACGGCGTGCGCATGGCCCCGATCCAGTCGCGGGGGTTCACGCCGGGGGCGAAGCTGGCGACGCTCTGGCAGCGGACGCCGGGCGGGTCCTCCACCAGGGCCTGGAAGACGTCCATCGACTCCGGCATCAGCTGGACCACGCCGCCCTGGTCGTCGCGGATGCGCCGCAGGAACCCGCGCAGCTCGCGGCTCGACGCGTCGTCGAGCGCGCGGATGACGGCGTCGGTCGCGCGGTCGAGCACCTCGACCTCGGCGGCGCCGGAGAGCCGGCCGAAGGCCGCGAGCAGCGCCGACGCCGCGGCGAGCGGCGGCGCCCCGACCTTCAGCGCGATGACTGTGAGCGCCGTCGTCGCGTAGAGCACGCGCTGCCCGCTGACGGTCGCGAAGAACGCCGCCAGCGGGGTGCCGTAGTGGGGCGTGTTGATGCTGGTGATCGAGGCCAGCCGCTCCAGCCACGCGAGGTCCTCCACGGCCACCCCGGGGAGGTTCGCGGTCGGCGAGGCGCACAGGCGCGCGTCCAGGCCGCCGGTCGAGTGCCCGACCAGGTGGATCGGTCCCTCGCCGCCGGCCACGCCGTCGCGCACGAAGGTGGCCAGCGCGGTGGCGCGCCGGCGGATGCTAGCCGTCGGGTGCACCGCGTTCACGTGCACCGTCACCTCGCGGTCGATGCCGCGGAAGCGCGCGGCGAACGCCGCCTCCAGGTGCTCGAAATAACGGAAAGACGCGAGCGTACCGAACCCGAACATGCCGGGCGAGAGCACGACGTGGGTCGTCACGCGCCGGAGTGTCCTACAGACGAGACCGACTTCACCAGCACCACGTGCCGCCCCCGCGCATCCGCTAGCCTCTCGGCGTGGACGACGAGGTGCGGGCCGCGGTGGTGGAGAACGTGCAGGCGCGGCTTCGCGCGCGGGGCGGGCGCGAGGAGCGGGTCGCCATCGAGGGCAATCAGCTGGTCCTCGGCGAAGGCGAGAGGCGGCGCGCCGTGGCCATCGCGGAGCTGCTGGGCGCGTGGAACTTGCTGCCGGAGGATGACCGCGCTCGCCGCATCGAGGGCGCCCTGGCGCGCGCGCGCGTGCCGCTGCTCCGCAAGGACGACGCCAAGGGCCGGCTGATCACCGCGTGGGCGGCGGCCTCCGTCCTCGGCCTGCTCGCGATCGCGTCGGTGACGTGGGCGCGCGGCGAGGCGGCGAGCGCCGACGGGCGCCGGCAGAACATCGTGCCGTCGGCGGCGCCAGTGCCCGACGCGTCGGCGGTCGCGGCGCTGCGACGGGGGACGCTGTGCTCGGCGGTCCGCCGCCGCGTCCTCACCGGCGCCAACTTCGGCATTTACGACGCCGACGGCTGGATCGTCGAGGTGTGGGTCGCGCGCGAGGATGGCAAGCTGGGCCCTGACGATCCTCAGATCGCACGGTTGGCCACACCGGGCGGCATCGCGTCGTTCGACGAGGAGCTCGGCAAGGTGGCCGGCACACTGACCGTGGGGAGCCTCGAGCCGCCGCCGGGGAGCGACGCCACGAGCCGTCCCGGCGGCGCGCTCCTGTCCTTCGGCGGCGGCTTTGCGGCCGCCTACGTGGACCCGGCGCATCGCGCGCGCTTCGTCTCCCTCGCCGATCGGCTCTACGACGCGAGCAGCGCGGAGATGGGCGCGATGTGGGCTCGCTGTGGCGAGCTGCCGTGGCACGACCTCGGCGCGTGGTTCCGGGGGACCGACACCGGCGCGGCGGTCGGCGCGATGCTCTTCACCTCCGGCCGCTACGGCGAGGGCGGGGCGGTGAACGCCACCGCCGCCAGCGGCGCCGCCAACACCCTCGGCGCGCTGGTCACGCGCTCTCGCCAGGTGGTGGACGCGCGCGCGATCGAGATCGGCGTCACCGACCTCGGCGGCAAGGTGCAGACGGTCAAGGGCGCGGGCACCACCATCATCTTCCCCCTCGCCGGCTACACGCTGGCCTCGCGCTCCAGCCGCGAACTGGCGGCGTTGCTCGACCGCGCTCGCCCCTGACAGTCGTCAGCCCGCAGGCGCGCCGGCGCTGGCGGCCGCCGCGGCGGCGATCGCGTTCGCCGGAGGGTGGGTGAGGTCGAGCGTGAGCGGCGTCACGCTGACCACGCCCTGATCGTGGGCCTCGGTGTCGGACCCGGGGGCGTCGTCGTGCCGGACCTCGGAGCCGCCGATCCACAGGTACTCCTTGCCGCGCGGATCGAGGCGGAAAACGACGTCGTGGTCGTAGGTGCGGAGGCCCGCGCACGTCGCGCGCACCGCCCACCGGCTCCCCGGGGGGATGTTGACGTTGAGCAGCAGCGACCGCGCCGCGGCCTGCGCGGCGGCGGCGATCGCCCCCAGCGCAACCGCCGCGCCGACCGCGGCGGCCGCTGCCCGGTCCGCCGCGAGGTCGGCCGACACCGCGACCGAGGGGATGCCGCGCAGCGCCGCCTCGCGCGCCGCGGCGACGGTGCCCGAATAGAAGGCGTCGACCCCCAGATTGAGGCCGTGGTTCATCCCGGAGACGCACAGATCGGGCAACCGTGGCAGCACGCGGCCCCGCGCGTGGAGAGCGACGTAGACGCAATCCGCCGGCGTGCCGTCGACCGCGAAGACGCCCTCTCGCACCCGCCGCAGTCGCAGCACGCGACCCAGGCTCAGCGCGTGGCTGGTCGCGCTCTGGTTGACCTCGGGCGCGCAGACCACCACGTCGGCGTGGGGGGCGAGCGCTTCGCGCAGCGCCTCCAGACCTTCGGCGGCGACGCCGTCGTCGTTCGAGAGCAGGACCAGGGGGCGCGACATGCCGAGGTTCGCCGCCATCGCGGCGATGCTCCGACGATCAGGGCAGCTCGATGGTCGTGACGGCCTGACACTCGATCTTCACCGAGCGGCCCTCACCGACCGGCTGCATGGCGCCCCCCGCGAGCTCCTTGCCGAGGCCGATGTAGCGCCCGGTGCCGGTGCAGGGGACCTCGATCGCGGTGGAGACGGCGCCGACCTTCTTGCCGCTGTCCATCACCCCCACGCCCTCGGTCTTCGTCTTGACGATGAGGTAGCCGATGGTCGCGGGGAGCGTCTTCGGGTCCTTCGGGATCTCGACCTCGGCCTCGGCGGCCTCGGCGCTGGCCGCGGGCGCTGCGCTCGCGCCGGGTGTGGCGGTGTCCGCTGCGCTGGGCGCGGCCGTCTCCACCGGGGCGGCGCCCGTGTCCGCGGGCTTGGCGGTCATCGCCGGCGCAGCCTTGGGCGCCGTGTCGATGCGCTGCTGCTTGACCCACTGCAGGTAGCCGAACACCGCGGCTGCCACGAGGACGACGACGGCGGCGAAGAGGACCAGCACCGTCGAGCGACGGGTCGCCGGTCGCGCCTCGGCCGGCGGCGGAGCGACCCACCGCGAGCTGTCGTTGCTGGCAGGCGCGGCGAGATCCGCGGAGGGCCGCGGTGCCGGCGGGATGTCCGCCGCGGCGGCGGTAGCCGGAGCGGGAGCAGGTAGCGGCGCGGTCGCCGCGAGGACGTGCGGCGCGGGGGCCTGCGCGGCTGCCACCGGCACGGGCGCCGGCGCAGGTGCGGGGGCCTCTACGATGGGCAACGACGGCTCGTGCGGCGGCTCGCGGCGGGATGCGGGATCGATGTCCACCACCGGCGCACCGACGATGGGGGGCTCGAAGGCGGGGGCGGTCGGCCGCTTGACCGGAGCCTCGACGTGCTCGACCGGCGCCGGTGCCGGCGCCGCGACCGCTGCCAAGGGAGCCGCAACGGGAGGCGGCGCAGGGGAAGCGGCCGGTGCGGGGACCCCGCGGTCGAGGGTCGGCTCGTCGCCCACCTCGAACGTCAGCTCCGGGGTGCGCGTCGCGATCGGACGCGCCGCCTGCGGACCGCTCTTCGGGATGCCGCGCTGGCCCGGATCGCTGGCGCGCGGTGCCGGGATACGGAGACCGCCACCACCCGTCACTCCGGGGGAGCTGGCCGTCGGGGCGCCAGCGGCGCCCTGCGAAGCGGCGGGCACCTCCGCCGAGCGCGCGACCACCGGGGTCTGAGTCGCCGCGGGGGCGGAGCCGGAGAACGGCATCCGCAGGGGCTTGGGGGAAGAGCGGTCCGCGGCCGGCTCGGGGCGCGCCCCGGGCGTCTCCCGCGCGGGAGGCACGTCCCGCGCCGGAGCCGGCGACGGCGCATGCTGCTCGAGCGCGGGCGTCCGCACCGGGCTCAGGCTTCGCGCTGGCGCCGCGGTTCGCTCGGGCGCCCCGCCGCCGGTTGAAGGAGCGGGGGCCACGAAGGCCAACCAATCCGCCGGATTTTCCTGCACCTCTGTCGGAGACAGACCCGCCGGCCTTCGCGCGCGGACTTCGCCCGCGTTCGTCTGGATCCTCGAAAGGAGCGCCTCGAGCGCTGAGACTTTCTCCGCCTTGTTCACCGGGCGAGCCTCGCTGGGGTCAGGAACGCTCATAACGGCCGAAGCGTCGGGCGGCAGCATATCCACCTTCATCCCTCGGACACGAACAATCCGCGACGCGTGCATCGGAAATCCAAATGTGACAAAGCCGGGTGCGAATTGCCTGGGCGCCCCTCGCCCCGTCCGTCGACGGGCCCCATCTGTGCGGCGCTGCCTGCTCGAGCCCCCATGACGAACGTCCGATCTCTCCCCGCGCTCGCCATTGCCTTCCTTCTCTCCACCGCCTCGCCTGCGGTCCAAGCGCAGCCCGCGTCGACTCCACCGCAGCCAGCCCCTCCGGCCCCGGCGGGCGCGCCCGGCGCCGAGCTGGGCCCCGCAACGCAGGCGGGCGAGGCACCGCGGCCGGACCGGCTGCGTGAGAGCCTCCGTCCCGTCCCCGGCGGCCTCACCCCGGCTCGTGTGGCCGAGCTGGCGCAGGCGCGGAGCGCCAACGTCGCCGTGGCCGAGGCCAACCTGGAGGCGGCGAGCGGTCAGGTCGTGCAGACGATCGTGCAGTACGTGCCGCGCGTGACGCTCACCGCCCAGTACACGCGCATCTCCGAGGTCGACTCGGTGAGCCTCGGCGGCGGGGGCCCCACCCTGCTCGTCGGCGCCGAGGGTCAGCTCACCACCGGCCCCTGCCCGCAGGACCCGACGCTGACCTGCGTGCTCGACGGCGGCGGCAACCCGCTCCAGGCGGTGAACGTACCGGGCATCGAGATCCCTCAGAACCTGAACCAGTACTACCTGAACGCGAACATCAACATCCCGCTGTCGGACTACTTCCTCCGCGCGGTGCAGAGCTACCAGGCTGCCTCGGGCGCGGAGGAGGCGCTGCGCCTCCAGGCCGACGCGCAGAGGCTGCAGGCGGCCTCCGACGCGCGGCTCGCCCTCTTCCAGTGGGTGCAGGCCAAGGGTCAGAGCGCCGTCACGTCCATGAGCGTCGAGCAGGCGCAGGCCCAGGTGACCGACGCCAACGCCGGGCTCTCGGCCGGCACCCTGTCGCGTGGGGATCTGATGCGGGTCGAGGCGCAGCTGGCGCAGGCGCAGTTCACCGACGCCGAGGCGCGCTCGATCGAGACCACCGCGGAGGAGCGGCTGCGCACTCTCACCGGGCTGCCGCCGGGCAAGCCGCTGGGCGTCGGCATCGACGTCTTCACGCCGCCGCCGGTGCCCGCGACGGAGAACCTCGACGCGCTGATGGGCGAGGCGCTGCGGAACCGTCTCGACCTGGCCGCCGCCCGCGCCCAGGAAGAGGCGCGCGACGACGCCGAGAGCGTGACCAGCGCCAGCTACGCCCCGCGGGTCGATGCCTTCGGCAACCTCACCTACGCCAACCCCAACCAGCGCGTCTTCTTTTCGCGCGCCGAGTGGAACGCCACCTGGGACGTGGGCATCCGCGCGACGTGGGTCCTCAACGAGACCTTCAGTACGCTCGGCGCCGCGCGCGCAGCCCGCGCGCAGACCGCCGCGGCGGCCGCCCAGCGCCAGGGGCTGGAGGACGCGGTCCGACTCGAGGTGACCAGCGCCCGCGCCGACATCGCCAAGTCCGCGCCCTCGCTCGAGGCGGCCAAGCGCGGCCTCGCCGCGGCGGAAGAGAGCTACCGCGTGCGGAAGCAGCTCTTCACCTACGGCAAGGCGACCGCGGTGGAGCTGACCGATGCCGAGATCCAGCTGACGAACGCGCGCCTCCGGCTCCTGGCCGCCCACGTGAACCGGCTGGCCGCCATCGTGCGCCTCGAGCACGCGACCGGCCGCGACCGCCTCGAGCGTTGAGGCGAGGGAGTGATCCTCGCCGCGCGGGTCTCTCCCCGTGACGCCGGCTCCCATCTGGCGTCGGATGGCGTCCCCTCGTCGATCGAGAGCCCACGATGCCGAAGCCGAAGCGAACCCCCCCCACCGCCGCGCTGGCCTCCCCGGTCGTGGCCGCGCGGGCGCTCGCACTCCTCCTGAACTGAGGCGATGGTCGAGCTCGGCCTGGTCGGAGCCACCTGCCTCTCGGGTCTCGCCTTTGCGGGCTGGCTCGTGCGCTGGCTCGTCGCGCGCCCCTCGCCCACCGAGGTGGCGGCGGTGCGGCTCGCCTCGCTGGTGCGGCTCGCCGCCGAGGGCTTCGCCAAGCGGCTGACCCGTGTGCTGGGCGCGCTGGTGGCCCTGTTCGGCGGCGCCCTCTTCCTCGCCTACGGGCTCTACGGCTTCCCGCGCGAGCCGGCGAGCGCGCTCCGCCTCGGCGTCTGGCTGACGCTCTCGTGCGCGCTGGGGGGCTTCGGCGTCATCGCCGTCGCGCGAGGCGCGACCTTCGTCGGCACCCGCGCGCCGCTCCGCGTCGCCGCAGGCGCCCGGCGCTCGGTGGACGCCGCGCTGCAGATCGCGATGCGCGGTGGCGCCGCCGTCGGCCTCGCCACCGAGGCGGCCTCGGTGCTCGGGGCCGCGGCGCTGGTCGCGGCCGTCCTCCTGGAGGCGAGCGATCTCGGCGCCGAGCCCGCCCGCGGCCTCGCAGCGGCGCCGACGCTTCCCATCCTCCTCGCCGGATACGCCCTGGGCGCCGGCTTCGCCGCCCTGCTGGTGCAGGCAGGCGGCGCCGCCTTTGCCAAGGCCGCCGACGTGGGCGCCGACGTCGCGGCGCGCGAGCACGGCCTCCCCGATGACGCCGAGGCGAACCCCGCGATGGTCGCCGACCTGGCGGGCGACGCGGCGGGCGATCTCGCCGCGCGCGCCTCCACAGCGTTCGCCGCGACCGCTGCCGAGTCGCTGGCGCTGATGCTGGTAGGCGTGGCCATCTTCGACGCCAACGCGTCGATGCCAAGCGCCCTGGCCCTGGTGCTGCTCCCGCTGGTCGCGCGCTCGTTCGGGCTCCTCGGCTCGGCGTTCGGGGCCATGGTGGTGCGCACCGACGATCGAGAGGACCCGTGGTCGGCGCTCGCGCGCGGAGCGCTGGTCGCGGGCGCCATGCACGCCACCGGGTTCGCCGGCACTGCGAAGTGGCTCCTGGGGGAGGAGTGGCTTCGTCTCGTCTCCTGCGCCCTGGTCGGCGTGGCGCTGTCCGCTTCCATCGGACCGCTCGCGCGTCAGGTGGTCGAGCCCCGATCCCGCTTCGGTCGCGATCTGGCGGAGGCAGCACGCGCCGGCGCATCGCTCGCCGTGCTCGGCGGCTTCGCGCTCGCGCTCGACGCCCTCCTTCCGCTCCTCCTCGTGATCGCCCTCGCGACCACCGCGGCGTTCTCCATCGGGGCCTCGACCGGGCTGGAGGGCGGTGGCGCTTTCGGCGTCGCGCTGGCCATGGTCGGGCTCGCGGGCACCTCGAGCTACGGGCTCGCCTGCGAGGCCGCCGCATCGTTCGTCGACGGCGCTGGCGGGCTGGTCGAGGTCGCGCTGGGACGCGAGCGCCCCGACGTGCGTGGCCGCACCCTGCTGCTCGACGCGATCGGCACCAGCGCCAAGGCCGTGGCCACCGTGCGCGGCGGCGTGCTGGCCGCGTTCGCTTCGGTGATCCTGGTGGCGGTGGTGGCGAACGCCGCGGGAGAGCGCGGGCTCGCTGCGGGCCCGCCGACGGCCGGCCCCATGCTGGCCACAGCCGATCCGGCGCCGTGGCTGGCGGGGGCGCTGGCGGTCGCGCTCTCGGCGTTCCTCGTGGCGCGCGGCACCGGCGGCGTGGCCCGCGCCGCGCGGCGCATCGTCGACGAGGTCCGCCGCCAGCTGGGCGACCCCCCGGCGGCCGATCCAACAGCGCCGGAGGGGAGCCGCGCCATCGCCGGGGCGGCAGCGCGCCCCGACTACGACATCTGCACCGAGATCGCTGCGCGCTTCGCGCTCCGGCACGTGGTGCCGCCAGCCCTCGCAGTCGCCGTCGTCCCGCTTCTCGTCGGGCTCGTCTTGCGCCTGCCGCTGAACGAGGGTAAGGCTACGAGCGCCTCGGACGCGGTGTCGGCTTTCCTCGCGGCCGTGGCCATCGTCTGCGTGCCGGGGGCCCTCCTCGCGGGGGTGGCGGGCGCCGCATTCGGTCACGCGAAGAAGTACGTGGTGACCGGCGCCCACGGCGGCCGAACGCTCGTCGACGAGTCCGGCGCCCGCGCGGAGAACCCGACCTACCACGCGGTCGTGGTGGGCGACACGGTGGGGGACCCGCTCTCCAGCGTGGCCGCTCCGACGCTCGCGATCCTCGCACGGCTCCTGCCGGTCCTGACGTTGGTGCTGCTTCCTTTCCTCGACCCCTGACGGCTTTCCTGGATCCCTAATGGCCTCACACGGCCGGAGTCTCCTGCGACTCCGGGCGGGCGCCGAGCCAACAGAAATAAAGCTGCGTGAGCACGCCGATCTCCGACGCTCTGTCCACCCTCAGTGACCGCGGCCTGCGGCGACTGCTGGGCGCGCGCACATTCCTCCGCGGGCTCGAGTATTTCCGCCGTCGCGTCGTCGAGGACGTGACGATCGGCGAGATGACGGCGGGCGGCATCGTTCGCGCCGCCGATGCCGATCCCTACCAGGTGGGGGTCGAGCTCACGCCCGACGGCATCCAGTCGAGCTGCAGCTGCCCGGCGTTCGCCAAGGCGGGCCAGCACTGCAAGCACGTCGCGGCGCTCCTCATTGCCGTGCGCGACCAGGCGCGCGGCTCGCATCCGCGCGCGGCGCCGCCTTCGCCCCAGCCGATGTCGGCGCCAACCCCCTCCGCCCCGCAGACGGCCCACGCCGGCGGTGGCGGCCCCGACTCCAAGCGGCAACGACGCCGCGACCGGCGCGCCCGCGCATCCGGCTCGACCCAGAACTCGCCCAGCCTGGCGACCCTCGGGCCCCTCGGCTCGACCGTCGCCCCGATGCCGACGCCGAGCGACGCGACGGCCAAGCCCACCGGCATCGGCGCCTGGCTGCCGCCCGAGGGGCTGCACGGCGCGCGGCGCCTCGAGTTTCGTGTCCACGTCCGCCAGGGCGCGCTCACCGTCACCGTGCTCGACGCCGAGGCGCGTGTGCCCGTGCTGCCGTCGATGGCGATGAGCTGGCAGGCGGTCTTTCCTACCACGGAGCGCAACGCGCTCCGGCTCCTGGCCCGGATGGAGAGCGGCAACCCCCGCCACCCCGCGGTCGACGTCCGGGGGGAGGACGTGGCGGAGCTCCTGCCGCTGCTCGAGGGCCAGCGCGTGCTGCTCGAGCCCGCGCTGATGCAGCTCCGCTTCGCGGAGGAGCCGCTGCGCCCTCGCTTCGATCTGGAGCTGGTCGGCGGCGACACCGTCATCGTCAAGACCAGCTTCGAGCGCCAGGGCGATCGCCGCCGCTTCTCGCTCCTCGCCGGCGGCTGGTTCGAGGGCTGGCCAGGCTGGCACATCGACACCCAGGAGGGCATCGCCCGCCGCATCGACAAGCGGGTCAGCGTCGCCGCGCTGCGCCGCCTGCTCCGCTCGCCCACCATCGCCGAGCCGATGAGCGAGCTGTCGCGCGTGATCATGCAAGGCCTGCCCCGCGTCGCGCTCGAGGTCGGCGCCGAGCTGCCGGACCTCTCGCAGATCGCCGACGTGGTCGACCTCGCCCCGACCTTCCGCATGCGCGCCTCGGGCAACCTGCTGGAGGCGCACGTCAGCCTGTTCGCCTCCTACGGCGACGAGGAGATCCCGGTCCGCGCCGACGGGCTCACCTTGCCGGTCATCATCCAGGCGCCGGCCGAGGGGCAGCGCCGTCCGCGCTGCATCCGCGTCGACATCGCCGCCCAGCAGGAGGCGGCCAACAAGCTTCTCGACAACGGCCTCGCCCCCGACGAGGGCGGTCAGTACTTCGTCGCGCAGAGCGATCGCGCCATCCACTTCTGGAGCGAGGGCCTCGGCCAGCTTCCCGACGACTGGGACCTCTTCGTCCCCGACGATCTGGTGGGCACGCAGGTCCGCCAGAAGCCCATCGCCGTCTTCGCCAAGGTGTCGAGCGGCATGGACTGGCTGAACGTGAAGCTCTCCTGGGAGAGCGAGGGCGTGGGCGTCGACCGCGACGAGCTGCGGCGCTGCCTGGCCGAAGGAAAGAAGTTCGTGCGCCTCTCCGACGGCTCCTTCGCCCCGTTCGACGCCGAGGCAGTGCGGGCGATGATGGACCGCGAGGTCGAGCTGCTCGCCGCTGCCGGCAAGAGCGGGCGCATCCCCATCGCCCACGCCGGCCGCATCCAGGAGCTGCTGCAGCACACGCAGGGCCACACCATCTCCACTGGCACCAAGGAGCTGTTCCAGAAGCTCTCCAGCATCGACGAGATCGAGCACACCAAGAAGCCGCGCGCGCTCAAGGCGACGCTGCGCCCCTATCAGGAGGCGGGGCTCTCCTGGCTCAAGTTCGTCCACGACCTGGGCTCGGGCGGCGTCCTCGCCGACGACATGGGCCTCGGCAAGACGGTGCAGACCATCGCCCTGCTCCTCGCCGTCAAGCAGGAGGACAAGTCGGTCCGCGCGCTCATCGTCGCGCCCACCAGCGTCGTCACCAACTGGGAGCGCGAGCTCGCTCGCTTCTCGCCCACGCTGTCGGTGGCGCTGTGGCATGGCGCCGACCGCAAGGATCACGAGGAGGAGGTGCGCGAGGCGGAGGTGATCATCACCAGCTATGCCCTCCTGCGTCGGGACGAGGAGTTCCTCTCCAGCCTCGACCTCACCTACGTCATCCTGGACGAGGCGCAGCACATCAAGAACGCCCTCAGCGCGACCGCCGCCGCCGCCAAGCGCCTCAAGGCCAGGCGCCGGCTGGCTCTCACCGGCACCCCGATCGAGAATCGCCTCTCCGAGATCTGGAGCATCTTCGACTTCGTCTCGCCCGGCCTCCTGGGCCCGCTGGAGAAGTTCGAGATGCGCTTCTCGCGCCCCATCGAGAACGGCGACTACAAGACCGCACAGCGCCTGCGGCAGACCATCCACCCTTTCATCCTCCGTCGCACCAAGTCCGAGGTCGCCAAGGACCTGCCCGAGAAGCTGGAGATGGACCAGGTCTGCGATCTCACGGGGGACCAGCGGTCGGTCTACCTGCAGGTCGCCAAGGAGGTCCGCGCCCAGGTGCTCGGCGAGGTGGAGCGGGTTGGCCTGGCGAAGAGCCAGCTGCAGATCCTGGCCGGTCTCACCAAGCTGCGACAGGCGGCGTGCGACCCGCGCCTCCTCGGCCTCCCCAAGGAGTTCTCCGACGAGGACTCGGGCAAGCTGGTCGCGCTGCGCGAGCTCGTCGCCAACGCCATCGAGGGCGGGCACAAGGTGCTCGTCTTCAGCCAGTTCGTCACCATGCTGAAGCTGATCGAGAAGGCGCTGAAGGAGGATGGCGTCGTCTACGAGTACCTCGACGGCTCCACCAAGGACCGCCAAGAGCGGGTCGATCGCTTCCAGGGCGACCCGTCCTGCGGCGTCTTCCTCATCAGCCTCAAGGCGGGCGGCACCGGCCTCAACCTCACTGCCGCCGACACCGTCATCCACTTCGACCCGTGGTGGAACCCGGCGGTGGAGCAGCAGGCCACCGACCGCGCCCACCGCATCGGCCAGACCAAGGTGGTCAACGTCTACCGGCTGGTCGCCGCCGGCACCATCGAGGAGAAGATCCTCCAGCTGAAGGACAAGAAGCGCGCCCTCGTCGCCTCCGTCCTCAGCGAGGACGCGGGCGGCGCCAAGAAGCTCACCAAGACCGATCTCGAGGAGCTGTTCTCGCTCGCGTGAGGCTGTCGCGGGAACGACGAGGGCGGCGACTCCGCGAGGAGCGCCGCCCTTCGTTCCGCGCCGTTCCCTGACAGAGACGACGCCTGCCGTCGCAGGTGAATGCTACTTATCGGACACCACCATGAGGTGGTACTTGCCGAACTCGCTCGCGCCGAGGGTGAAGAGGATCTCGATGAGGACGCGGTAGGGCGTCGTCTTGTCGGCGACGACGATGGCCTCGCTGGTCTGCGCGTCGAGCCCCTTGGCCGCGCGGATCATCTTGTCCCGCTCGCGGTAGTCGCTGAGCACCTTGGCCAGGGGGACGATGAAGAGGTCGTTGGGCCCGCTGCGCTTGTAGCGCGCGTCGAGCCCGGTCTGCGCCAGCTGCTCCCGGCTCGCCAGCTCGGCGATCGGTGACTCGCCGTCCCCCACCAGGAGCTGCGACTTGGAGATGGTGACGATGACGCCTTCCTCGCTGGGCTCGCTGGTGAGCACGCTCACCGGCAGCTTCAGATCGTCGGACTGGCTGACCTGCGACGTCGCCAGGGTCTTCAGGACGAAGACCAGGATGATCGTCATCAGATCGAGCATCGCCGTGATGTTGAGGAAGTCGATCTCCGGCTCGCGAGCGTTGCGGCGCTTCGCCTTGCGCAGAGCCGCCTTGTAGCGGACGGTGCTCGCCTGCTGCGGCCGCGGGCCCGCCGGGGGCGGCTTCGCGCCGCCGCTGGAGGCCTGCTGCGGGACCTGGCCGGTCATCGCACCACCCCGAAGAAGGCTTCGTCGAAGAGCTCGCCCTTCTCGTCGACGCGAACCGCGTCCAGCACCTCGATGATGTGCTGGTACTCGATGCCCGGGTTGGCGGTGATGGTCACCTGCGTCTCCTCTTCGAACTCGGGGCGCGCGCTCTTCAGCTTGCGCGCGCACGCGGTCACGGCGGGCAGGTCGTAGGGCGAGGTGCCCGCGGGCGGCGACTCGCGCATGGGGATGGTGATGCCCCCGCCGACGTTGTCGCAGCCGGTGGCGATGCTGCCGCCGGAGGTCTTGAAGGAGATGCCCTTGGTCGTGATGAACACCGACAGGTTGAGCTTCTTCGACGAGACGCTGTCGCGGACCTTTCCGCCACCGACCGAGGGCGGGACGGTGTCGATCGTCGACATGAACGTGACCGACACGCTCACCAGGACGAAGACGAGGATGTTCACGATGATGTCGAGGTAGGGGATGATGTTGAGCTCCCCCGCCTCCTCACCGGGTGCGGGCTCCTGGTACTGGGACAGCCGTCGAATCCTCGACCGCTGCGCAGCACTGAGCTGGGGCTCCGCCCCGGACTCACCGGAGAACTTTTGATCGACGGCCATGGGGGTCGTTCCGAGCAGCGCCCGGACTCAGTAGCCGGCCTTGCTCGTCACGGTCAGCAGGTTGAACACGCGCTCGCTCAGCGACTCGAGGTCATGCGCGATCGCCTTGGCCCGGGTGTGGAGGATGACGTGCGCGATCATGCAGATGACCGCGATGAGGAGGCCGAACGCGGTGTTGTACATCGCCTCGGCGATGCCGTTCGACAGCATGCGCTGCTTGTCGGCCGCCGAGAGCCCCTGCGCCGCGATGGCGCCGAAGGTGCTGATGAGACCGAACACCGTGCCGACGAGGCCGATGAGGGTCGCGATGTTCGCGAGCGACCAGAGGGCGCCGATGCGCTTCTCGACCTGGGGCTTGATCTCGGAGAGCTTCTCCGAGAGCGCGGCGTCGATCTCGTCGGCGCCCTTGTTGGCGTGGGTGAGACCGGCCTTGACCAACTGCAGGACCGGGGAGTCGGCCGCGTCGCACAGCTTGATGGCGCGATCGATGTTCCCGGCGGTGACCAGCTTCTTCACCTGGGCAAAAAACTCCTTTGAGTTCACGCGGTACCGCGTGAGCTGAAAGGCGGCACGCTCGACGATGATCGTGACGACGACCACCGACGTGAAGACGTTCATGATGAGGAACGTCGGGTTGTGGCGGACGGCGTCCATGAGACCTGCGCCGGAACCACCTTCGGCCGCCAACATCCAGAGATGACGCATCCTCGCTGACCTTTCTCCTTGGCTCGTGCCGGCGTGAACCGCTCGGCTGCCCCTCGAAGCGCGCCGACGATACCAGCGGCACGATCGCCCGCGCAAGCGAGGCGCTGGCAGAAGCGAGCAAGGACCACCGATCAGGGCGAAGACACGCGCGGGCGGGGCACCGGTGGATGAGTCAGCGGAACGTCCGTTACACCGTGGCTGCAATATTGAATTAGGTCTGTAATCACGCCAGCTTGTGACGTCGATTTCGACAAAAGCGCGCCAAAACTTTGTTGACCCTCCGGGTTCAATTCCCTGAACATCGCGGCGTCCCCGAAAGAAGCCGCCCAGGACGGGAGGTTGCCTCGTCGGGTCGCTTGCGTGTCGGCGTCGCGCTCGTCTAGCGTGCGCGCGCCGACGACACAGGCCGCACACGCACCACTCGCGGTTCAGCTTTTTTGGGGTCGAGACCGAGGACCGGAGGGGACAGCCCTCCGAGGAGAGTTACGGGCGATGGGATTGTGGAAGTTCATCGAAGAGGGCGGCTGGGGCATGATCCCCATCCTGATTTGCCAGGTCTTCATCCTCGGCATCATCATCGAGCGAGCCATCTACCTGTACGGCTCGTCCATCAACAAGGACGTGTTCCTCGCGACGATGCAGAAGTGCATCCTCGCCGGTGACATTCCGAAGGCGATCAAGATGTGCTCGGCGGCGAACGCGCCCCTGGCGCGCATCGTCCAGGCCGGCCTGGTCAAGGTGAACCGCCCGGACGACGAGGTTCAGGCCGCCATGGACGAGGCCGCCCTCCGCGAGATGCCCAAGGTCGCGGCGCGCACGCCTTACCTCGCGCTCCTGGCCAACATCGCGATGCTCGCGGCGCTCTTCGGGACCGTCATGGGTCTCATCAAGAGCTTCGGCTCGGTCGGTGGTGACTCGATCGACCCCAGCCAGAAGGCCCGAATCCTCGCCGCCGGCATCTCGGAGGCGATGCACTGCACCGCGCTCGGCCTGTTCGTGGCCGTCATCGGGCTGGTGGCCTACGCCATCCTGAACGGCCAGACGCAGTCGATCGAGGACGACATCAACGAGGCCTCGGTCCGCGTGCTCAACCTGGTGGTCGCGAACCGCCAGAAGGTCAACCTCAACCCTCAGGCGCCCGTGGCCTGATCTTGGCGCCCTTCGGCCAGCCTCTGGCGCTTTCGGCCAGCTTCTGGCGCTTTCGGCCAGCTCGCCCCGCTCGGTATCTCTCCCGCTCGCGCGTCGTCCGTGATCTTCCTTCGGGGAGAGGCAGCGCGGGAGCGGGAACCTCGAGGCCAGCCGCGGCGTCGTAGCAAGTCTCTGCTTCTCTGGAGGATCTGAATATGGGTGGCGTCGACGTCGGCGGAGGCAAGGGCGGCAAGCGCTCGCTCAACGCGGAAATCAACCTGGTCCCGTTCATCGATCTGCTCTTCGTCACGCTCGCGTTCTTGCTCATCACCGCGGTGTGGGTGACGAACTCGCGCATCAACGCGGACGCGCAGGTGCCAGGCCCGCCCAACCCGGACGAGCAGCTGACCCCGCAGACCCCGGAGAAGGTCCTGAACGTCATGATCGGCGTGGACGAGTTCAACCTCGTCTGGAAGCAGGGGGCGACCGTCATCAGCGAGGTCAAGGTTCCCAAGCCCGATCAGGAAAAGGCCGAGGTCCCCCGCTACAACGAGCTCGCCAAGAAGTTCGGCGAGGAGTGGAACCAGCAGGGCCAGCACAAGGACCCGGCGGACCTCAAGCTCGACCAGGCGATCCTGCACGCGGACAACCGCCTCCCCTTCAAGGAGATCGTGGCTGTGCTCGACGCGCTCTACACGACCAAGCGCGACATGAAGCTCGGGAGCAAGACCGCGCAGGTCCCGGTGTTCAACATGACGTTCTCGGTGCGCTGAGACGGGTTGCTGAGGAAGAAGGCACGGCCATGGATCATCCGCCCTCCAAGAAGCACCACGACCCCCACGCTCACTCGGTCCACAAGCCGGGCAAGCGCCTGCTGCATTCGCTCCCGCTCGCCTTCGTCTGGAAAAAGGTCGTCGGTCACGGCCGCCGTTCGCCGAACGCGGGCCTCAACCTGACCGCGTACATCGACTTCCTCCTGGTCACCGTCATCTTCCTCCTGACGACGTTCAGCGCGTCGGGTGAGATCGCGGTCGACAAGAACGTCAAGCTGCCCAAGGCCGAGAACGCCGAGGACGTCATCGACGCGCCGATGGTCGCGGTGAACGGCAACCAGATCCTCGTCGACGGAACGCTCGCCGGCTCGACGCGAGCCATCGAGGAGCTCGGTCGCATGTCGAAGATCGACGAGCTCTACAACATCCTCAAGGCCAAGCGCGAGCTGTGGAAGCAGGTCAACCCGGCCGACAAGCCCTTCCCCGGCGTGGTCATCCTCCAGATCGACCAGGAGGTCCCGTCGATCGTGGTGAAGAGCGTGTTCCAGACGGCCGCCTATGCCGGCTACCCCAACGTCAGCTTCATGGTGTCGAAGATCTCCACCGCCAAGTAGTCGCGAGTTCGTTCGGCTGAAGAGGGCTCGGTCAGGCGCGGGGAGCGCGACCGGGCCCCTTCTTTTTTCTGCTCCGATTCGCACGCAGGCTTTCCCCCGAGGCCCCATGCCCGTCGACCGTCGCGGCTCC
>JBKJLX010000288.1:0-7018 GCA_046596645.1 Polyangiaceae bacterium
GCACCGGTCGCCGCGACCTCGGACGGGGTCAAGGTCTTGACCGAGCCCTGCGTGCCGACCGGCATGAACGTCGGCGTCTGAACGGTACCGTGCGGAGTGACCAGCTCTGCGGCGCGGACCCGAGACGGTCGCGGCCCACGGCGGCCTGCACGGCTTCGCGCGCTGGCCCCACGCCATGCTCACCGACTCCGGCGGGTTCCAGGCCTTCTCGCTCGCCGAGCGCCGCTCGTTCTCGGAGGACGGCTTCACCTTCAAGTCGCACCTGGACGGCTCGCGTCACCACCTCTCGCCGGAGGAGGCGATGCGCGTCCAGGGCCTCCTGGGCGCCGACGTGGCGATGCAGCTCGACGTCTGCCCGCCCGGGGCCTCGCCGCGAGAGGAGATCGAGCGCGCATGTGCGGTGACGACCCGCTGGGCGACGCGATGTCTGGTCGCCAGGCGCGAAGATCGCGCCCTCTTCGGCATCGTCCAGGGCGGTACCCACGAGGATCTGCGCCGGCGGCACGCTGACGAGCTGGGCGCGCTGGAGGCCGCTGGCCGCAGCTTCGACGGGCTAGCGCTGGGCGGCTTCTCGGTGGGCGAGCCGATCGAGGCGATGCACGAGACCGTCGGCCTGGTCGCGCGCCACCTCGACCCGGAGCGGCCCCGCTACCTGATGGGCGTGGGCACCCCCCGCGACCTCGTCCTCGCCATCGCCGCCGGCGTTGACATGTTCGACTGCGTCCTGCCCACCCGCAACGCGCGCAACGGCCAGGCCCTGCTCCGACGGGGTCGCATCGTGATCAAGCAGGCCCGCTGGAAGGACGACCTCCGCCCGCTCGACGAGGCCTGTCCCTGCCCCGCGTGCGCCGGGGGGTTCTCCCGAGCCTACCTCCGCCACCTCTTCCTCGCGGGGGAGATCCTGGCGCTCCGGCTGTTCTCGGAGCACAACCTGACCCTCTACGGGCAGCTGGTGCGCGAGGCCCGGGAGGCTATCGTGGAGCGCCGGTGGGCCGGCTTCGCGGCGGCCTGGGCCGACGCCGGCCAGCGTGAGATCCTCTAGCGTTTATCGAGCGCGATCCCCCTGCTAAGGTTCTCGCCGGGTGCCGGACAGTTGAGCGCGCGCAAGCCGATCGGTCAGATACTCCTCGAGCACGGCGTCGTCGATCGCGCGCAGCTCGACGCCGCCTTGGCGGCGCCGCGCAGCGGCGTCCCGCTGGCGAGCGCGCTGGTCGATCGCGGCGCGGTCTCCGAGGTCGACGCGCTCAAGGCGCTCTCCGAGCAGCTCGGCGTGCCGGGCATCGACGTGGGGCAGGTGATCATCCGCCTTGCCGACCTCGATCTCCTCCCGCGCGAGGTGGCGGCCGGCCACCGGCTGCTCCCGGTCCTCGCTCGCGAGGATCGGCTGTTCTGCGCCATGGCCGTCCCCACCGACGCCAAGATCCTGGACGAGCTGGAGTTCGTCACCGGCAAGCGCGTCTTCGCCTACGTCGCGCTCAGCGCGCCGCTCGCACGCGTCATCGAGGACGCGTACGCCGCGAAGGAGCAGGGCTCGACCTACTACGTCGGCCCGAGGACGCCGGACGAGGCGCTCGCCCGCGCCGGCATCCCCACCTCCATGCGGGCGACCGGCGGCGGGACCCTCACGCCGAGCCCGCCCATCGGCGCGGCCCTCACGCGGCCCCGCACCGCCGCGCAGGCGCGGCAGGACGTGCCGCCTCCGGCGCCGAGCGTTCCCAGGGCGCCGCCCGCTCCCGAAGTGCGCCCGATGCGCGAGAGGACGAGCGAGCGCGGCGCGCGCCTCGAGGCGGCCTTCCGCCCCTCATCTCCTACCCTCCCCGCGCTCGACAGCCACGTGGTGGTCGACGACGTCATGCGCAGGAGCGTCGATGCGGCGGGCGACGCGAGCATCGCCCAGCCGGATACGACCTTCCTGCCGAACAGCGACATGTCGGTCGTCGCGCCGATGCCGCTGCCGCCGATGCCCCGCAAGGAGGGCCAGAAGGTGGTGCTGGTGGTCGACGACGACGCCGACATCCGCCGGTTGCTACGTACCGTGCTCGTCGAGCGCGGTCACCGGGTGATCGAAGCCGATCGAGGCCTCCTCGCGCTGCAGCTGGTCAAGCAGGACCCGCCGGATCTCATGCTGCTCGACGTCATGCTCCCCGAGGTGCACGGCTTCGAGATCGCGCGGCGCATCCGCGGCTCCGAGCGCTACGGCAACATCCCCATCATCATGATCTCCGCCGTCTACCGCGGCCCCCAGGTCGCGCAGGACGCGAAGACCGGCTACGGCGTCGACGCCTTCATCGAGAAGCCGTTCCGCATCGCCGAGGTGGTCAAGGCGGTCGACGCCGCGCTGGCGCGGGCTTCACGACAGGACGAGCCCAAGCGCGACCCCTCCGAGGCCCGGGAGGAGGCGCAGCGCCTCCTCGCCGACGGCATGGTGGCCTACCAGTCGGGCGACGTCGCGCGCGCCATCGACTTCCTAGAGCGCGGTGCGAAGATCGATCCGCTGTCCTACCGGCTCCGCTACCACCTGGGCCTCCTCTACGGGAAAGGCGATCGCATCTACGACGCCATCCGCGAGCTGGAGCGCGCCACCGAGCTGAACCCGCGCCAGTACCCCGCCTGGAAGAACGTCGCCGTGCTCTACCAGCAGGCTGGTTTCCGGGCGAAGGCCGTCCGGGCCTGGGAGCGCGCAGCCGACCTCGCGCCGGAGGACGCGACCCGTCAGGCCATCCACAAGCAGATCGCGGCGCTGGGTTCAGCTTGACGTCCCGTGGCGCACTCAACGATCGGTGGATGGTGATGGTACGCTCCGCGGCACACTCGCGCCCGGGCTGCATGGCAGACGGGCAGGCGATCGGGAGCGACGCGCAGTGAAGTTCGTCTGCGACAACTGCAAGGCGAAGTACCAGATCGGAGACGACAAGGTCTCCGGCAAGACCGTGCGCATGAAGTGCCGCCGCTGCGGTCACCTCATCCTGGTCGCCGCCGCCGTGACCGAGTCGTCCGTCTCTCGCGCCGCCCCGGCGGAGGGGACGCAGCTCGGCAGCGCAGGCTCGGGAGCGACGCCGCTCCCGGTCTCCCCGCGCGCCGAGCCGGTCCGCGGTGCCCCGCAAATGGACCTCGACGCCCTCGTCGACGACGAGGAGAGCCGGACTGTCATCATGAGCGTCGGGCTGAAGCCCCCGAGCGCCCGTCCTGCGGCGCCTCCGGCGCGCCCCAACACCGGCGGGTTCCGCGCGCCAGCTGCGCCCCGCTCGAGCGCCACCTCGGCGCCGATGCCCAGCGCCGTCGGCGGCGGACCGCCCGGCGCGCCGCGTCCTCCTCCCCCCAAGCCGGGCATCCCGCGAGCCAGCCTGGCGCCGCAGGCGGCGCCCTCGGCGCCGTCGCTCTCGGACCTCGCGTCGCGCAGCATGTCGGGCGCGGTGTCGGCCGCGGCGCGCGGCGACGCGAACCCGGTCGGTCCAGGCCTTCGTGCTCCTTCTCCTGGCGGCCCGACGAGTGGCGTGAACGTGTCGAGCTTCGGCATGTCGCCCGCCGTCGCGCGCTCCAGCGGCGGCTTCGGCAACGTCCCGGCGCGGTCTCTGACGCCGTCCCCCGGTGCGGTCGCCCCGATCTCCGCCCCTGCGAGCGCACCGCCGACCGGCGTCGCGGGCGCCTTCCAGCGCGCCATCGCGGGGACGCAGCCGGTGCTCCGCGCCGACACGCCGGGCGAGGACTGGTACGTCGGCGTCGGCGGCGTGCCGCTAGGTCCGGTGCGCCTGTCCGTCATCCGCGAGAAGGTCGAGCAGGGCGCGGTCGACGGCGAGTCGCTTGTCTGGCGCGAGGGCTTCGACGAGTGGCAGCCGCTCCGCAATGTCCCCGGGCTGCGCGCGATCCTCGACGAACGTCGGGCCACCTCCCCGCCGGAGGCGGGGCGCATCACGTCTTCCGGCCGGACTGCGCCGACCCCGGTGCCGGGCTCCCTGCCAGCGGTGCCGGCGCCGCCCCCGGCCACCGGCGGCACCAACGGCCACGGCAGCCTGTCCCTGGGGAACGTCCCCACCGGCGGCGTCTCGCTGGGGCCCGCGGCGTCGCCGGCGCACGATCGCGCGGGCGCCCTGCCGGCGAACGGCGCCGCCGCCGCGCCGCTCGCCCCAGCGTCGGCCGATCCCTTCTCGCCCTTCGCCGCGATGGTGAGCGCCCCCGCAGCCGCCGCACCGCTCGCCGCCGCACCGGCACCGCTCACCCCGGCGAGCCTTCCCCCCCCCTCGCGCGAGGAGAAGAAGGGGATGCACCCCTTCGCCTACGCGATGATCGCGATGGCAGCGGTGTTCGGCGGGGTCGCGGCGTGGGTGCTGCTCCGGCCTCCACCGGCGCAGGTCATCGTCATGGCGCCCCCGTCTCCGACCGGCCCGGAGCTCACCGCGCCCCCCCCGCCTCCCACCGCCACGGGCGAGGCCTCCCCGGAGACGCCCAACACGGCGGACCCCAAGGCCACCGGTGAAGCGCGCGTCGGGCCCGGGCCCGGGCCGCGCGCATCGGCGGCGCCCACCGCCAGGCCCGGCGATCCGCTCCCCAATACGGGCAGCTTCGACCAGGGCGTGGGCGGTCCCACCGCCGGCCCCGGGAAGGACGGCGCGGGCTCCGGGCGGGGACAGCTCTCCGAGGGAGAGATCAACGGCGTGGTCCAGAGGAACATGGCGGGCGTGCGGCGCCGCTGCTGGCAGCCGGCCCTCGACGCGCGCGCCGCGAACGCCCCCAAGTCGGCCAGCGTGAGGACCACCATCACCATCTCGCCGGGCGGCGGGGTCTCCTCGGTGAGTGCCTCGGGTGGCGAGCAGCACTTCCCCGGCCTCGCTTCCTGCATCGCCGGCGCCGTCCGCGGCTGGCAATTCCCCCCGTCCGACGGGCCGACGACCGTGAACATCCCGTTCTCTTTCGTCTCGCAGTAGCGGATCCGGAAGACCCGAACGGGCGCGGCTACCCGGGTTCCGGTTCCGGTTCCGGTTTCCGGTTCCGGTTCCGGTTCCGGTTCCGGTTCCGGTTCCGCTTCCGGCTTCCGGTTCCGGCTTCCGGTTCCGGCTTCCGGTTCCGGCTTCCGGCTTCCGGTTCCGGTTCCGGCTTCCGGTTCCGGTTTCCGGTTCCGGTTTCCGGTTCCGGTTCCGGTTTCCGGCTCCGCCGCCGGGTCCGGCACCGATGCGCGCTGCGTCCAACGATCGGGGCTCCAACCATTGGAGGTCCGATCGTCGGCCTTCCACGGTCGTAAGACCGAGTCCGGAGGCGTGTCGCGAGCCCGTCAAGATGGGTTACGCGCAAAGTTGCCCCACTTCGTACCACCAGGTATCGAACGAGCGAAAGCAGCCGTCATTGCTCTGGTTATATAGGTGCGTTTAGGTGCGACCCGGTAGCATGACTGCGCGCACATACGCCACAAACAGGGTCGTTCTGTTGACAGCCTGGTGCCTCGATCCGTAGCGTCCGGGCCCTCGGTGGGAGGAAGTGGCAAGCCGGGCCAAGGCACCCTCGATGGGGTGACCAGCCCGGGGCCGACCCCTCCCGCCAGGCGAGCCGATGTTCCGGGGTCATTTCGAGCACGCGATCGACGACAAGGGGCGGACCAGCCTCCCCGCGCGATTTCGTGACGTGCTCACGGCCACCGGCGACTCCCGCCTGGTGGTGACCCCGGCGCTGGGGGACCCTTGCCTCGACGTCTACCCGGTCCAGGCGTGGGAGCAGCTGGAGGCCAAGCTGGCCCAGCTCAACGCCTTCGACGCCGAGGTCATCGAGTTCCGGCGGTTCTACGTGTCCGCCGCCGTCGAATGCGAGCTCGACAAGCAGGGCCGGATCCTGGTGCCGCAGGGCATGCGGGACCACGCCGGCATGGAGAAGAACGTCCTGTGGCTCGGGCACGGTCAGAAGGCCGAGCTCTGGGCGCAGCAGAAGTGGGAGCAGCTCTCCCAGAAGAAGAGCGCGGAGGACCTCAAGGCCCTGCGCGCCGCGATGGGACGGCTCGGGCTGTGAGCTCGCCGTCCTGTCCGGGGTCGTGACCGTGAACGTCCTCAACGTCGTCCCCATGCCTTCCGTCCCTCCTCCTCCTCCTCCGTCCGATCGGGTCCTCCACACGAGCGTGCTCGTGAGGGAGGTGCTGTCCGCGCTCGCCCCCGGCGAGGGCGACGTCGTCGTTGACGCCACGCTCGGCCTCGGAGGGCACACCGAGGCCCTGCTCGAGAGCACGGCCGCGCGGGTCGTCGGCATCGATCGTGACGACGCCGCGCTCGCCCGCGCCCGCACCCGGCTCGCCCGCTTCGGCGACCGCGTCACCTTCGTGAAGGCCCGCTTCTCCGAGGTCGCTGACGTCGTGCGCGATCTCGGGCTCCCCGCGGTGAGCGGACTGCTCGCCGACGTGGGCGTGAGCTCGATGCAGATCGACACCGCGGCGCGCGGGATGAGCTTCCGCCAGGACGGCCCCCTCGACATGCGGATGGACGCGACCGAGGGCGAGACCGCCCTCGATCTGATCCAGCGCCTCGACGACGACGAGCTGGCCGACGTCCTCTACAAGTACGGCGAGGAGCGCCGATCGCGACGCGTCGCGCGGTGCATCAAGCTCGCTCTCGCCGAGGGCAAGCTGGAGACGACGCTCGATCTGCGCCGCGCCGTGGTGCGCGCGGTGGGGCCGGCGCGCATCGGCGGCGTCGACCCCGCGACCCGGACCTTCCAGGCGCTGCGGGTGGCAGTGAACGCCGAGCTCGACGAGCTGAGCGCCCTCCTCGAAGCGGCCCCGGGGGTGCTCACACCGGGCGGGATCCTCGCCGTCATCGCCTTTCACTCGCTGGAGGACCGGCTGGTCAAGATCGCGCTGAAGGACCGCGCGATCTGGCAGCCCCTCACCAAGAAGCCGACGGTCGCCGCCCCGCAGGAGGTGGAGGAGAACCCTCGCGCGCGCAGCGCCAAGCTCCGCGCGGCTCGTCGCCTCGGCGAGTCGTTCGAGACGGTGGAAGGCCTCGACGGCCCCGACTTCGACGGGGAGGGCGAGCCGTCGTGAAGC
>JBKJLX010000444.1:0-5866 GCA_046596645.1 Polyangiaceae bacterium
ACGCCGCGCGGGTCTTCGACGACCGCGTGGTAGTGGTTGCTCATCGTCAGCCACACGACCACTCTCACGTCGAAGCGCTGCGCCGCCTCGGCCAGGCAGTAGAGGAAGATCCTCAGCGTCCGCGCGTCGGGCGTGAGAAAGAACCTCCGCTCCGAGCAGCGCCTGGTGATCAGGTACGTCTGTCCAGGCACGACGAAGCGCGGCACGGTCACGAAGATGATCTCGACCACCTCGTCCAGCACGCCCTCACGTGGCCGGGAGCCAGCGCCCTCGCGGCGCTTGACGGGCGGGAGATCCGGCTGCTGCGCCCGAAGGGCAGCATCTTCCGCGACGACGGGCCGATGCCGGCGGAGGTCGTCCTGCGCGCCGAGGTGCCGACCGGCTGGCGCGGCGGGCGCGACGACTGGGCGGCCGCCGTGCGGCTCGGTGTCGCCAGCGCGGAGCGCGCCGCGATGGCGGAGAGGCAGGCGACCGGGCGACGCGTCGTCGGGGCGCGGGCGGTGCGAGCGGCGTCGCCGTGGGACAGGCCGGGCACCATCGAGCCGCGAAGGAACCTGCGGCCGCACGTCGCGTGTCGGAACACGGCGCGGAGGCTCCTCGAGCTGAGCGCGCTGGTCGTCTTCCGCAGCGCGTACGCCGAGGCGCGGGAGGCCTTCGTGCGGGGCCTGTCGTGCGTGTTTCCGTGGGGGACGTACAAGATGGTCCGCGAGCTCGGCTGCTACGGCGCGCCTGCCCCCGCGTAGCGCCCGAGGGACCGGCGGATCTGGCGCCAGGGCGCCGCGGAGGGAGGCGTGCGTGCTCTGCGCGTCGAAACGCCCCCCAGGAGCCTCGTGCGGCGGTTGGGCCGGCCCGGAGCGGCACCTCGCCGCCGCCCTCACGGCGTGTGACGGCGCAACGCAAGACGCACGCCACAAGTCGACTTTCATCAGTCGACTTTGATCGACCTCGTCCGGGTTCTTCCGCGAGCGGCGTCGCCGTGGGACCGGCCGGGCACCATCGAGCCGCGCAGGAACCTGCGGCCGCACGTCGCGTGTCGCAACACGGCGCGCAGGATCCTCGAGCTGAGCGCGCTGGTCGTCTTCCGCAAGGCGTACGCCGAAGCCCGGGACGCCTTCGTGCGGGGGCTCGCGTGCGTGTTTCCGTGGGGGACGTACAAGATGGTCCGCGAGCTCGGCTGCTCCGGCGCGCCTGCTCCGGCGTAGCGCTGGCCCCTCGGCCGCGGGTCGCCGAGGCGGCTGCAGGGGAGACCTGCGTCTGCACAGCGTCACCGGGCCTCGCCGATGCTCGCGCGGGCGGCGGCGGGCGGCGAAGTAGCAACCCGCGTCTGGATCACGCTGTCGCGTCCCCCCAGCGCAAGAGCCGCGCCAGGCGGTCCGTGACCCGGGCCTACATTGACCTCGTCCGGGTTCTTCACTCTTCCGGGTTCTTGGGGCGGTCACGGCGGCCAGGCAATCCTGACAACGCGCGGATGGACCCAGAGCGAGCGCTTCGATCACGCCTGGGCCCTCGTTGCGGCGACGTACCAGGTGGAGGTGACCACGCTCGACAATGTCATCCCATTGCGGCCGCTGAAAATCCGCCGATGAGGAGCATCAGTTGTGGAGCCACACCCTGCAGAGAGGCGCTTCCCTTCCGGGCGGCGCCTCTCGCCTTTCACGCGAGACTTGATGATGAGTTCGGCGAGGACACCGCGGGCGTGACTCGGGTGCGCGCTGTGGAAGGTCGGACGCTCGCCTCAGTAGGTCCGCGCGACGAACAGCAGCGCGAGCTTCGCCAAGTCGAGCAGCGCCGACCAGCGTTCCGGAACAGACGCGCTGCCCTCGGCCAGTCGCCGGCGACCCGCCGCAAGCTCGACCATCATCGTCTCGAAGCGGCAAGCGTCATCCCAACCGATGGCGCATCGAGTGGGCATGTCGGAGATCGAGGCTGCCGTCTGCCGGACGTCGAGGAAGGACTGGAAGCTCGCCTCGATCGTCAGGCGCACGTACTCGACGTCCTCCACGCTGGCCAGGTCCAGCCGTCCTCCGATCGACTCGAGGAAGAAGGACAGATCGACCGCCGCGAAGAGGACGTCGTAGACGTCCTGCTTGTCCTTCTCGTCCAGACCAGGACCATCGGGTAGCAGGCGCGCGTGGAGATCCGCGACAGCGTCGAGTGTGCCGGGTTGGCGCATGCGTCCGCCTACTGCGCGAAGGCCCAGGCGAGCGGGCCGGCGTAGACGATCCCGCCCGCGACCACGCCACACACCAGGACGGCGAACTCGAACTGGTCGCGCGCCTCCTTGCACGCGTTCTCGACTTTCCTCTGCTGCTTCTCGATCGCCGCCTGAAGCTGCTCGATGGACTTGATGTGGTTCTTGTACTCTTTGCTGCCGGGAGGAAACGGCTTTCCTGTCCTCGTCCCCTCACCGGTGAGCTCACGTTGGCGCTTCCCGAGTTTATCGAGCAACCGCTCAAGCTCGGCCTTGGCTGCGGCGCAGTCGAGGAAACCCTCGCCCTCGGGATCGATCAGGTTCACTGGATCCTTGAGGACGTACGCATACAGGTTCGGACCGTCGCCATCGAAGCCGATGGGATCCTTCGCCGTGAAGCGCCCGGTCTCCGGGTCGTAATCCCGTGCGCCAAACCTCAACAGCCCCGTCTCGACGTCCACCAGCCCGCCCGCGTACCCAAACGGCACGACCTCAGGATCCCCCGCCGTCGCGACGACCCTCCCGAAGGCATCGAAGGTCTGCTGGAGGAGCACGTCGCCGGTCGCGACATCGACGACCATGCGCACGCTGCCGAGATGATCCTTCACGAGGCGCCAGCGCCCTGCGGTGGCGACGTCGATGACAAGGTCCGGCAAGTTCACGCCATCGGCGTAGACGTAGCGCTGCTCCACCGCCCCTGCTGAGTCGAGCAGCGCCGCTGGCGCAAGCTCGCTTCGCCAGAGCAGCGAGTAGTCGGCGCTGCCGGCAACCCGGCGCTGCACGCGCCGACCCCTCGCGTCAGCGACGTACTCCAGGTTGGTCGCGCCGACCGTCGCCAGCCGCAGGTTGTGGAAGACGTCGTAGGTCAGGTCCAGCGGCGCGCTCGTCCCTGACCGCGACTCGAGCTCTCCATTCGGGGTCCACGCGTAGTCGTCGCCGCCGTAGCTCTCCAGCCGGTCCTGCGCGTCGTAGGTCGCGACGAAGCTGCCCGCCGAGTTCGCGGTCGAGGTCCGGTTGCCGTTGGCGTCGTAGCCGTACTCCTCGACCAGCACGCCGTTCTGGGCGACGTCGGTCAGCCGACCCGCTCCGTCGTAGCCATACTCGTAGAGCGTCGTGACGCCGCCGATCGTCTCGGTCTTCGACTGGATGCGGCCGAGGTTATCCCTCGTGTAATCGGCGTCGAACAGCACCGTCGCGTCCCACTTCGTCGTGATTGACGCGAGCTCGCCGTACGTCGGGTCGTAGGTCCGGGTCTCGACGACGGTGTGCCCGCCGTAGGTGTTGCTGATGGTGTCGATGCGGCCGCTCTGGAGGTCCCGCGCGATGGTCAGCTCGCCGGCCCCGGTGAGGAGGCTGTCGGCGTCGTACGCGAATGCGATGCTGTGCGCGCCGCCGATGTTCTCGGTCGCCGGGCGGTGGTCGGCGTCGTAGGTCCAGCGGACGTCGCCGACGGCTGCGCCGGTGAAGTCCTCCCTGGTGACGAAGGGGCCGGCGTAGGTGAAGGTCAACGTCTGCGCTGGCGTCGCGCCAGTCCACCACGGGCCCTTGCGCGTCGCGACGCGGCCCGCGGCGTCGTAGGTGACCGCAACCTTCTCCAGGGACGCGCCCCAGGTGGGGCCGACAGTGGCTTCGAGGCGTCCCGTCGTCGCGTTGTACTGGTGGTCGAGGCCGATCGCTCCCGGGCGCGTCTCGAGGTCGAGCATGCGGTCGGCGTCGTAGGCGTACGTGGTAGCGCCGCCGCCAAGCACCGTCGGAGGCGCGTACTCCGAGACCTGATCGAGCGCCGTGTGATCGAAGGCATGCACGGTCCGACCGGGCGGGGTCAGCGCGATCATGTTGCCCATGTCGTCGTACCCGAACGCCGTGACCTGGAGGTCCGGCCGGGTCGTCGCGACCAATCTCTCCGCCTGATCCCAGTCGTAGCCGGTCGACTCGTTGATCGCGTTCACGGAAGCCGCGAGCAGGCCGTCGGTCCCGTAGGACCAGCCAGTGGTCCTCGCGCTCTGCACCATCCCCGCCATCTTCCTCGTCACCGGATCGTAGCTCACCGTGGTGCTGGCGACGTCCGGCGCGGTCATCGTCACCGGCCGGCCGAGGGTGTCGAGGACGCGGGTGCTCTGGCGGAGGAGCGGCGATCTCGTCGCCTCGGTCCTCGACGAGCGCGTGTAGGTGCGGCTGGTGAAGAGCGCGGCCGCGCTGGGGACGTCGTTGGAGGTGAGGGTGGGGTTGATCCAGCTCTTCTCGGTGACGGCGGTGAAGGTGAACGGATCGCTCGCGCTGAGGCCAGTCACGGTGCGGCTGCGGTAGACGCTCCGCGTGGGGAGGCCGGCGATCGTGGTGACCTCCTTCTTCACGTACGGGGCGAGCATGCCCCAGCGGGGGTCGGCGGCGAGCTCGCGGACGATGGTGGCGCCGTCGGGACGGGTGATGGTCTCGACCTCGTCCCTGCGGCGCGTGGAGACGGCGGTCAGGGCGGCGGGGTTGACGATCTCGCGGCGGCGGTCGCCGTTCGAGGGCTTGGTCGCCTCGTAGGTGGTCGCGCGGCCGAGCGGCGTGGTCTTGGTCACCTCGCGGCCGGTCACCAGGTCGACGCGATCGATGGTGATGGCGTCGCCGAGGGGATTGATGTCCGCCACCAGGAGGCCGCCGCCGTCGAAGGTGAACTGGCTGGCGACGGGATCACCGGGCTCCTGGAAGGTGGCCAGGAGACCGTCGGGGTGATGGGCGGCGACGTGGGCCTCGCCCTCCGGGTTCGTCGCGGTTGTCAGCCAACCCGCCGCGTTGGTCGCGAGCAGGGTGGTGTGACCAAAGGGGCCCTCGATCGACGTGGGGGTGCCGTCCGAGGCGCGGTGGATGGTGGTCACCCGGCCGTGCTCGTCGGTGATGCTCGTCGGGCGGCCGGCGGTGTCGTAGGCGATGGTGGCGAGGGTGACGCCGGTCTCGGCGTTGCGGGTGGAGAGGTGGCGGCCGGAGGAGTCGAAGATGTCGACGACGCTGCCGTCCTCCGACGGGATGGTGAGCTGCGCCAGGCCGAGCGACGGCAGGCTCGGCTCCACGATGCGCACGAAGCCGTCCTCGATGAGCAAACCACCTCCAGGATGAAGCGCGAGGCGCCGCGGTAGACCAAGCTGGGCGTCCCCGGCGGGAGCACCTTCACCCAGGAAGGCGCCGCCGTTGGTCACCGACGCCGACTGCCCGGCGAAGGTGGTGACAAAGCCTGCGGGGCTGATCACCCGGACGATGTCCTCTCGCGTGGGATTGGAGAATGAGCGATCCCGCGGGCTCACGACGAAGATCGTGCCGGAGGGATCCACCGCCATCCCGTGCAGGTTGTTGAAGTTGGCCACGGAGCCGTGGAGCCCCTCACCGCCTGCATCGTCGTTGACGGCGGTGCCCGCGACGACGGTCGTGGTTCCGTCGACGTCGAGCCGGCGCAGCTGCGACCAGTCGTTGCCGGGATTGTAGGTGTAGAGGAGGCTGCCGTTCGGCTCGAGGGCGATCGTGTTCGCGGTGATCGCCAGCGCCGTCTCGATGATGCCGTCCGGCGAGATCTTGCGGATCGCCCCCGTGGTCGCGATGTAGATGGAGCCGTCGGGCGCGGCGGCGATGGAGCTCGGGAGGGCGATGCCGGCGAGCACCGCCGGGCCGCCATCGCCGCTGTTGGAGAAGGCGCCC
>JBKJLX010000044.1:0-6374 GCA_046596645.1 Polyangiaceae bacterium
GCGACGCCCGCTCCGCCATCGTTGGCGGTGAGCTCGAGACGGGCCGACCGGCGGTGGTCGCCATCGTGCGTCCAGGTGACTTGAAGGACGAGCTCATCTGCAGCGGCGTCCTCATCACCCCGACCATCGTCGTCACGGCGGCCCACTGCCTCCACCCCCAGGTCACCGGGACACCGGCCGACGAGCTGATCGTCGTCTTCGGTGACTCGCTGGCGGCGGCGACCGACCGCATCGACGTGCTGGAGGGCGCGTACCACCCCTCCTGGCGCCCCGACGACCCCGACGGCGTGAATGACATCGGCGCGCTGCGGCTCGCGATCGCGGCGCCGGTCGACCCCATCCCCCTCGGCACCGGTGCTGCCACCGGGGGGGGCGTGGTGCTCGTGGGCTACGGCGACACCAGCACCGGTGCGTCGGGGTCCGGGGTGAAGCGGTCCGGGGAGGCCGTGATAGGCGATGTGGGCGAGTCCTGGTTTCGCATGGACCGCGCGCCGGCGATCACCTGCTCCGGCGACTCGGGTGGCGCGACGCTGGCCCTGGTGAACGGAGCCGAGGTGCTGCTCGGCGTGCACAGCCGCGGCGACTGCGAGACGACGGTTTGGAACGAGCGGATGGACGTCCACGCTGGCGAGTTCCTGCAGTCGTTCATGGCCGAGTTCGGCGCCTGCGGCGCCGACGGTGCATGCGCGCTCGGCTGCCCCAGCGCCGACCCCGACTGCCCCTGCGCCGGCGGCGACTCGTGCAACGAGGCATGCGGCGACGCCGACCCCGACTGCGACGGCGTCGACCCCTGCGAAGGCGACGATGACAAGGCCTGCGCCTGCGCTGACGGCGACTGCCAGAACGCGAGCGATCCCGCCGCGCCCGGCGGCGCCTGGGGCTCTGCCGGCTGCGCCGTGGCGGCTGCGCACGGTGGCCAGGGTGGCGCCTGGTGGATGGCCGCGGCACTGGTCCTGGCGGCCGCGGCACGGCTGCGCCGTTCCGCTGTCTGACTCGCCTGAGCTGTCCTCGCCGCGCTGGGCTGGTTCAGCTTGCCTGACGCGATGTCAGGTGACGGGGCTGAGTGTCACTCGTCTCGCTTCTTTTCGCCGCCGAGGAGGGCATGACGGAAGAAGCCGATCTGGCTCTTCACGACCTCCTTCACAGTCTCCAGCCGGTCGACCTCGCGGACCGACCCGCGGCCCAGCAGCTCGCCGCTCTCGTAGAGCTCGCGCGTCTTGGCGCGCTGCAGCTTGCCGCTCGAGGTCTTGGGGAGGACACCCGGCTCCAGCACCACCACGTCGTCGACGGTGAGACCCACGCCCTGCTGGACCGCCTTGCGGACCTCGGCCTTGAGCTCGGCGCGCGCCGTCTCCGGCACGGTGGACTCGACGCAGACCACGACGCGCTCGCGGTCCATGCTCGGCTTCATCGTCCCGAAAGCGATGGTGTTGCCCTTGCGAACGCCCTCGACCCGGCTGGCCTCCCACTCCAGGTCCTGCGGGTAGTAGTTGCGCCCGTTGACGATGATGAGCTCCTTCGAGCGGCCGCAGATGTGGACGTTGCCCCCGGCGAGGTAGGCGATGTCACCCGTCTTCAGCCAGTCGCCGGCGAAGGCCTGCTTGGTCGTCTCGTCGTCGTTCCAGTATCCGCGCATCACGCTGGGACCGCGAAGGCGCAGCTCGCCCACCCGGCGCTCGCCGAGTGGCGTCGCGCTCGTCGCGTCGTCCTCCGCGAACACCTGGACCTCGTGCTCGGGGAAGGCGGGCCCGCACTGGACGATGGGCGCCGCGCCGTCGGCCGACGGCGTGACCCGCTCGGCCTGGCCGGCGCCCCACAGCACGTCGCCCTTCACCCAGTCGACCTGCACGCCCTTGCCCTGGGCGCTGAAGCTCACGGCCAGCGTCGACTCTGCCATGCCGTAGCAGCCGACGAAGGCGTTCGATGGGAAGCCGATGCGGCCGAACTTCTCCGCGAACGCCTGCAGGTTCTCGGCGCGGATCGGCTCGGCGCCGCAGCCGGCGACGCGCCACGACGAGAGGTCGAGGCCCTCGACGTCGCTGTCCTTGATGCGCTTCACGCAGAGCGCGTAGGCGAAGTTCGGCCCGAAGGAGACCGTCCCCTTGGTGCGGGAGATCGTCTCCAGCCAGCGCGCGGGGCGCTTGAGGAAGAGCAGCGGCGGCAGGAAGGTGACGGTGTTGACGTGGTAGAGCGGCGCCAGCACGAAGCCGATGAGCCCCATGTCGTGGTAGAGCGGCAGCCACGACACGCCGACGTCCACCGAGTCGCGGGCGCCCAGCCCCAGCTCCATGATGCAGCGGATGTTGGCGGCCAGGTTGCCGTGGGTCAGCGTGACGCCCTTGGGCCGCGAGGTGGACCCGCTGGTGAACTGGAGGAAGCAGACATCGTCGAGCTCCACCTTGGCCGGGCGAAGCTCCTCCTTCATCGAGCGAAGCGACTCGACCTCGGCGATGTGCTTCAGCTCCGGCGCCTGCGCCTGGATGGTGCCCAGCACCCGGCGGATGTCGGCGGTGGTGACCAGCACCCTGGCGCCGCTCTTCTCCACCACGTGGAGCGTGTTCTCCAGGTAGCCCGCGAGCTTGCCCAGCCCGACCGGCGGGTAGATGGGAACGGGGACGATGCCCGCGCGCAGCGCACCGAGAAACGCGAAGACGAAGTCGGTGTTGTCCGGAAGGATGAGCGCGACGCGGTCGCCCTTCTTCAGGCCGAGCGACTGCAGCGCGCCGCCGAAGCGCGCGCTCGCGCGCTCGATGCCGGCGTGGGTGAAGAATGGCTCCGCGTCCGACCCCTCCTCCACGAAGCGGTAGCCGGTGCTGGTGCTCTTCGCCGCGTCCTCGATCGCCTGGACGACGGTGCGCAGGCCCAGGTTCGAGGCGGAGTTGCCCGACGCGCTCATCCCTCGAGCCTCCCGTCCTTCTCCAGGCGAACCTCGACCGCCCTGGCGACGTCGCCGATGGTGTCGACCTCGCGCAGCGCCTCGTCGGGGATCGTCAGCTTGAAGCGGTCCTCGAGCTCCGCGACGATCTCCATGACACCCAGGGAATCGACGCCGAGGTCGGCGACCAGGCGGCTCGACTCGCCGATCTCGACCTTCGCCCCCTCGGCGGTGGTGGTCTGCGCGTGAGGCTTGAGGATCGAGAGGACCTCCGCCCGCACCTGTTCCCTGGACCAGGACATGGCCACGGCTTCTAGCTCAACCGCGGCGGGGGCGGGAGAGCGGCGATCGCCGCTCGAAGCCGGCCCAGGCCCTCCAGCGCGCGAAGGCCGGGCCACAGCAGGTCCTTGCCGTCGCAGGCCGCGATGCGGCCGTCGCGCGCAGCGGGGATGTCCAGCGCGCGGAAGACCGCCGCGTCCGCCTCGGAGAAGGCGTGGGGCTCGTCGGGGAGCAGGATCAGGTCCGGCGCCAGGTCCCGCACCTCGTCCAGGGTCACGCGGGGGTAGCGGGTGTCCCGCCCGCCGACCTCCTCGCGGGTCAGGGCCGTCGCCTTGCCCAGGTCGGCGGCCACCGGGTAGCGCCTCTCGCGCTCCGCGAACACGTTCTCGCATCCGAGAAGGCGCAGCACGTCGGAGAGGAAGGTGTCGGCGTTGGCCGTCATCAGCGGGTCCATCCAGATGGGGACGAACGCCCGCAGCGGCCGCTCGATGGCGGCGCGGTGCTCCTCCGCCTGACGGAGCGCCGCGTACGCGCCGGCGACCACGGCCTTCACCCCGGGCGTGGGCTCGCCCAGCAGGCGGGCCAGGCGCGCCAGGTGCGCCGCGCCGGCGGCGACGCGCCTGGGAAACGACACCAGCACCTTGACCCCCTGGTTCTCGAGCTTTCCGACGATCTGCCGGGTGTTCTCCTCCTGGTTGGCGAGGACCATGTCGGGTCGCAAGGCCAGGATCGCTTCGACGTCGGCGTCCTTGGTGCCACCGACCACGGCGATGCCAGAGACCTCGCCCGCGGGCTCGACGCAGTAGCGGGTGCGGCCCACCACGCGATCGCGCGCCCCGAGTCGCACCATGTTGTAGGTGTCGCTGGGGACCAGCGAGACGATGCGCTCCGGCGGGCCCGCCGTGCACACGGGATGGTTCCGGTCGTCCAGCACCTGGATGTTGCGAGGCGGCATCTCGCGATGGGTAGCATGGCGGGCGCCCCGAATTTGGCCCGGCCGGGCTGCCCGTCGTAGTCGGGGACGGCCTTGAGCTCCGCCGGCGCGCTCGCGATCCCCAGCGGCTGGTCCACCCCCGGGCCCGGCTCGGCGGTGGCGGCCTTTGACCCCACCGGCGGCCCCACCGCGCGGCGCAGGGTCGATCGCCGCGGGCCGGGGCGCCTGCTGCCGCACCGGCTCGGCCGCTACGAGCTGTTCGATCACATCGGTCGCGGTGGGATGGCGGACATCTATCGCGCCCGCATGGACACCGAGCTCGGGGGGAGCCGGCAGGTCGTCATCAAGGAGGTCCTGCCCGAGCTCGCCGACAACGCGCGCTTCGCGGAGCTCCTGGTGGACGAGGCCAAGCTGGCGGCGCGGCTCGCGCACCAGAACATCGTCCAGGTCGAGGATCTGGGTCGCCACGACGGCGTGCTCTACATCGCCATGGAATACGTCGAGGGGCTCGACCTGCGCGAGCTCCTCCGACGCTGTGCGAAGCGGAAGATCGCCCTGCCGGTGGACCTCTCGCTTCGCATCGTCGCCGATGTGCTGCGCAGCCTCGACTTCGCGCACCGCGCGAAGATCGGCGGTCAGGGCGCGCCGCGCGGCATCGTGCACCGGGACGTGTCGCCCTCCAACGTGCTGCTCAGCTTCGACGGGGAGGTGAAATTGTGCGACTTCGGCATCGCGCGGGCGGCCGACGCACCCCACTGCCCGGAGGCGGCGGTGGAGGGCAAGGCCGGCTACATGAGCCCCGAGCACGCGCGCGGCGAGCTGGTCGACACGCGGAGCGACATCTTCGCCGCCGGCATCCTCCTCTGGGAGATGCTCGCCGGCCGGCGCCTCTACCGGGAGAGCGACGGCTGCTCGCTCCTCGAGGTCGCGCGACGGGCCGAGGTGCCGCCGCTCCCAACGCGCGATCTCCCGTGCGAGGAGGAGCTGCACGCCCTCGTTGCGCGGTCGCTGGAGGTGGACGCGGCGCGACGCTGGCCCACCGCCGGCGCCATGCTGGAGGCTCTCGAGGAGTGGCTGCACCGGTCCGGGTATTTCGCGAGCCACCTGAAGCTGGGCGCGTTCCTGGCTGGCCACTTCGGCGCCGAGATCACCGCGGCGCGCCGGGCGCGCGAGCGCGCGGTCGAGGCGCTGCGCCGGGGCCCGCCCGCCATCATCGTGCCGATCCACGCGGTCGGACCCGCGGCCGCCAAGGGCGTGATGGAGGCGCTGACGGCGAAGCGGCCTCCGCCTACCATCCGGGACGCCCAGCAGCCGGAGCCCGCGTCGATGAGCAAGACCAGCGACCCGCCGCCGCCGCGGCATGCGCCTCCCGATCCGCCGCCGAGCCTCGCGGGGACGGCGACCGATCTCGAGTTGCAGAGCGACAAGAAGCCGCGCACCTCGCCGTGGTCGATCGCGTTCGTCGCGCTGGTGGTCGTCGTGGTGCTGGTCTTGGCGCTGCTCCGCGGCTAGGTCTCCTACGGCCTGGTCTCCTGCCTATTCTACTGCCTCTCACTCCGGCCAGAGTCGCAGGCGACTCCGGCCGTGTGAGGCGAGAGCCCTCGCGCCACCGATGCCGCTCCTCGCCGAGGTTGCCGTCCCCGCGCCGCTGGCGCATGCGCTCACCTACCTCGTGCCGGCGTCGATGGCCGGACAGGTCGGCCCCGGGGCGCGTGTGCTGTGCGAGCTGGGGCGCCGCAAGGTGGCGGCGGTCGTCCTCGACGTGCGCGACGGCGAGGCGCCGGCGGGGGTGACGCTGAAGCCGCTGGTGGCGCTGGTCGAGCCGGACCCTGTGCTGCAGGCGGAGCTGCTGCGCTTCCTCCGCGAGCTGGCCGACTACTACTACGCGCCCATCGGCGAGGTGCTGCGGCTGGCCTTGCCGGCGGTCGAGCGCGGCGAGGTCGACCGCCTGCGCGCCCAGGGTCAGCTGGACCTGGGCCAGGGCCCGGGCGGAGCGCGGCGGGTGGCGACGCCGATCGAGCAGATCGCGCGCGCGACCGACGCCACCAGCGATCCCACCAAGCTTCGCGGGCAGACGGCGTCTGTCCTCCAGCACCTTCGCGCGCTGGGGCCCACGCCGATCGCGCGGCTGGAGCAGACCTTCGGCAACGCGCGGTCGGCGGTGAAGCGCCTCGCGGCGCTGGGCCTGGTGGAGGTGGAGAGCCGCGCCCGCGAGCGCGGCGCCCTCGTCGCGACCGGCGCCACCTCCACCTCGGCCGCCTCCGCGAAGAGGGCGCCGCGCTCGCG
>JBKJLX010000316.1:0-5042 GCA_046596645.1 Polyangiaceae bacterium
CTCGGCCAGAAACGCACTTCCTAGGAGGCGGTCTTCGCAGCAGCCCCGCGATCGGTCGACTTCGGCGCGGACTCGCCCTTGTCGGTCCCCAGCTCCTCGGCCAGCTCGGCCAGCAGCTCCTTCGCGCGCTGGGTGAGGTTCTTGGGGATCTCGACCTGGACGATGACGTGCAGGGCGCCGCGACCGCGACCGTCGATCCGCGGGGCGCCGCGACCGCGCAGCGACACCACCTCGCCCGGCTGCGTGCCGGCGGGGATCTCGACCTCGACCGCCTCGTCGTTGGGGAGGACCAGCTCGACCTTCTTCCCCATGGCCGCGTCGGAGAAGCTGATCCTGGCGCGCGTCAGCAGGTCCAGCCCGTCGCGCTCGAAGTTGGGATCGGGCGCGATGTCGACGTCGACGAAGAGGTCGCCCGCCGGGCCGCCCCCCGGCTCGCCCCGCGCGCCGCGACCGGGCATGCCCTGCCCAGGGACCCGCATGCGCTGGCCGCCGTCGATACCGGCCGGGAACGTGACCACGACCTTGCGCTGCTTCTCGACCAGGCCCGCGCCGCGGCAGGCGTCACAGGGCGTCTTCACCACCTGACCCTCCCCCGAGCACTCGGGGCAGGTCTGGGTGAACATCACGAAGCCGCGCGAGCTCGACACCTGACCGACGCCGCCGCAGGAGCCGCAGGACTTCCTCTTGGTGCCGGGCTTGGCGCCCGAGCCCTCGCACGACTCGCAAGGGGTGGGCAGGCGCATCGGCACCTCGCGCTTGCAGCCGGTGAGCGCCTCTTTGAGCGTGATCCGCTGCTGGACCCGCACGTCCTGCCCGCGGCTGGGACCGTTGCGCCGCCGCGCCTGGCCGCCCTGGCCGCCGCCGGCGCCACCGAAGAACTCGGAGAAGATGTCCTGGAAGTGGGAGAAGATGTCGCCGTTGAGATCGACGCCCCCGCTGGCCTCGACTCCGGCCCAGCCGAAGCGGTCGTAGCGGGCCTTCTTCTCCTCGTCGGAGAGGACCTGGAACGCCTCGGTCGCCTCCTTGAAGCGGCCCTCAGCGGCGGAGTCACCCTGGTTGCGGTCGGGGTGGTTCTTGAGCGCGGCCTGGCGGTACGCCTTGCGGATCTCGTCCTGGGAGGCCGACTTCGAGACCCCGAGGACCTCGTAGCAGTCTCGCCGTTCGGCTCCGGGCTGCGGTCCTGCGGATGAAGAGGTTCGTTCGGCCATGATTGTCGGGGACGGGGACCGGGCCGCCCCCGCTCGACGCACTCGTCATAGGAGGGCGAAGTCGCGTGCCCACGCGGCCCGAGGCGGCGCGCGGAGGGACAGGCGCGCGCGGACCGCGCGAGGCCACGATAATTCGCGAGCTTCCCGTGTCAACGCTGCGCACGCGCGCCGGGCTGTCCAGGGGGGCGGCGATGGACGCGGCGACGCCGCGAGTGCCCGGGGAGGAGCCGGGCCGCTCGCGGCGCTTTCAAGGAAGCCAAGCAGGAGAAAACGACTCGGGAGACGATGAGCTGACGAGGAGGACGGGAGGACGAACTCAGTCCGCGGGGCGCCGCATCCGCTGGTAAGCGGGCGTGTCCCAGTCGGCATCGAGGGGGGGAACGAAGCTGGAGCGCTCGCGGCCCGAGGCGGGGCCGGCCGACAGCTCACGCGGGGCCGGGCGCCGCGACGGAGCCGGAGCGGGCTCGCCGTGCTGGACCGAACGCTGATCAGGGTGCCGCTCCGACGCCCGGGCGAACGCCTCGTCCTCGCGCTGGAGCGAAGGGTGGATCGCGGGGCGCTGGCCCCGCGACTGCGGCGCCGATGCCTGGGCGAACGGGCTGGAGGAAGGGCGCTCCATCGTCGGGTGACCGGCCAGGGTGGGCGTCCCGAAGCTGGTGCGGACCGCCTGCGCCGAGGGCATGTGCTGGTCGGCGGTGGGGCGATCGAAGCCGGTCGCGATGACCGTGACCTTCATCATGTCGCCCATGTTCTCGTCGATGGCGGCGCCGAAGATGATGTTGGCGTCCTCGTGGGCCTGCTCCTGGATGAAGCCGGCCGCCTCCTCGATCTCCTTCATCCGCATGTCGGGGCCACCGACGATGTTGATGAGGACGCCCATCGCGCCCTCGACCGAGATGTTGTCGAGGAGCGGCGAGTTGATCGCGGTCTCCGATGCCAGGCGGGCGCGGCCCTGGCCCTTGGCGCAGCCGGTGCCCATGAGCGCGCGGCCCATGTTCGCCATGACCGTCTTCACGTCGGCGAAGTCGACGTTGACCAGTCCGTTCTGGGTGATGAGATCGCTGATGCCCTTGATCGCCTGGTAGAGCACCTCGTCCGCCTTGCGGAAGGCCTCGACGAAGGTCAGCTCGTCGTCGCTGAGCGTCATCAGCTTCTGGTTGGGGATCGTGATCAACGTGTCGACGTGCTCGGAGAGCATCGACAGGCCGAGCTCGCCGTAGCGCGCGCGCCGCTTGCCCTCGAAGAAGAAGGGCTTGGTGACGACGCCCACCGTGAGGCAGCCCTCCTCCCGCGCGAGCTGCGCGACGACAGGCGCGGCGCCGGTGCCGGTGCCGCCGCCCATGCCGGCAGTGACGAACACCATGTCGGCGCCGGAGATGACCTCCTTGAGGCGCTGGACGTCCTCGAGCGCCGCCTTGCGGCCCTTCTCCGGATCCGCGCCGGCGCCCAGGCCGCGCGTGACGTTGGCGCCAATGTGAATCTTGCAGGGCGCGAGGCTGGAAGCCAGGGCCTGGGCATCGGTGTTGATGGTGATGAACTCGACGCCTTCGAGCCCGAAATTGATCATGGTGTTCACGGCATTGCCGCCGGAACCACCGCAGCCGATCACCTTGATCCGTGCATCGTAGCTCTGGTGATCATCCGCAAACTCGATCGAGAAACTCATCGCCGTCCTCCCGCCTTGCCCGCTCGTCTACAGGCAGCCCGACCCCCGGAGTGCACGTCTGGCCCGCCGCTCCACCGGCGCACCAGGCGTGTGATCAGAACCCTTCTGATCAACCGCTGAATCTGCTGCAACTCAATTCGTACGTATTGCTGATTTCAAATCTAGAACCGGCGTCGATCAATCGAAGTTGATCGTCCGGATGATGCCTAGAACGCGGCCCTGAGCCAATTCCAAAGTCGACCGCCGTCGGCCTTTTTCGGAGCCTCCGAGGGCTCAGCGGCGTCGCGGGCGTCGCGCCCGTCCCGCGTGCGAATCCGCGAGAATTCCGCGAGGGTGGAGGCTTCTCGTTCACGTGCTCCGAGGACGGCCTTGGCGCCGACCTGGACCAGGCCCACGCCCGTCGAGAACTGGGGGCCCTTCACCAGCTGGCTCAATCCACCAACCCCGATGGGAACACCCATGCGAACCGGCATGCCCAGGATCTCCTCGGCAAACTCGGTCATGCCTTCCATCAGCACGCCGCCGCCGGTGAGGACGACGCCCGCCGAGAGCTGCTCCAGGAGGCCGGTGTCCTCGATGCGCTTGCGAAGAACCGCGAAGATCTCCTCCACCCGCGGCTCGACGATGTCGCAGAGCACGCGGCGCGGGGTGCGGCGCGGGGCGTGACCGCCGACGCCGGGGACCTCGATCTCCTCGTCCTCGCCGACCAGCCGCGACAGGGCGCACGCGTGGTTGCGCTTGATGCGCTCGGCCTCGCCCATCGGGGTGCGCAGGCCAGCCGCGATGTCGGCCGTGACGTTGTTGCCACCGGCGGGGACCACGCTGGCGTGGGCGATGCCGCCGTCGACATAGAGGAGGAGGTCGGTGGTGCCGCCGCCCATGTCGACGACCGCGACGCCGATCTCCTTCTCGTCCTCGCTGACCACGCTCTCGGCGCTGGCGAGCGAGGCGAGGACGACGTCGGCCACCGCGAGGTCGCAGCGCTCGGCGCAGCGCACCACGTTCTGAACGCAGCTGGTGGCGGCGGTGACCAGGTTCACCTTCACGCCCAGGCGGACGCCGCTCATCCCCACCGGGTCGCGGATGCCGTCCTGGTTGTCGACGGTGAACTCGCGGGGAAGGATGTGGAGGATCTGCCGATCGGCATCGACCGGGATGGCGCGCGCGCCCTCCAGGGCCCGGTCGACGTCGCTGCGCGCGACCTCGCCCCCGCCGATCGCCGCCACGCCGTCGGAGTTGAGGCAGCGGATGTGGCTGCCGGCGACACTGGCGTAGACGGTGCGGATCTCGACACCGGCCATGGTCTGGGCGCTGTCGATCGCCTCGGTGATGGCCCGCGTCGTCCAGTCGATGTTGGAGACCACGCCCTTGCGCAGCCCGCGGCAGGGGACGTTGCCGACCCCCAGGATCTGGATGCCGTCGGCTGACACCTCGCCCACCACCGCGCACACCTTGGTGGTGCCGATGTCGAGGCCGACGACGATCTCGGAGGAATCCATGGATGTCTTCACGGAGGAGCCCACCTCTGCCAGAGGGCCGCGACCCGGGACAACTTTCTGGCCGCGGTTTCGGCCGCCGTTCCGGACGGATGTCGTCACTTCATCCTCACGACGACGCGATCGGGGTTGGTGTCGTTGTCGAGGAACACCATCGAGGCGTCGGCGCGGCGCTTGGCGATCTCCATGAGGACGCGCTCGGCCTGCTGGACCTTGGGCTTGTAGGGGGGGAGCCCCAGGTGGAGCGCGATGCCGTCACGCCCGACCAGGGCCACGGTGGTCCCGTCCTTCTCCACGTGGACCTCCTGGACCGGCCAGCGCCGCCCCACCGCCGAGTCGGCGAGCTCGGCCGCGACGTCCGCCGCGCGGCGGACCACGATCTCGGCACCCTGACGATCGTCCTTCACCTGCTCGGGGCGGACGCCAGTCACCAGGGGGAGGTCGGCGGGGTCGCCCAGCTCGTGCTTCTTGAACATCACGCCGTCGCGGGTCGCCAGGTACAGCTCGCCCGCCAGCGCTACCACCACCGCCGGGTCGTGCTCCACCACGGTGACCAGGAGCGTGCCGGGGAGCTTCCGGCGGACGGTCGCGCTTGCGATCCAGGGCTCGCCCTCGATCTTGTGGGCGACGGTCTCCAGATCCGCGGCGAGAACGTCGCCCACAAGATCGAGG
>JBKJLX010000321.1:0-4471 GCA_046596645.1 Polyangiaceae bacterium
CGGCCGCCGCGGGGACGGTGCCGGCCGCGCTGGGGAGCCGCCCCGCGGCGGCCGCCGCCCGCGCGCAGGGCGGCGGCCTCACCAGCACCGACGCCTTTGCGGCCATCCGCGATCACATCGAGAAGAACCCCGACCTGGTGAAGACGGTGGCGACGGTCTACCAGTTCGACGTCACCTCGCCCGACTCGAGCTGGGTCCTCGATCTGAAGAACGGCGCCGGCTCGGTCGCGCCTGTTTCTGGCGGAGGAGGCAAGACCACCGCCGACTGCACCCTCACCATCAGCGACGCCGACTTCGTGGCGATGGTGAAGGGCGAGGCCGACGCGCAGAAGCTCTACTTCGGCGGCAAGCTGAAGATCGGCGGGAACATCATGGCCTCGCAGAAGCTGATGTTCCTGAAGAAGATGGACCCCAAGGCGGCCGAGGCCGCCATCGCCAGGGCGCGCGCCAGCGGCACCGGCAACGCACCCACCCCCCCGACCGCACCCGCGGCGGCCAAGGAGGCCAGCGGTCCCAGGTTCCGAAAGGCGCTGGAGGAGAAGCTAGGCAAGGAGCCGGCCCTCGCCCGGGAGGTCGGCCTGCCGGTCGCCTTCCGCCTGAAGAGCCCGGACGCGAGCTTCACCGTGAGCACCGACGGCAAGGTCGCCGAGGGCGCGGCGAAGGACGCCGCGGCGACGCTCACCCTGAACGACGCCGACGTGGCGTCCCTCTCGAACGTGAAGGACGCCCACCAGCGTGGCCTGATCCGCATCGACGGCGATGCGCGCGTCGCGCAGCGCCTCGGCTTCCTCAAGGCCCTGGTCTGACCACGACGTCGATCGACAAGGAGAATCACCATGAGCCGTAGAGTGAATGTGATCGGCGTCGGCATGACCAAGTTCCAGAAGCCTGGGGCCAGCGACGACTACAACGTGATGGCGACCGCGGCCGGCAAGGCCGCGCTGGAGGACGCCAAGGCGACCTACGCCGACGTGGAGCAGGTCTACGCCGGGTACGTGTACGGCGACTCGACCTGCGGGCAGCGCGCCGCCTACGACCTGGGGCTCACCGGCGTGCCGGTGTTCAACGTGAACAACAACTGCTCGACCGGCTCGACGGCGCTCATGCTCGGCAAGCAGGCGATCGAGGGGGGCATCGCGGAGTGCGTGCTCGTCCTCGGCTTCGAGAAGATGGAGAAGGGCGCGCTGGGCGCCAAGTTCACCGACCGCACCAACCCGCTCGAGTACCACGTGGGCGTGATGAGCAAGGTGCAGGGCGTCAACACTGCGCCCTTCGCTGCGCAGATGTTCGGCGGCGCCGGGCGCGAGTACCGCTTCAAGTACGGCACCAAGCGCGAGACCTTCGCCAAGATCAGCGAGAAGGCGCGCAAGCACGCGGCGAACAACCCGTTCGCCCTCTTCAATACCCCGCTCAGCGTGGAGGAGATCCTCGCCTCCGAGGAGGTGTTCGACCCGCTGACCCGCTTCCAGTGCTGCCCGCCGACCTGCGGGGCCGCCGCGGCGATCCTCTGCAGCGACGATTTCATGAAGAAGAAGGGAATCTCCAGGGCGGTGTGGATCGCCGCCCAGGCCATGACCACCGATCTGAAGAGCTCCTTCGAGGAGGACTCGATGATCAAGATGGTCGGCTACGACATGGCGAAGACCGCCGCCGACAAGGTCTACGAGAAGGCCGGCCTCGGCCCCAAGGACGTCGACGTGGTCGAGCTGCACGACTGCTTCACCGCCAACGAGCTGCTCAGCTACGAGGCGCTGGGGTTCGCCAAGGAGGGCGAGGCGGAGAAGTTCATCTGGGACGGCGACAACACCTACGGCGGCAAGGTCGTCACCAACCCCTCGGGCGGCCTCCTCTCCAAGGGTCACCCCCTCGGCGCCACCGGCCTCGCCCAGTGCGCCGAGCTGGTCTGGCAGCTGCGTGGCACCGCCGACAAGCGCCAGGTGAAGAACGCCAAGGTCGGCCTCCAGCACAACGTCGGCCTCGGCGGGGCCTGCGTCGTGACGATGTACCGGGCCGACTGATCGGCGGCCAGGCGGCCGAGCGCTACGCTCCGATGCATGCGGATGGGCGCCCTCTTCCTGGTCCTGGGTGTGGCGATGGCCGCGCTGGGGCTGCTCGGAGGGGGCTCGTCGCTCTTGTGGATGTGGCCCGGCACGTCGTTCGTCATCGTGGGGCTGGGGTACCTGAGGCTCGGGGCGCGGGTGACCGGCAAGCGGCCGGACGGAACGCTGCCGCTCTGGTCGCGGGTGCTGCTGGCGCCATACCTGGGCCTGGCATGGCTGGTCTGGCAGGCGCTCCGGCGCAGCCGCACGGTGAAGCCCTACGCGCTGGTGGCGCCCCGCCTCTACCTGGCGCGGCGGCTCCACGCGCACGAGCTGCCGGAGGACGTCTCCCTGGTCGTGGACCTGACGGCCGAGTTCGACGCGCCGGCAGCGCTGCGCGCCGGGCGGGCGTACCACGCGCTCCCGTCGCTCGACGGGCACGTCCCCGATGAGGCGGCGTACCGCGCGCTCGTCGACGCGGTCGCAGCGTCGGAGGCGACGGCGCTGATCCACTGCGCCGCGGGGCACGGCCGCTCGGCCACCTTCATGGCGTCGGTGCTGATCCGTCGCGGGCTCGCCGCCGACGTCGACGACGCGGAGCGACTGATCCGGCTGACGCGACCCTCGATCCGCATCGGCCCTGCGCAGCGAGCGCTGATCGCCCGCACCACGCGCTGACGCCCCTTCCTGTGCCGGCGTTCGACCCGGCGTCAGGAAGCGACGCGGGAGCGCGGCCCCGTCAGCGGGCGCTGACGGCCGGCGCGGCCGAGGCCGGCGCAGAGGCCGACGGCACGGGCGGCGGCGAGGTGGAGGGCGCCGCGCTCGGGCTCACGTCCTGTGGGATGACGTCGACCCCGAGGATCTTGGGTCGGGTGCTGGCGGCGGCGCTGGCGCGCGCGGCGGCGGCGTCGCGCTCGGCGCGGCTCTCCGCCGCGTCCTTGCGCAGCTCGTTCCACAGCCAGCCGCAGACGACGAAGACGCACGCCGCGGCGATGAGGACCGACCAGGGGGTGGGGCGCCTGGTCGGGGGCGCGGCGCGGCTCGGTTCGGTCATCCTCGGGGTTCATGCCACGGACATGAACGCGGCGCGAACGACGCGGGGATGGGTGGGATGATCCACCTGATGCCATGATCCCCGGGAGGCGACTCGTGCCACCATCGCCGGCGCCGTGACCCGGAGCGCGCGCCTCTTCGCCATGGCCGAGGTGCTGCGCTCGCGCCGCACCGGCATCACCGTGGCGCAGCTCGCCGATCGCTTCGCCGTCTCGGAGAGGACGGTCCACCGCGATCTCGACGCGCTGCGCGGCGCGCACATGCCGGTCCACGGCGAGCGCGGGCGCGGCGGCGGCCTGGTGCTCGACCGCGGCTACGACCTGCCCCCGGTCAACTTCAGCGCGCGCGAGGCGGCGCTGGTGCTCCTGCTCGGCCGCTGGGCGCTGGAGCTCCGCACCATCCCCTTCGACGAGCCGCTGCGCTCGGCGCTGGACAAGGTGCGCTCGGCGCTCCCGGTGGCGGCGCAGCGCGAGCTCGGCCGGCTCGACGAGAAGCTTCAGTTCCTCGGCGTCCCCGCGCACGACGTCGCCCCCGCGGTACGGCGAGCGGTCGAGCGGGCGGTGTTCGAGGGCGTCACCATCGAGGTGACCTACGTCGATCGACGGTCGGTGGAGACGACGCGCCGGGTCCGCGTCGACGCCGTCTTCGTCGAGCGCACCGACACCCGCCTCGCCGTGCACGACCTCGCCGCCGACGATCGGCGCGAGCTGCGCCTGGGCGGCATCGTCGCGGCCCGCGTCCTGGGGTGAGCGGCTCGCCCGCCCCGGCGCGCGTCACCGCAGGAGGGGCGACGGCACCTCGAGCCGGACCTGGCCGGCACCGAGATCGCGCTCCAGGACGGCGCCGCGTCGGTCGGCCACGCCGACCCGGACGAACCCGTCGGGGCGTGCGATCGCGAAGGGCGCGTTCGGCGCGGGGGCGGCGCCGCCGTCGGCGACGACGAACACCACCAGGTCCCGCAGCGGGCTGGCAGAGGCGTGCGGCTGTGCAGGGCGGCCGGCGGCCGCGCACGCCTCCGCCACGTCGGCGTCGCGGTCGTCGGCCGCGCAGCGCGCGAGGATCGCCGTGGCGCGCGCGGCGGGCTCGGCCCCCCCGGCGCGAACGGCGGCGAGCTGCTCGGCGGCGGCGCGGCGCACCACCGCGGGTCGCCGCGCCGCGAGCAGCGCCTCGACCGCCGGCATCGGGCAGGACGCCCCGACCGCGCGAAGGCCCGCGAGCGCGTTGACGACCACGTAAGGCCTGCGATCGGCGAGCGCGGCGCACAGGCGTGGCGCGATGACGTCGCCCGCTCGCACACGCGCCGCCACCCGCGCCAGCGCGCCCACCGCCGCCGCGCCCACCGCCGCGTCGCCGTCGGCGATCGCTGACGTCAGGCGCCG
>JBKJLX010000383.1:0-3225 GCA_046596645.1 Polyangiaceae bacterium
GTGAAGATGCGGCTGATCGGCACGCTAGCCCGCGTCACCTTCTTGGCGTTGCCGAACAGCTTGGTGATGTCATCAATCTGCTCGGGGCTCAGCTCCTTACGCTTGCTGCCCAGGCTCTTGCGCATTTTTTACCAAAAGCTGCTGGCATCGATCAGCTGCACCTTACTTTTGCGCGCGGCGGGCCTGCGGTTACTGACGATCCAGACGTAGGTGCTGATGCCCGTGTTGTAGAACATGTCCGTCGGCAGGCCGACGATGGCCTCGACGAGATCGTTCTCCAGCATGTAGCGGCGGATCTCGCTCTCGCCCGAGCCGGCCCCGCCGGTGAACAGGGGCGACCCGTTGAGGACGATGCCGAAGCGGCCATTGAAGCCCTTTTGCTCGGCCTCCTTGCGGACCTCCTTCTCGATCTTCTTCCACTCCACCCCGAACGGTGGGTTCGACAGCATGTAGTCGAAGTGCTTGCCGGGGAGGCCGTCCGCCGAGAGCGTGTTGCCGAAGACGATGTTCCCGATGTCCTGCCCCTTGATGAGCATGTCCGCCTTGCAGATGGCGTAGGACTCGGGGTTCAGCTCCTGGCCGTACATGACGAGGCGCGCGCCGGGGTTGTGCGCCGTCAGGTGCTCGCCCCCGACGCTCAGCATCCCGCCCGTGCCGGCGGTCGGATCGTAGAGTGAGCGGACGACGCCGGGCTTCGCCAGGGCGTCGTCGTCCTCGATGAAGATGAGGTTCACCATGAGCCGGATGACCTCGCGCGGCGTGAAGTGCTCTCCCGCCGTCTCGTTGGACAGCTCGGCGAACTTCCGGATCAGCTCCTCGAACACGAGGCCCATCTCGGCGTTGCTGACCACCTCCGGGTGCAGGTCGATGCCCGCGAACTTCTCCGTCACCTGGTAGAGCAGCCCCGATTTGGCGAGCCGATCGATCTGCGTGTGCAGCTCGAACCGCTCGAAGATGTCGCGCACCGGGGCGGAGAAGCCCTGCACGTAGGCGCGGAGGTTCTCGCCGACGTGGTCCGCGTCGCCCTTCAGCGTCTTCATGTCGAGCGGCGACGTGTTGAAGAAGTGCTGCTTCGCCTTCTTCAGCAGGAACGGCTCGGGGTTCAGCCCCGCCTTCTCGCGGAGGGCCTTCTCCGTCAGCACGGCGGCCTTGGTCCCCTCGAGGACGCAGTCGAGGCGGCGGAGGACGGTGAACGGGAGGATGACCTTGCCGTACTCCGACTGCTTATAGTCGCCGCGCAGCAGGTCGGCGACGGACCAGATGAACGCGGAGAGGTTGGGGCTGCTCACGGCAAGACACGCTGGGTCGGCATCAGGGCCGGCGATGTTCGCCGATGGTCAGCGTGGATGCGAGGGGGACGGGCCGACCACGCGAAGCGGCAGCCGGCGCACGTGAACCTCGCCCTCGCGCGCCGCCTCTGCGGTGGCATGATCGCGCCCACCATGCCCAAGAAGGCCGAGCTCGCGACCATCCGCGTCGTCGTCAAGATGACCCACGCCGACCGCGACACCCTGGTCGCCCACTGCGAGGACGAGGTGCGGAGCGTCGGCTCCTGGTTCCGCCTCCAGGTGCGCAAGGCGTGGAAGGTCCGCCGGCCGCCGAAGCGCACGCCCGGGTACCAGCGCAACCAGGGCGACGGCGTGGAGCGCAGGCTCGACGTCTGGGCCCGCCTCACCGAGGAGGAGCGGGACCAGCTCGATGTCCTGGCCGGCGATGAGGCGGTGAGCGTGTCGATCTGGTTCCGCCGCCGCCTCGCCGCGGACATCGCGGCCGCCGGGGGCGCCCGGGGCTTCGTCAAGGCCAGGTAGCCGTCGTCGCGGGAGCCCCGCTCGCGCACCGCGCCCAGGTGTCCGGAAGTCGGACGCTGACATTTGTCGTCCCAGCCCAAGTGGCCGGAATTCCAGCGAACACCGCCCAAGTCTGGCGCGCGGCCGTGACCCCCTGCGAAGCGACAGCGAGCTGGCCCTTCCACTTTTCGCGTAGCTCCGTAGCCTCCCTGCGCCGACGACGACCCGTTCGTCAGCGGGGGAGGGGAGCGCGATGCCGAAGGTCGAGATGCGAGGCCGGCTGGACGTGGAGCAGTTCTGGCCGAAGGGGACGTCCGACGCCGACACCGTGGTGCTCGAGGTCGAGCACGTGCTGGTCGACGGCGAGGAGTCGAAGGTCTTCGACGGCGCGTTCGTCCTCGACCACGGCAAGCGGAAGGAGGTGCTCGGCGGCGGCCGGGTCCGGGTCCGCCTGGAGGGCATCGACGCTGCCGAGCTGCACTACCCGACGACGGAGACCGGCGCGCTCGTCGGCAAGAACGGCTCGTACCGGCAGGCGCGCGCGCAGCTGGCGTGCGTGCAGCTCGCCGAGCGCCTGGGCGCGCAGGTGAGCCTCTCGGCCCGCGTCGTCACCGAGGTCGAGACGCCCAGCGACGTCTTCGACGTCTACGGCCGCTTCGTCGGCGAGGTGACCGCGAACACCGCCGGCCCCGGCACGCTCCTCCTCAACACCTTCCTCCTCGAGGCCGGCCTCGCGCTCCCATCGATCTACACCTCGATGGATCGCCGCGACGCGCGCCGGTACCTCGCCCTCGCGCGCGAGGCGCGCTCGTCGCAGCGGGGGGTGTGGCGCTGGTACACGACCGAGCTCTTCCTCGACGAGACGATGCACCACGTGAAGGAACCCGTCGGCGACGACGTCGGCCCCTTCGTGCTGCCCAAGCTCTTCCGCCGCCTCTCCGTGCACGAGGTGCTGAAGGGCCAGGTGCGCGGCTTCAAGAGCTGGCTCCGCGAGCGGCGCGATCGCGTCCGCCCGATGGTGAGCTGGCTGGAGCAGGGCCCCGCCGACGCCGAGGTGGAGGACTTCGCCGACTTCGTCAGCGACGACTCCCCCAAGCCCCGCTTCCTCGCCGAGCCCGACGAGCTCGTCTTCGTGGAGAAGGCCGGCGTCACCTACTCCCGCCAGGGCGAGCCGCTCCACGACTGGCCCGGCTGACGCGCCCGATCGCCCGCCGCTCGAGACTTTCCGACCCTTCCAACCTGCCGCCCCGCCCGTTCAAGTCCGCGCCCCGACCTTCAAACCTCCCGCCCCGGCCTTCAAAGGTCGTTTCTGGCCCTCGAAAGTCGGTTTCCCCACCCCCCGAGGGGACTTTCCGGGCCTCGAAAGTCGACGCCCCGCCCTCCCGAGGGACTTTCCGTCGAGGGGGTGCCTCCGCCAGGGGGCGTGACCACCGCTTCG
>JBKJLX010000399.1:0-5671 GCA_046596645.1 Polyangiaceae bacterium
GGGAAATTTCCCGCAGCGTCAGGAGGGGAACGGAGGCAGCTCCTCCGCGTCAGAGGGGAGCCGAGGCGGTCACGGCAGGCCGAAGGCGCGGACCGAGTCGGCGCCGCTCGCGTGACAGTCGATGCAGATCGCAGGCTTGCCCGAGTAAATGGAGGTGTCGTCGTCGCCGTCCCACTCCGCCCAGTACCAGCCGTCCTCCCGCTTCTCCATGGCGGCGATGAGGTCGAGCGAGCCGTCGTCGGCGTAGCCGTCCTTGGCGACGATCGACCCCACTGGCCACGACTCCAGCGCCTGGCCGGCCCCGAGGGAGTCGGCCACGACGTCATTGACGAAGATCTCCACCTGGTCGCCGTGGGGCGCGCTGGACGTGCGTCGCTCGCCGTAGCCTGGCGCGCGATCCCACTCCTGGTAGCTCTGGTCACGCAACCGCTGGAGGAGGGACGCGGCCCCGGCGGGATCCTGGTCGTCCCCACAGGAGGCGACGAGGGAGAGGAGGCCGAGCGCGAGACCGAGGCGATGCATGGGGTCGAGCATCGTACGCCGACCGGCCGCGCCGGTTTCAAGCCCTCGCCGCCGTAACGTCAGTCGTCTGACTCCCACGCGGGCTCGGCGCCGAACGATCGCTCGAGCACGCTGCGGTAGTGCCGCGCCGCGGCGACGAGCTCGGCGGCCAGCGCGGCGCCCCGGCTGGTCGCCATGGTGAGCGGCACCACGCTGGAGAGGAACGCGCACTCGCCGCGCACCGAGGCCTTGAAGACGCCGAGCGTCTCGTCGTTCATGGTGAGGAGAAAGCGGTAGAAGAACTCGTGAGCGTCGCCGACGACGCGCACCAGCGGGACGCGCAGCGCGACGTCGCGCCCGGCCGCGTCGACAGCGACCTGCATCTCGCACGCCTCGCCGTCCGGGGGGGCGAAGACGAAGCTCCACGTGCGCGCGTCGACCCGTTGCCGCCCGGCGGACGCGCCGAGCGTCGCCAGGAGGACCCGCACCGCGCCGAGCGCGGCCGCGGGCGGCGCGGCCCGGTCCGGGGCCTGCGCCGACGCGTGAGGCAGCAGGCACCCGCACTCCAGGCACCGATCGTGAGCCGGCTCGTAGATCGTGTCGCAGCCGGGGCAGCCGTACTCGGGGGTCACGTCCCGCAGCTGGTCCGCCGGGCGGTTCACCGACTCCAGGCCGCCCTCGTAGGCGTAGGTTGGAAGGATCGCGCGGCCAGCTTTTCCTCGTGGCCGCGTGACGATCCCGCGGACTAAGCCCTCGGCGTCGATGAGCGGCGCGCCCTGCATGTGGGCCTCCACGTGGGCGACGACCTCGAGGTGCGGGTGCCCTTCGATCGGGCGGTCCACCGCCGCGACGTGCGTGGGGAGCGCAACCGCGGCCCCGAAGCTCTTGCCGACGACGGCGCAGGGGGAGCCCACCGACGGCGGCTCCTGCACCGAGTCGAGGGGCGTGAGGCCGATCGGCTCCATCGGCAGCAGCAGGGCGACGTCGAGCGCGACGTTGACCCGCAGCACGACGGCCGGCACGACGCGCTCATCGTCGAGCAGCACCAGCACCTCGCGCTCGAACCCCACGACCTGCTGGCTCGTGACCAGGATGCCGTTGCCCATGGCGGCGAAGGCGCACCCGAGGGTCCTGCCTGCGCGGATGCCGACGACGGAGCGCGCGACGCGCTGGATGATGGCGGGGAGCTCGCTCATCCGCCGATGATCCGGTTGAGTGCCGTCATCATGAGGTCGATCGAGGACTGACGCGCCCCCTCCTTCTGGGAGCGCGCAATGATGCCGCGGACGCGGTCGAGCGTCTGCGGCGGGAGCTTGGTGCGCACGACGAGCTCACAGAGTGCCCCCAGACCGAGGAAATGCCGGAGCTCCAGGTCGCTCGGGGCCTGATCGATCTCGGAGACGTAGCGCGCGAGGTGCTGCTTCGCGTCCTGCGCGGTGGTGATCGGCTCGATCGCAGGCGGCTCCGACGCCGGGAGGACGCCGCCTGCGGTGACGATTGCCTCGTAGGTCGCAAAGGCGCTCTCCGCCTCGGGGATCGCCATGGCCCCGCGCCGCTTTCCGGGGGCGGTGATGTGGATCTCCCTGGTGATCGGCAGGGTGTCGGTGAACAGCTGCGCCACCGCGCCCGGCGCGCTCTCCGAGAACTCGAAGACCGCGCGGTAGACCGTTGCCCGGACCAGGAGCAGGTTCGACGCCGGCTGATCGGCAAAGCTGAGGACCGCGCCCAGCGTCTGCGCCTTGTTGAGGAGGTCGCAGAGCTGCTGAGGCCCGGGGGGCGGGGGCGCCGCCGACACCTGGGTGGAGCTCAGATCGCCGCGCGGCGCAGGCGACGGGGGCGGGGGCGGGGCGACCGAGGCTACGCGCTGAGCCGGCGGCGCGACGACCGCCGCCACCCCGATCGGGGTCAGCCTCCCGGCGTGCGCTCCGCCGGGAGGCGGCCGGAGGGCGGGGCTCGCCACCTCGACCGTCTTCGCGGTGGAGCCCGCTGCACGCGGTGGCGGCTCGACGGCGACGGGGTTCGCGGGGCCATGCGGGTGCGGCGCACCAGCCGGGCTCGCCTCGGTCACCGGCCCCTGCCCGGGCGGCACCGGCAGCTCGAGCGACTCGCCCGCCTGGCTGAACGGGTCCGGGGCGCGCGGCGGCGGGAGGTGGGGCGGCGGAGCGCCCGGCGCCAGCATCGCCTCGAAGGCGCCGCTCACCGTCGGCCGGTGCGGAGACTTCGACGAGGCGAAGGCGACCGCCGGGGAGGGCGACGGCGTGGGAAAGGCCTGCGCGGACGGTTTCGACGCGGCGGCGGGCGCCGGCGGCGCGGACGGGCCTGGGGCGCGGAACGGCGCGGCCTGCGGCCGACGCGAGTGGGGCGCCGGGGCCGGCGCGGGGGCCGGCGCCGGGGCCGGGCCGGCGTGGGCGACGCGCCCCAGGAAGCGCGCCGGAGGCATGGTGTCGAAGTCGAGCGCCTGGTGCTCGCTGGGGGCGAGCATGCGCGCATCGGTCGTCGCGACGAGGCGCTCGGCCATCTCCGACGCAGATGAGACGAGCCCGCGCAGCGCGGGGCCGAACGCGATGGGCTCGTCCTGGTCGAGGCGCCCGACGACGCGCGCCACCACCAGGTCGTCCCGCAGGGAGAAGCGCGCACCGGGGCGCGGGTCGTCGCAGGCCTCGAGCAGGACCCGCATGGCCGGCACCGTCATGGTCGCCGGGAGCCGCACGACCGGCGCCTCGAGGACCATCTGCTGCGTCGACTGGCGGATCGCCACCATCACCGCGACCCCGTCGACGACCGCGACGAAGCCCGACCCGTCGCTGAGCCGCGCCGGTCGTGCGCCGTGGACGTGCTCCACCCCCAGCGCGTGCGACACGAAGCTGGCCCAGTCGCGACGCGACCATGCCTCCCGCGCGAGCGGGCTGGCGTCGGCGCGCGAGCCCAGCGTGGCGAGCACGTCGCCGTCCTCCAGGGGCAGAGGCTGCGCGTTGCCGCCGCAGGCGTCGCAGCGCGACGTCCGCATCGGCAGACCGCACGTGGCGCAAAAGGTCGAGACGTTCTCCGGGAGAGGCACGCGCGGCCCGGTACGGTACGCCGCTTCCGACCGCGCGGGCTAGAGGAAGGGGTTCAGCGAGAGCCGCGGGCGCGGGCTCGACAGCGCGCGGGCCACGCGCACGGCGACCAGGGCGCCCACCGCGCCTCCCGCGGCGAGGACGGTCACCGCGATGATCAGCTCCGCGATCGCGTCCGGCCGCAGCTTCTCCCAGGCCACCGCGGCGCCCAGGACCAGCGCGGCCATCGGCACGAAACGGGTCCACGCCACCCTGGAGATCACGCCCTCGCGCACGCGGGGGAAGGTCCAGCGGGCGGCGACGACGGCGAGAACGATGCTCCAGGCCTTGACCAGGAAGGTCGCCGCACCGAGCACCGTCCAGCCGAGGCTGGCCGCCTGCCGATCTGCCGCGACGCCAGGGACGAGCCACCCGCCGAGGAAGAGGAGCGCTCCCAGCGCGGCGAGGACGAACACGTGCGTCCACTCGGCGAGGAAGAAGAGCGAGGGGCGGAGGCCGCGCGCCGACGGCTCCAGGGGAGAGCGGGAGGCCTCGTCCGGCTCGACCAGGGTGGTTGCGAGGCCCAGCGCGAACACGACGAACACCAGCGGGTTGCGCACTGCGTTCCAGGTCCACGGCCAGCCCCCGATCTCGAGCAGGGTGGCGCCGCCGCCGGCCTGACCGGCGAGGACGTCGAACGTGCGCACCGAGCCGCTGCGCACGATCACGCAGGTGGCGGCGACGAACGTGGGGACGGCCAACGAGATCAGCCGGAACGACGCGCGGAGCGCGCGTCCGAGCGACCAAGGCCGCGCCGCCGACCAGCCGCAGGTGGCGAACCCGACGAGGATGAGGCCGGTCTGCGAGGCGAGGAGGAGGGTGGCAACGTCGAGCTGTGAGGCGCCCAGCAGGTGCGCGAAGGGGAGCGCGCCGAAGGTCAGCGAGACGCACACGAACACCACGTGGGGCGCAAAGGCGAGCCAGCCTGACGCGGCCGCCTGCGGATCCTCGTCGCGGACGATGGAGCGTATGGCCTCCAGCACCCAGCTGCGCGCCCCGAGCCGCGTCGAGCGGGGGCTGGCCTGGCCCACCAGTCGCAGCTCGGCCCACGAGGCAAAGCGCATCGGCCCCGCAGCCCGCAGCGCCAGCACGATGGCCAGCGCGCACAGCGCGGCCATCGCAGGGACCAGATCGCGGAGGCTGCCAGGCCGGAAGCCCGCGGTGGACGCGACGGCATCGACCAGCTGGTCACCCCGTCGGTACGAGATCGCCGGAGCGCGTGCGGAGGGGCGGGGCACGAGGTCCCTCGCGTCGAGCACGGTCAGACCGTCGAGGCGCTCGATGCGGTCGCCAGGGGCGATGCCGGCGCGATGCGCAGGCCCGCCGTCGACGACCTGCTGCACCAGCACGCCGCCCGCGGCCGGCTCGTCGTCGGCCACGATGCCCAGCCATGCCAGGGCGCGCGCGGCACCGTCGGCCCGCGCGGCTGCAAGGGCGTCGCGCGCGCTGCGCGGCACCAGATCGATGCGGACCTCCTGCTTCACCGAACCGTAGACCGACATCCCGGTGAGCGTCGGTATCTCCACCTCGACCAGCCCGGTGAACGTCGTGTGGGCGGCCTCGTCGCCGCGTCCCACGAAGCGCTCCAGCACCTCGTCGGAGACGGCGATCGAGACGCGGTCGCGCGCGAGCGACGCCCCGTCGACGACGATCTCCGCGCTCTCGACCGGCTCGCGCCCGGGTCGCCGCAGCGTGCCGCGGAAGGTCACGCGCGCCGACGCGGCGTCGCCGCTCGGCAGCTGCACGCCGAGCACCTCCAGCCGATCGTCAGCGTGGACCTCCGCCGGGACGACGTCGATCAGCGACAGCAGCTCGGGCCCGCGACGATGGCTGTCCCAGCCCGGTATACATCCGATCAGGGCCAGCGAGCTGGCCAAGACGACGATCAGGAGGAGGGCGGCCCAGCGACGCACGACGGACCCGCTCCATCGCCCGCGCCGGGCGGAAAGGCCAACAAGCAGGCCAACGAGGACCGCCCCCACGGGACGCGAAAATGGGACGACATTTCCGCGCTCCAGCCGGGTGGACGCCTTGCGTCGTAAGGGCCTCGGTGGTCCACTCCTGGCGGCGATGGA
>JBKJLX010000417.1:0-5732 GCA_046596645.1 Polyangiaceae bacterium
GATCGTCCTCGCGGTCGCTCCCCGCGCCATCGAGCGCATGGGCCCGGCCGGGCTCGAGCTCGTCGCGCGCATCATGGGCCTCATCGTCCTGGTCGTCGGCATCCAGTTCATCATCGACGGCGTGCGTCCCATCGCGCTCGAGGTCCTCCGGTCCTCCCACGGCGCGCCACCCGCGCCGTGAGAGCGGGGCTGTCCTCAGGACCTGATCATTTCTTCTTCTGGATCTCGACCAGCTCGATGTCGAAGGTCAGCTGGCCCGAGGGCGCGCCGGGGCGCTTCGGCGTGTCGCCGTAGGCGATGTCGGCGGGGATCCAGAAGCGCGTCTTCTCGCCGACGACCATGAGCTGCACGCCCTCCGTCCAGCCCTTGATGACGCGGTTCAGCGGGAAGCGCGCCGGCTCGCCGCGAGTCACCGAGCTGTCGAACATCTTGCCGTCCTTGGTCCAGCCCGAATAGTGGACGAGGACGGTGTCCTCGGCGGCGGGGTGCTCGGTGCCCTTGCCCTTGGTGAGGACCTTGTAGTGCATCCCCGACGCGGTCTTCTTCGCGTCCTTGGGCGGCGCAGCGACGTCCTTGGGGACCTCGGGCGGCGGGGGCGCGACGGTGATCGAGAGCAGCTCGACGTCGAAGGTGAGCTGGCCCGTCGGCGAGCCCGGGCGCGACGGCTTGTCGCCGTACGCGAGGTTGGCGGGGATCCAGAAGCGGCGCTTCTCCTTCTCCACCATGAGCTGCAGCCCCTCGGTCCAGCCGGGGATGACGCCGTCGAGCCCGAAGCTCGCGGCCTCGCCGCGCGCGACCGAGCTGTCGAACATCTTCCCGTCCTTGGTCCACCCCGTGTAGTGGACCTTCACCTTGTCGACGGCCTTCGGCTTCACCGAGCCGGTGCCCTTGGTGAGGACCTTCGACGCGAGGCCCGACGGCGACTTCTCCGCGTCGTTGGGCGGCGCTGCCACGTCCGGCGGAGCGGGGATGTCGCCGCCGGTCTTGGCCGGCTCCGCGGGGGCGACGCCGTCCTCGCCTGCCGCGTCGGTGTTCGCCACGTCGCGCGCGATGTCCTTCTTCTTCGCTGCCTTGGCCACGGCCTTGTCGTCGCTCTTCGTCGCCGACGCGCCGCCCATGTCGCCGGGAACCGGCGGCTTCGGGCCCTGCTCGGCGCCGGCGGTGGGCGCCGGGTTGTCGCAGGCGGTGAGGGCGAACAGCAGCGGGAGGGCCAGCGGGAGACCCCGCACGAGGGCATTTCGCATGGCGGGGAGGTCCCACACCCCCCGGCAGGCTGCAACCCGGGCCCCTGTCGGCCGGCCTCACGTGCGCTCGACGGCGTCCGCCTGTGCGAGCACGCGGTCGAGCCGCGCGGTGCAGCCCGTGAGATCGGTGAAGTGGCGTACCGTGGCCTCGTCTAGCCCACCTTGCGCGCGGCGTGCGACGACGAGCTCGAGGGCAGCGATCGCCCCTCGCGTCCCCGGACGAAGGAGCTGGGTGACGAGGAGGAGCTCGGGCGGAGCAAACGGCAAGCCGCCGAGCTCGGGGATCCGCACCGCCCGCACGATGAGGGCGTCGGTGAGAGCCGCTACGCGGAACGAGAGGAGGTCCACCACGACCCCGTCGAACAGGAGGTGCGCGACCTCGAAGACGTCGTCCTGCTCGTGCGCCCGATCCGGAGGCGAGGGCAGGGCCCAGCCGGGCACTCCCTCCGTCACCGCTGCCAGCGCGCCACGCAGATCGGTCTGCGCGAGCGCCAGATCGATGTCGTCCGTGAAGGTCTTGCGCGCCCACAGCATCTGCGCGACGCCGCCCACGATGGCCGTCGGCGCGCCGCCCGTGAGAAGCCCGACCTCGCGGACGATGTCGAGCAGCTTCATCGGTGGTCGACCGAGCGTGTCGCGCGAGAGGGCGAGGCTCCGTTCGACCTGGAGGGGAGCGAGGGCGACGGCATCCACGGATCCCCGCATCGTAGCGCGTCCACGCGACGAAGCTCGAGGAGGCTCCCTGCGGAGTGGCTGCTTACCGCCTCGGGCTGCGCTCCCTCCGGTTCACTGGATCACCACGCCGCCGTCGAGCAAGGCGATGTCGAGGGCGACGACGGTGATGCGCCAGTCGCCGGCGTCCACCTCGCCCCGGTCGCCGCTGAGGACCGTCAGGTCCGCGCCCAGATCGGACGACAGGTCCTGGAGGGCCGCAGCAGGGATGATGATTCCCCCGTCCGCGACGTCGACTTCACAATAGACGGACACGTTCGGCCCGTACTCGGCGGGGTGGTTCCATTGATCGATCTGGATGCCGGCGCCGCCGCCTCCCGGCCCGGGCGTCCACGAAAGCTCGAAGGGCACGTCGCGGTCGATGACCATCCCGCTGTGCAGCGAGGGCAAGATGCCCTGCAGTCGCGCGGGCGCGTCGATGGCCGAGGTGAAGGGCGGGACGACGTCGCCGGTGGCGGAGAACGCGAGCGACGTGCCCGAGGCGAACGGCCAGGCCTCGTCCTCGGAGGACCCCAGGTCCAGATCGTACTCGAAGCCGGACCCTGGCTCGGCGCGTGCTGGAACGCTCGGACCCTCGACCTCAAGCACGCCGGCGCCCACGTAGGCCGGCAACTCTCCGCTTCCGCCGTCGTCGTCGTGCGATGCGTCGCACACGGTCACCCTGCATCCATCGATGGGCGTCGTGGTGCAGTCCGCCCGCTCGTCCGCGCCCTCCTCGCGGACCGCCGCCTCGAACCGGGCGTAGAGCGAGGCCCAGATCGCGCGGTCCGATGCACCCTCCTCCGTCAAGAGCGAGCTGCGGAGGAGGCTGAAGGTTCCGAGGCGCGTCGGCTCGACGGCGTCGGCCCCACCGCCGCCCGCGCCGCCCGCAGCGTTCGCTGCGTCGCTCGCGCTCGCCGCGTCGCCGCCGCTGCCGGTCGTCCCGTCGGCGGTCTCGCTCGAGGAGCCACAGGCGAGCAGCGTCGCGGCCACCGCGGCCGCCAGGATGGTGTGTCGTGCCGTCGTGCTCATGTGAAGTCACTCCTCCCGCGAGGTGGTGAAGCGAGTCGCGCTGCGCGACGGATCACTGGATCTCGACGCCGTAGAACACGCTTATGTCGTAGACGCTGGCGCTGACGCGCCAGTCGCCGGCGACGACCTCGGTCGTCTCCCGCGCGAGGACGAGGAGTGTGCTTTCGCGGCCGGGGGACAGCATGCTCAGGGCCTCCACGGGGATGGTGAGCGCGCCGTCGACGACCTCACCGTGGCAGGAGATGGTGACGTCCTGCTCCTGGCCGTCGTCGACCCGCAGGTCATCCAGCACGACCTCGACCTGTCCCGCACCCGACCCCGCCGTCCACTGCAGCTCCAGCGGAACCGTGCGATCGATCACCATGGGGTAGCTCAGCTGCGGAGATTCCACCCGGAATCGTGCCGGCGCGGCGAGGGTCGCCGAGAACGGACGGACGACGTCGCCCTCGGCGAGGAAGGTGAGCGGTGCGCCGCCGGCGAACGGCCAGTCGACGGCGGGCGGACCGGGCAGCTCGGCGCTGTATTCGCCGGGGACCGTCGTGCCGAGCTCAGTGACGAAGGGTGCCGAGAGCCCCTCGAACCGGATGGCCCCCGCGTCGACGTTGGGGACGCGCTCATCACCCTGCGGTGGCGGGGCCGCGGGATCGCAGACGGTGACCTCGCACGCCTCGACGACGGTCGTCGTGCATCGCGGGTCGTCCCACGCCTCGCCAGCCGCACCGTCGAACCCCGCGATGAAGGCGGCGGAGGAGGCGATCTCTGGATCCGACGCCTCGCCGGCGTACCAGGTGCGGATGAGGATCATGCCGCCCCTCCGGGTCGGCTCAGGGATCGCGCCTCCGCCGGCCCCGCCTCCTCCGCCACCGACGTCACCGCCGCCAGCGCTCGTCGCGCCACCGGCACCGTCCTCCGTGGCGGCATCACCGCAGGCGGCGATGACAAGAGCTCCGAGCATCACGAGAAGGGAAGAGGTCTTCATCATCGTCTCCCGGGGTCCACGATCACTCCAGCACCACCGGCGACGCGTACTCGACGTCGCGCATCACCCAGGCGACGTCCCAGGTGCCGGCGGCCGCACGGCCGGACTGCTCGGTCCAGGCGACGACCAGCACGCGGTCCATCTCCAGCTGCTCGAGCAGACCCACCGGCACCACGCCGCCCTCGGTGCCGGGCCACGCGCACTCGACGCGCGCGTCTCCGTCGCCGATCGCGAAGTGGATGGTGTCGGCGATGGCGCTGGTCTCCACCGCCACCTCGAGGTCCTCGTCCCGCGGGATCGGATCGCCGAGCACCGGCGCGAGGACGTGGATCGTCGTCGGCACCGTGGTCGACACGTGGAAGCGGGCCTCGGGCCCGCCGAAGTTTCCGTCGACGCCGGCACCCGGCGAGGCCAGCCGCTGGTCGAAGGACAGCGCGTAGGTGCCGTCGCTCTGGCGCGGGACGTCGATCTCGAGCAGCGAGGAGGCGAGCGACGCCGAGCCGACGTCCACCAGGGTCGTCGGTGTGGCGACCGGCGGGCACGCGCCGACGAGGATGCAGCCGCCTTCCTCCTCCCCCTCGCAGGCGGGGTCCTCGTTCGGCGCGTCCTCCTCGGTGAACCAGGCGAAGGCCGACAGGTACGACGCGGCGTCCGTGCCCTGGACCTTGCGGCCCTGCTCGACCACCAGCCTCCCAGGGTTCAAGTCGAACCCGCCGGCGGTGGCAGTGGCGGCTGCCTCGGGGGCGCCCCCACCCACTTCGCCCCCGCCCACGTCACCGACCGCCGCGCTGCCGCCACCGCCGGCGGATGCCGCATCGTCCTCTCCGCATGCGGCGACGAGCAGCCCGGCCATCGCCGCCGTCGCGGCTCGCAGCCCCACTCGCCAGATCATGCCGAGGTGCACAAGCAGCGCACGTGCCGCGGCCTCGATGCTGCAAAATGCCGCCGCGGGGAGCTCATCCCGATCGTCGGTCGCCTGGCAGATGTCAGGGGATGCACGTGCCCGGGCCGACCTTCGCGGCCCGCCACGTCAATCGCTGCACGTGAAAGGCGCGCGGTGGGTCGGCGCGGACCTGTTCGATGGCCGACGTGAGGGCAGCGCGCGAGCGGCCCCCGAGCGACTACTCGGCGTCCCACCCGAGCGACGTGTCGATCAGACGGAGAGTCCGGGTGCCGGGAAGCCCTTGCAGAGCTCCTTCACCTCGCCCGCGATGCGCGCGAGGACCGCCTCGTCCTGGCTCTTGGCGACCTCATCCATCCACGTGGCGAGCTTCTTCATCTCGGCCGGCCCCATGCCGCGCGAGGTGAGCGACGGGGTGCCGAGGCGGTAGCCCGAGGGGTCGAACGGCTTGCGCGGATCGAAGGGGACCGAGTTGTAGTTGCCGACGATGCCGGCCTTGTCGAGCGCCTGCGCGTAGGGCTTGCCCGCGATGCCGCGCGGCATGCAGTCGATGAGGATGAGGTGGTTGTCGGTGCCGCCGGTGATGACCCGGAAGCCCTTCGCCCCCAGCTCCTCCGCCAGGACGCGCGCGTTCTCCACCACCGCCGCGGCGTAGGCGTCGAACTCGGGCGTCGCCGCCTCCTTCGCGGCGACGGCGATGCCGGCCGTCACGTGGTTGTGGGGCCCGCCCTGCAGGCCAGGGAACACGGCCTTGTCGATGGCGGAGGCGTGCTCCTTCTTGCACAGGATCATGCCGCCGCGCGGGCCGCGCAGCGTCTTGTGGGTCGTGGTGGTCACCACGTGGGCGTGGGGGATCGGGCTCGGG